>JAEZAF010000107.1 GCA_023430545.1 Chloroflexota bacterium
GGTCCTTCGGGAAGTAATATTGCAGTTCCGTCTTGTAGCTCTGGACGCGCACCGAGGCCGGGACGTCATCGGACTTGGTCGCGCCGACCAGCGGATGCAGCATCAGGCCGTCGGCCATTTCCAGCGCGACCTTCAGCAGATATTCATGGGCGCGATGGATCGGGTTGCGCGTCTGGAAAGCGACAATCCGACGCCAGCCTTTTTCAGCGAACAGGGCGCGGGTCTGTGCTGGGCGCAGGTAGATATCCGGGAAATCCGG
The DNA here is from genome assembly GCA_023430545.1 of Chloroflexota bacterium. GTDB lineage: Bacteria > Chloroflexota > Anaerolineae > Aggregatilineales > Phototrophicaceae > JAEZAF01. Next base: position 260 of record JAEZAF010000107.1, read on the forward strand.
CTGCGGTTCCACCAGCATGTAAATATCACCGGCCAGATAGACTTCGCCATAGCCATAGACGCGGGCCACACCGGGATGTGAACCTTCGGTCGTGCGATAGACCTGCGCGGCTTCCACCTCTTTGTCATAGGTGTACTTCTCGCTCAGTTCCAGCAGGCCGACGATCTCGCCAGCCGCATTCACCAGCGCGACATCCTGGCCTTCTTTCAGGCCATCGGCGGTTTCGCGGTTCACCGGCAGCGTGACCGGGATGGTCCACGGCAGGCCGTTGGTCAGGTGCATATCGTGCAGCACACTCTGATAATTCTGGCTGTTCATAAATCCGGTCAGCGGGCTGATGATACCGGTGGCAATCAGTTCGAGATCGGAAAGCTGCACTTCACCCAGTGTGACTTTCGGCGCCTGACGAGCGCGCTCCAGATAGGGCGCAGCCGCATCGCCGGTATAGAGACGGTCGATCAATACGCCCCCGTGAGGCGCGATAATAGGAGAGGCGGCGGACTGATTATTCATGCAGTTTATTCCTGTGTTGTGAGATGAAATATTCAGTGGTTTGGTAGCGAAGGCATTGTACCAGCTTAAACAATCCGGTGAAACCACGATTTAAGACCAGCTTGAGTCCATGCAGTCCATCGGTGCAGCCAGCGGTTAAAAAAACCGTCCATTTCGAGTAGACTTTCCGCATTAGCCTCTCAATAAAATGTGATTCGGGCCGTTCGTATGCGTAAATGGCGTAATCTGCTGCTGCTGCTCCTCTTCTGGGTGATCGTCACGCCGCTGCTGGTGGAAGGCGTGCTCCGGCTTGCCGTCCCGATGCTGCCGCCAGCGCTTCAGTTAGCGGCGGAGCGGGTGCAGAAAGGCGCATCGCTGGACATCAACCGCATCGAGCTGATGACGATGGACATCGATCACAACTTCATGATGCGCCCCAATATCGAAAACGCGCTCTACGGGCCGAAGCAGTCGGTGGTGTTCCATGTCAGCACCGTTCAGATCCTCAACAGTCGCATGGGATTCCGCACCGAGCCGGTACAGCAGGGCGATCAGGTCGATGTAGCCGTCGTCGGGGATTCGTTCAGCTTCTGCTTTACCGAATACGCCGACTGCTGGGTGACACACTTTCAGCAAAGCACCAGCCTGAAGGTGATGAATCTGGCGCAGGGTTCCACCGGCAGCATGAGTCACTGGCGCTTTATCGAAACATTCGGGCAGGCGTTTAAACCGCCGCTGGTGATCTGGCAGTGGTTTGGCAATGACTTCAATGAGGATTATCAGCTTGCAGTGACACGCGGCGAGATGCAGCCGATTGAGTATGGCCCACAGGTCCCGGATTACTCCGAACAGGACTCGGCTGTGCTGCAATGGCTGCGGCAGAATTCGGTTGCGTTTGTGGTGATTGAAACGGCGCTGTTCGGAGAAGAGGCTTACATCAGCGATTTCGAGCGCTTCTACTTTACGCCAGAGCATATCGCGCCGATCCATGAGACACCCGTCAGTCCGGTGCTGGAATTCGGTCAGCTTTATGAACGTGTCGCGATGGATATGACCGATCCGCGTAACTCGGTGGGTGTGCCGATGACGCGCGAAGCCCTGCTGAATGCCAAACAGACAGTTGAGGCGTGGGGCGGACAGTTTGTCGTGTTTCTGATTCCGGTGCGCGAGGAAGTCTACCGTACAGTGACGGCGGAACCGCTTGGCGATGAACCGCTTGCGCTGTTCAAGGAGAATCGCGAGACGATGCGCAGGCTGTGCGATGAACTGGAACTGACCTGTTACGATCTGCTGCCCGATTTACAGGCAGAGGCTGAGCGCTATGCCGTACAGGGGGAACTGCTTTATTATGCCGATGACATGCACCTCAACCCGCGTGGGAATGCCGTGGTCGCGGAACTGATCGAGGCATGGCTGGATCAGTTGAATGCACTGCCGGAAGCGCAGTAGGGGACATCCAACGGGATGTCCCCTAGTGTGGTTTGGCAGGACTGCAAAAAATATCATAGACCCTCGCTGATCTGTCTCGCGAAAATGGTTCTCACAGGCAGGGTAAAACCCGGCAGGACATCACCACCGTCGAGGACATCATCAACGATGAGAATGGCAATCGTTTCGGCGGTGTGGACCTCAATCTGTTTCTTGCGTGGGAAGACCAGCCAGACCAGCCGTGTACCGTTCTCCAGATAGTACAGAGCTTTTTTCCGCATCTTCAGCTCAACATTATTCGGTGATTTGATCTCAACCACCAGATCCGGCATCTGCGGGACCGCGCCCTCAATCACGAGTGCGCCGGATCGCTCATTGGCTGTGAAAGCAGCATCAGGAACGTATGCGTTATGCTCGTCGTCTGGCATCTGATGACGGGTTTCAACCACAACGATTCCGATTGGACTCGTTTCGAGATAATTGAAAATCTTCGCACTAATCAGTGTTGCCAGGTATCCGTGCTCCTGAGTAGGCATTTTCTCGACAATTTCCCCGTCAATCAGTTCATACAGACGGTCATTGTTTTCAGACAATGCGAGAAATTCCTCAAAATCACGGATGGTTACTTTTTGCTGAATAGCCATAGTCATAAACCTGTTCGCTTTGAGACATTTTAGCACAGTCACGCCTGCGCTGTCGGCAGCGTCCGCAGAGGTTCCCCACGTAGCGCCGCACGGGTGGCATCGCGGTCATCCCATGGATATTCAATCGAGCCGAAGCACATGCTCTGCTCGTGGCCCTTGCCGCAGACGATCACGATGTCCCCGGCCTGCGCCATCTGACACGCTTCGTAAATCGCCTGTCCACGATCCGGCACGCGGATAAATGTCTCGCCTTCGACACCGCCACGTGAGATGCAGCCTTCAGCCATCATCTGCAAAATCTCATCCAGCGACTCGGTACGCGGATCTTCAGCCGTCAGCACCGTGAAATCGGCGTATTCCTGTGACGTCTCGGCCATCATGCGCCGCTTCTCGACATCACGCAGGCCCGCGCTGCCAAACACCGAGATCAGCCGCTTGCCTTCCGGCAGGATGGTGCGTGCCGCGTTCAGCGCCTGTTTGAGCGCATTGGGGGTATGGGCGAAATCGACAATCGCGGTGAAATTTTGCCCCTCGTCAATGCGCTGCATCCGGCCCGACACCGACTTGACATTCGCCAGCCCAGTCTGCACCGTCGCCAGATTTGCTCCGTAGCTGCGGGCAGCCGCAATCGCCGCCAGACAGTTATAGACATTGAACGCACCCGCCAGTGAGGTGAAGTAGGCATCCCCGGCGGCGTTGAAGAACGTCCTGCCTGGTTCGTAGCGGATATTGGTTGCGCGAAAATCCGCCTCATTTTCGATGCCATACGTCACCACCTGATCGGCAGCTTTGGCGGCGAAATAGGCTGCACTTGCATCATCAGCGTTGACAATCGCGATCTTGGGGATCAGGGCTTCCGGTGTCGATTCTTCAAAGGCCTGCGGCACGCGCACACCGGATTTCTTCTGTGAGCGTGACAGCAGATCGAACATGATGCCTTTTGCATCGCGGTAATTTTCCCACGAGCCGTGATAATCCAGATGCTCGTGCGTGACATTGGTCATCACCGCCATGTCGAGATCGACACCGTTCAGCCGCCCCTGTGCCAGCCCGTGACTGGTCATCTCCAGTACGCAGTGCGTCAGGCCGTTGTCACGCATCTGCGCCAGATACATCTGGACATCCGGTGCGCTGGGGGTTGTCACATGCAGGCCGGTATCAGCGGTGGTGCTGCCCAGATCCGCCGCAATCGTGCTGATATAACCGGCAGTACCACCAGTCGCCAGCTTCAGGATGCTGTGAATCAGCGTGCTGGTGGTGGTTTTGCCATCTGTCCCGGTGACGCCGATCATCACCAGATCACGCGAGGGATAATCGTAATAGGCTGCCGCCAGCCATCCGAGCGCCGCCTGTGGATCGCGAAGCTGCGCATACGGCACACCGATCTCCCCGAGTTCGGAGAGCGGCTTCGATCCGATCACCGCCGCCGCGCCATTGGCGATGGCCTGCGGGATGAGGTCGTGTCCATCGACACTGCGGCCAGCCCGTGCGACGAAGACGCCGTCACGCTGTACATGGTCCGCATTTTCCACCACCGGTGCATGGATAATCGCATCCCCGGAGACGCTCAATACGTCTTCATCCGGCAGGGCGGCCAGTAATTCAAACAGGGTTTTCGTGCTGACCGGGTTCCAGTCCAGCTCATTCAGGTTACTCATAAAATCCGGGCCAGTCCTCGTTGTTCAAACCTAAAACTTCACTCATCAGGATCGCGCCTTCGTTGGCTTTGGGCAGGCGGTTCAGATAGCGCTCCGTCACCGCGATGTTGCTGTGGCGCAGCAGTCGGCTGATCTTGTCGATCGGCGTCCCTGCTTCATGCAGTGCCCCCGCTACCGAACGGCGCAGGTCATGCGGGGCGACGTGACCGATACCGGCATAAGCCGCCGTCTCGCCAAGAATCCACCAGATGCCATCAGCAGTCAGCGAACCACGCGAGACACGTCCGCCTTTCCACAGGCGGCGTATCAGCGGTGACTCCTTAGTCGGCGGATACTGACTGCGTGCCACAATTCCTCGCCACTGGTCGAGATCACGCATCACCGGGCGCGGGACATCGATGGTCGCCACTTTGCGGCCCTTGCCATGAACCTGCATCACAGGCCGGTTATTCTGGATGCTCAGATCGCCCCATTTCGCCACAGCCAGTTCTTCACGCCGCAGTGCCATCGTACACAGGATGGTGGTGATCAGATGATTGCGCACCCCCTGCTGCTCGGTGGTCGCAATCTGCCGTGAGGAGTCCATCAGTACATGCAGTTGATCCAGTGACAGCCAGCGTCCGGGGCGCTGTCCCTGCTCGGCACGCGGCGGACGCACCCTCGCCAGTGAAGCAGCCAGATAATCGTCGATCCATTCTGCCTCGGCCAGCAGATCGGCCAGTGTGACAATCGACGCCCGTGCCTGATCCAGCCCCTGCTTGCCATGGCCGCGTGCGACCAGCATCCCCATCCATGCGCGGAACTGTGCCGCAGACAGTGACTGCTGAAGCACACGCAGCGGCAGCATCGTCATCCGCACCTGCCGGTTGAGGCCTTCGGTCGGTTCCATCCCGGCGATATCGGCCAGAAAGGTATCCACCCAGCGGAAGTACGCCCGCCGTGTATGGGGACTGCTGGCCCGTCCCGGCAGTGCTGCCGCGAAGTTGAAGGTCAGGTTCTGTACCTCGGTCGAGAGCGCGCGTTCAGACCGCCCCCGCCGTTGAATCATCCGCGCCATGCCATTTCCAGAAAACCATCAAACAAAAAGGCGCACCCATTTACGGGCACGCCCTTATGATAACCCATCCGGTGATGTCCCTCAATTGACAGGGCATCCTCGACAGGTGCTAGTCCTCATCCAGATAAATCGGATCGACCGGTGGCAGCGGCTTGAACGTCATGGCGACAAAGGCCATTAGGAAGCCAACCAGAAATCCGCCGACGTGCCCCCACACCGCGACTCCCGGCTGTACCGAGGTATTGGTCAGGATCACCAGCCCGTTGAGCAGATCCAGTGCGAAGAACACACCCAGCAGATACAGCGAGCGTACATGCTTCACACCCAGCGGGATGCGCCCCAGCAGAATCAGCGATGAGACACGGGTCCCCGGATACAGCAGCAGGAAGCCGCCCATCACGCCCATGATCGCGCCGGATGCGCCGATAGTCGGGATGCACGTCCCTGTCAGCAGCATGTGCAGCAGTCCGCTGCCGAAGGCTGCTGATGCATAAAACACCGGATACCAGAACTTGCCGAGATAATCCTCAACGGCTGGCCCGAACACAAACAGGAACAGCATATTGCTCAGCAGGTGGATGATATCGGCATGCAGAAAGGCGCTGGTGAAGAAGGTCAGAAACGAATCGGGTGTGAAGAAATTTGCGCTGACCTTACACGGGATGAAGCCGGCTGTCAGAAACAGCTCTGTGACCTGACCGGACGACAGCGTCGTCTGCCAGATGAAAACGAGCACGTTGGCAGTGATCAGCAGCCATGTGATGACCGGCGTGCTGCTGATTTTTCGATTGACTTTTAACGGAAACATAGAGTTGCATCCTTCGGACAAAACGCGTTTTGTCTTATTTTACGTGTTCCGACGCGCTGATGTTGCACATATTCTGAAAATACCTCTTGAGCCTCACGCCGCGTGATAGTTTAGACTGCCTGTGCATGAGGAGAAACAAGGGAGAAAATCATGAAATTCAAAATCCTCGACACCCAGTCCACTTATCAGCGGATGTTCGATGCGCCGGATGATGCCGCCCGCGAAGCGATCTTTCGTCAGGAAATCGCGGAACCCTTCGCCGGTGTCGTCAAGATCATGGCTGGCGGACAGGACCCAGTGGCGGCTTTTGCCCAGTGGGGGATGACGCCGGAGCAGTTTTCTGAGCCGGAGCGTGAAGAAACCCGACGGGTGTTCGATATCCTGAACGAGTACAACGCGTGGGAAAAGCCGGCACAGGCGCTGGAGGATGCCCGTCGCGCTTTCGAACCCTATGCGGATCGTCTTCCGTCCGGCCCGCTGGATGAGATCGTATTCGGCCTGACAATAATGCGCAAGCCTGCATGGGGCGGCGATGACGAAGGATATACCGGTTTTGGCGGCATCCCCGGGTATATCATGACCTGCTATAGCACGCCGAATGATTACAATCTGCCGCGTATCGGCGGGGCGACGGTGCATGAACTGCATCACAATGTGCGCTTTACACTGTTTCCATTCATCCCCGGTCGTGTGACACTCGGTGATTATATTGTCGCCGAAGGGCTGGCGGAGGCCTTCGCTGCGGAGCTGTATGGTGAAGAAGTCGTCGGCTTTTATGTCACCCGCTTCGATGAGTCCCGACTGGAAGAGACGAAGCGTATCATTGGTGCTGAACTCGGCCTGACCGATTTTAACCGGATGCGTGCCTTTGTCTTTGGGGATACCGTTGCCGATATGAGTAGCATGGGTCTGGAAAAAGCAGGGGTGCCAGCTTATGCCGGTTATGCTTTAGGCTATCGAGCGGTGAAGGCATATCAGGCACACACAGGCAAATCGATTGTCGAGGCGACATTTGTCCCTGCGGAAGAAATCCTGCGTGAGTCGGGTTTCTTCCGATAGACTGCGAACCTGTTACAAACAGGTTGTATCAACATAAAACGGGCGAAAGTCTCTCGCCCGTTTTGTGTTCATCTGTCTTATGGAACCCTACCAGCGATAGCGCTGCGCCCGCTGATATAGTGTCTGATTGCGTTCTGTACTGGACTGATGCTCCGGTACCAGCATGCGGAAGAGAAACGCCAGTGCGACACCGGCCACAAATCCGCCGATGTGAGCGAAGAAGGCAACCCCGCCACCACCGCCCTGATAAGCCGCGCCCAGTGAGGTGATCCCGTTGAAGAGCTGAAGCACGAACCAGAAACCGAGGACGATCACGGCTGGCATCTCGCTCATCTGGCTGACACGCCCCAGTGGGATGATGCCGCGTACCTTCACGGACGGATACAGCACCAGATACGCACCCAGTACACCAGCAATTGACCCGGATGCGCCGACCATCGGAATCGTGGATGACGGATCGACCAGCGTCTGGGCGAAGGCCGCCGCATAGCCGGACAGGAAGTACAGCACCAGATACAGTGGGATACCAAAGCGATCTTCGATATTGTCGCCAAACAGGTAGAGATACAGCATGTTCCCGGCGATATGCTCGAAACTGCCGTGCATGAACATGCTTCGCAGTACGTCCATCAGGGACTCCGGTGACAGCGGCGCGGGGCTGAACGTCGCCGGGACAACTGCCAGCTCCTGAAAGGCCTGCTGTAATCCACGTTCTCCCAGTGACATTTCCCACAGGAAGACGACGACATTAATGCCGATGAGGATAAAGTTGACGATGGGGAAGCGCCGGGTTGGGTTGATGTCCTGCATGGGTAGCATAGGCACTCGCTCCTTTGCGAAGGTGGGTGAAGAAGCACAATAGCGTTATTTGAAACAATAATCGCCAAATCTAACACGTATTACATAAATAACGCCTTAAGTCTAATTAAGAAGACTTAGGCAGCCTGCTCACATCCGCTTTGATACAGGGAATCAAAAGGCGCAGGCTTCGGCAGTCTGCGCCTGTGTGATCGAGACGCCGTAACGCCTACGGCAGCCGGATGAGCGTCTCTGCCTCGACCGTCAGTGCGACATCATCCACAAAGAACTTACCCTTCGGGCTGTCATGGCGCAGATCGACTTTCACGGACTTTACTGTCTTTCCGGTCAGATCGAGCAGGACACTGTCTGTCTGTTGGATGTATCCTTCTGACACTGGAATATTCAGTTTCAGCTTGTCCTTTGAGCCATCACTGTAGGCGATCTTCACCTGCGCGAACCTTGTCCCCACGGGAGCGCTGCGCCGATCGACCCATGCGCTCAGTGATACCTGTGAGTCATGCACAAACGCGCTGGTGTCATTCACTTTCTGTGACAGCTTTGATGTGCTGCCGTCGCCATTGCCCTTGAACATGAACGCACACGGCGCACTGTGGGCAAATTTTTTGTCCGCTTTGTCACACTTGATCTTGTCTGGATTCGCGGTGGCGGTCTTCTTGCCAGTCCAACCATCCGGAAGCTT
>JAEZAF010000271.1 GCA_023430545.1 Chloroflexota bacterium
GTCGGAATGTCGTCCAGCCCCGGCAGCGCGAACACCGTATCCAGCACTTCGTCCGCTGTCACATTGATATGCAGCGGCAGCAGGGCGGTGATCTGCTGATAATCCTCCTCTGGCCCGGTGACGATCAGCGTGCAGCGCCGCTGGCCTAATGTGCCGGTATCTGGCTGCATGGCGCGGATCTTCCCGACGAAATGCGTGCGGATGGCCTCAGAGGGCGCTTCCTGCACCCGGATGCGCACCCGCCGCCCGACCTTCAGCCGTGCATCGACTTCCGGGGAGAAGCGGCGGTCAGCATTACGCAGTGTGATCTCCGCCGTGCTGAGGGCGCCCACTCGGTCATAAGGCTGCGCCATCCCCAGCCGCCATGACAGCGTCAGCACCTCTGGGCTGAGATCCTCAGCGTAACTCCCATCGTCGGCGCTGTCCAGTTCAATGAAGTAAGCGGTGGTCATGGATGATTATTCCTCTGTAACAGCGTCAAGTTCCAGCATCCACAGATGACGGAAGGCGCACCCGAAGTACTCAAAGCTGCCATGACGATACAGTCCGGGTTCGACTCGGACTCGCGGCGGCGCACTGAGCGTGCTGTTCAGGGTCGGATCGGCGTTCAGTGCATTGAAGTAGGCGTCGATCAGTCCGGCCAGCTTTGGCAGGGCGGAGCGCTGTCCGCTGCCACTGCCAACCGATGCCACCAGCAGCAGATGGGTGACCGCGTAAGTCACCGTGCGTGTCCCTTCGCTGAAGGCCATTGTCTGAAAGCCTTCACCGCGTTCTGATAACAGCCGGTCCCTGCTGACAAACGGCAGCACCAGTAGTGCGGGCAGATGCGCCCGACTCAGCTCGTCCGGCAGGGTGGTGATCCCATAGTGATTGCGCACGCCGGAGACTTCCAGCGCGGCTAACTGGTCTAATGCAGTGGTGAAGTTCGGCATCGCTAGGTATGCTCCTGATCTGATATGTTCACATGAGCGGCTGTTTCTGCCGGGATTCCATCTCGCGGGGCCACGTCACTGCCGTGTCCGCCTGAATGTTCACAAAGGGGAAGTTATGGAAGCACATGAGTTTTATGTCCAGCCGGGGCAGCCGGTTGTCTGGCAGCGGATCGAAGCAGCGGTAATCTTTGGGCTGTGTCTGGTGATGTACTATCACCTGCGCCTCAGCGGATGGCTGTTCGTGCTGCTGCTTCTCGCGCCGGATCTGTCGATGATCGGGTATACCTTTAGTCTGTCACTGGGGACGACGCTCTATAACCTTGTGCATAACTACGGTATCCCGCTGCTGGTCCTGACGATGGGTTTCGCACTGGCCTCGGAACTCGTGATCTCCGTCGGCCTGATCTGGCTGGCACACTGTGGGATGGATCGTGCCGTTGGCTATGGTCTGAAATATCCGACGCATTTCCAGCATACACATCTGGGAAAAATCGGACGGGATAAGATGCAGTAACCTTTGAAAGTCCTCACGATTTCACCGACACGCGCCGCAGCAGGGAGACTTCCTGCATCAGCTCCGCCGGGATGCTGGTGCGCTGACGGTGCTGCGGAAGCTGATACAGCCACACTGCCCAGCGGACAATCAGCGCTTCGATCATGGGTGGGGCGCTGTAAATGCGGATCGCCGTCCCCGGTTCATGCGTGGTAATCGTCGTCCCAAGCTGGCCGCGCAGCACATGCAGTTGATTCGCCTCAGCATCAACGTGATGCAGCCCGATGATTTCCGCCCCCAGCCGTAGAAGCTGCCCGGCCTGAAAGCGCGGTGCCTGACCTTCACTGTCAGTGCCGTCCGCATCCGTGACGGGGAGTGTTGCGGTGTCAAATGGGCTGAGGATGCCAGTCACGCTGTCCCCGCTGATGCGCCATGCCTGCGACCAGTCATCGTGCCAGCCCCAGATGCCGTTGATCACCAGCGGTTGTGCGCTGCCGCGATCATCGCGGTGGAAACTATAGCCATCCAAGGCGTACAGCAGACTGCTGCCCGCCTGCTCGACTGACTCCACCGGAATGGGCGTGCCGTCGCCGTTAGTGATGCTCGTCAGTTCCAGCAGATCCTGATCGAGAATCAGTTCTGTGGTCGATGTCCGTGTCAGCGCATGGGGGATGCTCAGGCTGCGCGGCATCAGAAACCGGCCCGACAGCAGTTCGACCTGATGCGTTGCCGCCACCAGTGTGGAATACAGCCGTGCATGTTCGGCCTCGCTCAGTGTCGCTCCGTCGAGTTCGAGTGCGGCCATCAGGCGGTCGGTGGAAACAAAGGTGAGCTTGGGCATGGGATTCTCCTTGATCTGTCAGATTTTGCTGAAAGCAAAGGTATGGGCCGGACGGGTTGGCCTGTTCCGGTTTGTGCCTGCAATCTGGTCCTGTGTTAAACTGAAAAATGGCGTGGAATAAACGCTGTTGTGCTTCTTTGGCATCTCGACCCATGCTGACCGTCGAGAGATCACTCAAAAGGCGAGGTCTTGTTGTGGACAGAGTAAAAATCATCAACACATTGGGATTGGTTCCGGGTGGGACGCTGACAATCAGCGAGACGATCCTGCATCAGTGGGGGCGTGAACTTATCTTCGAGTGTGATTACCAGACGACCCAACCCGATGATAAACTCGATCCGATGATCTCTTTCCAGCTTATCTTTCGCGACTGCCGCGAAATGAAGTGGCGCAGCTATGCCCATATCGCACTGTCGGAGATGGGCGAGATCGCACCCAGCACCGAGATTGTCGATATGCTGCTTGGCCTCGGCAACCACCGCCGCGATGCCAATGTGCTGGCGACACACTTCGCCATCACCGTCTCGTTCGGGGAAATCTGGCTGAACTACAAAGGCGAGCTTTATCAGGTCGCCTGATCTCTGCCGGACCCAACTTCGTCCTGATCCGGTTTAAAGTTGGGCAGTTCAGGCGGAGTTGAATGCAATCCAGACTGATTTTCGACCAGTTTTGAACCATCTGAACAGGTTGCGCGTATTTCCCTGTAAGCTGCTGTCAATGCGCGAGACGCAACGGCGGCGGATCACGTTGACACGATCAGTGACAGGGGACGAATACCATGCTGCCAGAATATGATCTTCACAAAAGCATCTCCGAACAGCGCGTGCAGTCTGTACGCGCACATCTGGTACAGCGCGATCTGCTGGCGCTGATGCCGGCTGGCCCCTCATATCGTCTGACCCGCCGCCTGACCCGTTATCTCATCCGTATTGCAGCCAGCACAGGCCGCCGCCTGATCGCCTTCAGCGCCCGACTGGAAGCCGTATCTGAACCGTCGGCGCAGCAGATGTCGCATATCTGAGTCCGGCGTTTGTCAGCGCACGACACTGCCGTCACGTGATGTCCCTGAAAATGGCGACGGCTCGCCAGATCGATCACAGCATAAGAGGAACCAATCAATGAACGAAGAAGTCAATCAGAGTCTGGATGCGCTGCTGCCTGCACTGCGTACTCTTCAGCGTGCGCTGGAACAGATTCAGGCGTCTGGCAGCACCGCCGGAAGTGGACGCACTGCCCTGCGCCATTACCGTCTGCTGCACGAACAGATTGCACGGCTGCTGCCGGAGGATCGCTATGTGACCGAGGGGCTGGTCGCCGATGTCGATGAAAATGCCGCCGATGAGTCACTGGTGGCGCAGGTCCTGCTGCTGACACAGCAGCTTTATGTCTACACCCGCAGCCTTGCCCGCGAAAGTTCTGACTCGCAGCGCGAATCCGCCGGTCAGCGTAGACCGCATGTGTCTCATGGCGGGCACGGCGGACATGGGCCGAAAGTCAGAGTAAACATAAACGGGCAGGAGTTGGAAATCGGTAATCAGTGGCGCGAATTCGCCAATGATTACCGCCGTTTTGGGCGTGAACTGCGTGATCAGATCATGCAGCAGACCCGCGACTCGCTCCGGTCTGCGATGTCCAGCATCCAGAGTGATGTCGAACGCGCATGGAGTGAGTGGGACAGCAGCCATGTTGTCCCGCCGGTTCCTCCAGTGCCGCCAGTCCCGCCGGTACCGCCAGCGTCTCACGTGGTACCACCTGTTCCACCGATCCCGCCGATCCCCCCGGTGCCGCCGCAGGGCAAACGCCGTATCCAGATCGATGTCGATGTCGATGATGACGAATGGAAGGGGCCGTTCGAGGATTTCCCCGATCCATCAGATAAACCGCCGACGATTTAAGTCGTTATGCGTTTGGTTTCAGGGCTATTTATTTAGTCTGTCTGCCGCCATGACTATAGTACTAATACAATAGCCCTGATTCGGAAAACACCTTACTTACACCAGCATCGCCGCGCCGAGATGGACAGCACAGCCCGATTTTCGGGCTTGGTTTATGCCTGACCAGGACCTTTTTACTAATTATGGGTCTGCGTAAAAAGGATGCGATGAACGTAAAAAATATCCCAAAAAACATACCGTTGCTATGTACATTACATCCATCATGCGATAACTTTACATTATCAGGGCTGATAAGACGCTATCTTCAGCTCATCGATTGCGTTTAAGGAGGCGCATGTTATGAAACAACTCAACAAGAGGTCCCTTCTATTCGTTTTCTCTTTACTGGTTTTAAGCTTTGCCGTAAATAGTATGGTGTTTGCTCAGTCGCGTGCTCCACTGGTCGTCGGTGATGGTTCACTGGCTTCCTGCACCGAAGCAGCCTTCGATGCTGTACTGGCAACCGCCGCTGGCAATAGTGAAGCAGATACCATCACCTTTAGCTGTGGTGGCCCTGCGACTATTGTCTTCACCGCAACCAAAGTACTGGGCACTGATATGACCATCGACGGCGGTGGCAATGTCACCTTCGATGGTGGCTTCACTGGTGTTGCAGGTACGGGCGAGCGTCTGTTCCAGATCACCCCAAATACGACTGTCAGCTTCAACGGTCTGACCTTTACCAAGGGTGATGCGACTGCCGGTCTGGGTGGGAACGGTGCAGCCATCCACACCGCTGGTAACGTCAACATTTCGAATTCAACCTTCAAGGGCAATCGCGGCGGACGCGGCAGCGCAATCGCAGCCGACAAGGACGGCGCTTTCCCAACCCCGATTGTTAACATCTTCCGCAGTGCTTTCGTTGATAACACTGCCACTGACCGTGGTGTGTTCTATGTGGAAGCTGCTGAACTGAATGTTGCGAACAGCACCTTCTCCAATAACGTTGCCAATAGCAATCCGGGAAGCATTCTGCGTACGACCGCTGCGCTGGGCACGGTCGTCAACTTCACCAATGTGACGTTCGTTGCACCGGCGTCCCCGCTGTTCTCATCGAACTTCCCCGTAAATCTGCGTAACTCGATCATCAGCACCACAAGCGCAGCACTTTGCGACGGTACTGGTGGTATCGCGGATGGTACCGGTAATGTGGTCTTCGGCGGTGGTACCTGCACGGGCCTGACCCCGGCCAGCACCGCTAATCCCAATCTGTCGGCTCTGTCGGCTGATTTCGTTCCGTTTTATGATCTGGGCGCTGGCAGCTCGGCCTTCAATCTGGTGAGCACCGATGCCTACCTGACCACCGCAGCCAACCCGCTGTTCAATGGCGCAGTCACCGTTGACCAGCGCGGCGTCGCACGTCCTGCCGGTGCAGGCAAGGATGCCGGTGCGATCGAAGGTGCAGGCGATGCTGCAACCCCGGAGACCCCAACACCTGAGACTCCGACACCTGAAACACCCACTCCGGAGACCCCAACACCTGAGACTCCGACACCCGAAACACCCACTCCGGAGACCCCAACACCTGAGACTCCAGTTCCCGAAGAACCCGTTCCGGGCGCATTCAACCTGCTGTCTCCGGCTAATGGTGCCGTCGTGAATGACCCCGCGACCGTGACCGAGGTCACCTGGAGCCTGTCTACGGATGCCGACTCCTATGAGTTCGTCCTGCTGAAGACTTCCGACAATGTCCGTCTCGGTGAAGTCGCTCGCGTCACCGTTCTGGCCGCAGAATGCGGTGCCACAGCCGGTGTCTGCACCCTGCCCGTCGATGCTGCCTTCCAGTCCCTGCTGACTGACGGCGCGTACTCGTGGTCAGTTGAAGCTGAGAATACCGGTGGTATCACTGAAGCAGCCAATGCACCGTTCACCTTCACCGTCAGCACAGACGCTGTTGAACTGGTCATCAATGGTGGTTTCGAGAACGGTAAGGACGCGATCGATCCTTGGAGCCTCAAGAATGAGAGCAAGGATAAAGTCAAGTGCAACAAGCCTGAAAAATCCAAGATCTTTGCCTTCACCGGTGAATGCGCATGGCTGTTCAAGGGCGTTCCCGGCGACAGCGCCAAGCTGGTTCAGAGTATCGATCCTGCAAAGGTTAATGCCACCGATGTTCTGACCCTGTCCGTTGCTGTGAAGAGCAAGGTGACTCCGGGCAAGCTGGTCACACTGAAGGTCAAGTATGCCGATCCTGCCGCTGGCACCAACGGCGACGGTAAGGACAAGGTTGTGATCGAGATCGACGGCCCGACCCTGAATGAAGAGTACGAAGTGTTCTCGGCGAGCGTCACCGCCGCTGCGGCTCCGAACAAGGTCAAGCTGATCCTCAAGGGCAAGGCCGAGTCTGGTAAGATCTTCGTCGATGATGTCTCGCTGACTGCGCAGCCGATTGTCGGCGGTGGCGATGCCCTCATCCCGCTGCCTCTGGCTCTGCCGCTTCCGTAAGCAACATAGCAATATCTGGCACAATCAGATCGCTTTACACAGGGGGATGCCATCGGCATCCCCCTTGTGCTTCTACCCATAGGGGACAGGCACTGCCGCCGACTCACATGATCGTGCACAAGGGGATAGCCCGCTTGCTGGTCTACAGGTCCTACCATCTTGTGTGTAGGGGATGGCCTGTGTGCCATCCCGCCTGATCTGTTCGCTTTGCCACCTAAATCGTGATATTGATCGCGGCGCTGGTGGTCTGATCATCAAAGGCAGCGAAGGCCAACCGCACCGTTGCGGTCAGTTGATAGCTGTCGTAATACGGCAGATAATCCACATTGACCGCCACCCGACGCCGGTATCCGACAAACCACCCCGGACGATACACGCAGATCGCCGTCCCCTTGTTATTAGTCCCGCCGCTGACCACACCAGTGGCACTCGTCATCGGCATCTCGGCGGATGTAAACACCGGGATGCCATCGATGAACCCGATCTGCCCGGTCAGGGCGGTTGCCAGCACCCCGGCTTTGTCCAGTGTCAGGAATTCCGGCAGATTGAGCAGCTTGGCATAGGTGCCGCTGTCCACAATCCACGCCAGATCCCCCGGACGCGCCGCATACGCTGCTGGCATTTTGAAGCGTGTCTCACGCAGCTTCGCCAGCGTCGGTTCACCGGCCATATCAAGCCGCAGTGTGGTATTCGCCACCAGCGGCAGATGGCGCAGACCGTTGAACGCCATGAAGCGCTCGCTGCCCGCCGGTATCGCAGGTGTGTTGATATTGCTGCCTTCACCGTCTTCGACATCACCATTCAGCAGCACATAGTCGATGCTGTCTGCAATGGCACGCATCGCCTGTTCGCGGTAGATGTTCAGCACTGGCAGGATGGCATCTTCCACCAGTTCGGCACTGAATCCTACCCGCAGTGCCAGCTTCTTCGCGTTCAACTGCACCTTGCGACTGCCGATCTTGCTGTCCGGGATCGGGTTCGTGCCGCCGTTCAGCACAAGCTGGGACTCGCTGTTGGTCTCCGGCACGTAGTAGACCGAGGGGTCAGTTCCGGAAACAGGGAGGTCAAACGGGTTCGACGGCATCTCGATCGTGCGGAACAGCGGCAGCACCACGTTATCCTGACGCGCCTTTTCCCAGATCTGTGCCGACCACAGCTCCGGCACCCACTCGTCACCGAAGCCGGTCTGCATGGTGTGCATCAGCTCATTGGTCTTGATCGCCGCTGACATGCCGGACTTGCGCACCTTATAGGCCAGTGCGTTGGCATACTGCTCGCTCACACCCTGAAAGCTCTTTGCAGCGCGCAGCAGCATATACCCATGCAGCAGATCCGCCGCGTTGAGCGCGTCGAACCGGCTGCCAACGCTGATGCTGCCGCCGTTGATCGCGGGCAGCGGTTGGGTATCGCGTCCGCTGTCCATCGGCACTGGCAGACGTTTGCGTCCACCATTGGTCGGGCGCTCATCGAAATCAAAGGTGTCAGGGTAGGGATTAGGCATAGCATGAATTCCTTTCTGAAGGTTCGGTGTCGCAGAGTTCTGAATATCATGAAGCTCATCTGCACGGAGCAGGGGATGAATCGGTCGCTGGCGACGCTGGTATACATCCGGCAGTGCGAGCCGGTCGATCTCCAGCCCCAGTTCCGCAAACGCGCTCTTGATCGTTTGCACGTCAGTGCGGCGTGGCTCCGCCGGGGTCGGTGTCAGGCTGCCTTCCACCACCGGCCAGCGCAGGATGCGGCCATCCCGCGCCACCTCGACCAGATGGGGCAGGCTGCCGGAGGACCAGCCGAGCATTCCGCCTTCGATTAACCGGCGCACCGCAGCGGCGTACTGATGGCGCAGGTTTAACTGCGCTTCAGCCCAGACGCCGGTTTCATCCACACGGAGCTGATCGATCACGCCGATCGTGCTGGCCTTAAGCTGATCGTCCAGCCCATGCTGGTACAGCACCGGACGGCGTTCAAACCAGTCCAGCGCCAGTTCGGTCTGTGGTGTAAAGTATTCGCCCTGTAAATCACGCTGTCTGCGGTTTCCCCAGACGATCAGGTACCCTCCGAAACGCGCACCCTCGATACTGTCGGCCTCCGCTTTTATGCGCTTGACCGGCACAGTCAGCGTGATTTCTTTGGCGTTTAAGGCTTGAGAGGTTGAAGTCAGGGCCGGACGCTCAGCATCCACACGATCCAGCATCCTGACGCGGTAAGGGGCATTCGACTGCATGGCAGCTCCTTACGTTGAACGATGAAAATACAGAGATTGCAGTTTTGCCGTGCCTCGACAGCGTCCACACGCGGTTGTTCGAGTGGTGCAGACGGGGGCCGGCATGAAGAATGCTCATTTTGCGAACCGACTCCCGTAAGACCGGCCCGCGACTCTTCCGCATTCGTTGTTAAAGATCTCTGCCAGTCGGTGCGCTGCGTGAGGACATTGCCGCATCCACCTACAGTAGGGACTGGGCTGCCCTGTCCGCTGTCGCTCGTGCTGCGGACACTGACCGCACCCACTTGGCATATCTCTATTGGATAGCACGTATGTTCTGAAAAGAGTCGGCCAAAGTGCCAGCATTTTGTCCGGCATTGTGGACGGCATTTTGTCCGGCATTGTGGACGGCATTTTGTCCACCAATCTGTCCCCCGCCGGAACCACGAATCAAAAAGCCGGGATCAATCGCTGACCCCGGCTTTTCATAGACCCTGTCGTAAAACTACTGCGAAACTTCCTGCGTCATGTCCGGCGTGACGTCAGGCGTCACATCGGGCGTCACTTCCTGTGTCACGTTCGGCGTCACCGATGGTGTAATCGGCGGTGTTACAGGCGTCACTGATGCGGTGACAGGGACTGTCGCCGACGGCGTGACGAGCGGCGGGGCGATCTCGCCATCACTGAAGATATAGATCTTTGGCGCAAACGTATCATTGCCTGCATTGTCGAGCGCGTAGCCGGTATCACCGACGGCCACATATCCGCTTGCAATATCCGTATCTCCGTAGCGGAAGAACTGATAGCCCATTCCCGGCAGGCTGATCTTGTCGTAAAAATCCCAGTTCAGCCCATTCCGCTGATACAGATACAGCGCACTCTGATTCGGTTCGTCCGAAGGGCTGCTGATGACCAGATGATC
>JAEZAF010000295.1 GCA_023430545.1 Chloroflexota bacterium
AAGCCGATTGCGCTGGACAGCGATCAGGCGTGGGCGATGGTCGAGGCGGCGGAAAGTGCTGGCATCAGAACACAGGTCGGTTTCATGTTCCGCTTTGGCGAGGCGGTGGAGCGCTTCAAGGTGTTGCAGGCTGCCGGTCAGACCGGGCCGGTGGCGCTGATGATGGGGCGCTATTTCTGCAACGCGCTGCATGCCCCGTGGTGGCGCAGGCGTGACAAATCCGGCGGACAGGTGGTGGAGCAGGCGATTCACCTCTTCGACCTACTGCGTTATATGGCCGGGGAAGCGGCTGGAGTCTACAGCGTGCAGGAGAACCTGTTTCACCGTGAGGTGCCGGATTACACCATCGAGGATACCAGCGCGACCGTCGTCCGGTTGAAGCACGGGGGCATGGGGATGATCGGTGCGACCAATAACGCCATCCCCGGCCAGTGGATCAGCGATTACCGGTTGGTGGCGCAGCATCTGACAGCAGACTTTGCCAACGCCAATAACGCGATCTTCACCTATACCAATCAGTCGGATAATCCGCAGCCGGACAACCCGGTTGAAAAGATCGAGTCCTCGAAGGATTTCCGCCGGACGTTGATGCTCGATCTGGTTGAGGCCATCCGCACCGGCGGCGAAACCCGTGTGCCGATGCGCGAAGGGGCACTGTCGCTGGATCTGGTGCTGGCGGCGCGACGTTCGTCCGAGCTGCGGGCTGAGGTCACGCTGTGAGATTCGAGACCTCTAACGGTGATTTCAGCTTCCGGTCGCCGGTCGTCAGCCTGTATGGACTGCGACCGGTCGTCAACGGTACGGTCTATGATGTGCGCGGTACAGCACAGGACGACGGGACGATCACGTTCAGCCTGCCGACAATCAGCAGCGATACCCAGCTCTGGTTTGAGGTGAGCGTGCAGGGTGAGCATCATCTGGGGATGCGCTATGGCCTCAGCGGTTTTCCTGAAACAGAGGCGCTGCGCTCGTTCGGTATCCGGTTTGAACAGGTCAGCAATCTGCGGGCGTTTCTGCGGAACGGCTACTTCAGTTGGGATGGCAGCTATTACGTCCAGCCGGAAGAATATCCGGTCGGTGCCGTAGTGCAGGGCTATGCGATGGCGCAGCTTCTGCCGCTGTATGGAGATGCGGATAACAGCGTCGTCCTCGGCTTTGACCGCCATGACCGCTATCAGCAGACGTTTACGGTCGAACGCACGGCCAGCGGATGCGCCCTGAGCGTCGAAACGCTGTGGGATGAAAAGGACCTCGGCGATCACTATGATGGCCGCAGTATCGACTACTGCGAATCCGAACGACTGGTGATCTTCGAGTATCACGGCGGCATTGAGGAAGCGCTGCGCGAGTGGGCGCGGATCGTGGCCGAGGTCATGTCTGCACGCGTGAGTGCGCCGCCGATTCTCGGCTGGTGCTCGTGGTACAACCTTTACGCCTATATCACGGAAGAAAACATCCTTGAGCATCTGGCCGGGATGCGCGACGCCATGCAGCGCGACGGGCTGCCGATGCACATCTTCCAGATCGACGATGGTTTCACGCCGGAGATGGGCGACTGGCTGGACGTAAAGCCGCAATTCCCGCGTGGGATGAGGCCGCTGCTGGACGACATCCGGGCGGCGGGTTTCAGGCCGGGGCTGTGGATCGCACCGTTTATGGTCGGCAATCGCAGCCGTCTTTACCGTGAGCATCCCGACTGGGTGGTGCAGGATCGCCTGACCGGAAAGCCGCTGGCGCAGATGCAGTTCTATGCCGAGTTCCGCTGGCACAAGCGCAGTGAAGAATACTACATTCTCGACGCTACCCACCCGGACGCCTTCGAGTATCTGCGGCAGGTGTTCCGCGTCTGGTGGCAGGAATGGGGGTGCGAATACTTCAAGACCGACTTCATGCAGTTCGGCAGCGAACACGGACCAGACCGTGCCGTGTGGCATCAGCCGGGGATGACGCGCATCGGGATCTGGTGCAAGGTGGCGCGGATGATCCGTGAGGAAATCGGGGATGCGCTGTGGCTCGGCTGCGGCTGTCCGCTGTGGGCGTCAGTCGGGCTGGTGGATGCAGTGCGCATCGGGCGGGATGTCGGTGTGCAGTGGGATGGCGAAAGCCTCGCGGCGCAGTCACTGCTGCGCGATCAGGCAACGCGCAACTTTGGCAATCACATCCTCTGGCAGGCGGACCCGGACTGCATCCTGATCCGTGAGCAGCACCATCACCTGACCGAAAACGAGATCCGGTCGCTGGCACTGTACGCCGCGATGTCCTCCGGACTGGTGACGACCAGCGATGATCTGGCGGGGCTGTCACCGGAGCGCCTGCGGCTGTGGAAACTGCTGCTGAATCCGGAGAAGTCGATCTGCCGTTTTCCGCTGCTCGGACAGTCCCCGCTGGTGCGTCAACCGGGGGCATCGTCTCGTCACGAATGGCGTGCGCTTGATCCGCTGCTGGTACAGGTGCGGACAGCGCTGAAGGCTGGCGACAGCGATCCGGCAGCAGTCTTTCTGCTGAATCCCGGCCAGCAGCCGCTTCAGCGTGAGGTGCCGCTGTCACTGCTTGGGCTGAACGGTCCACGTTATATCCATGACTGGATCACCGGTCAGACCTCTAATGCACCGGTGGATAAGTTGACGGTTACGCTTGCGCCGCATGATGGTGTACTGTACTTTGTCGCGTCGCAGCACACGGCGGCAAGGCTGGATCATCTGCCCTAATCCAGTGTGCAGGGTGAGATACGCAGAGACGCACATCATCACATGTGCTGATGATTCTATCCTCTGACGCCGGTAATCAGAGAGAAACTATTGCCGGATATGCTAAAGGGGTGCGGTAAAATAGGGCAAACGACATGTAAACAGAATGCGAACCCTGATGCAACCCATCCCCGGACTCCCACAGATCGGCATCGCTGGCTGGGGGACCTACGTTCCCGAACAGATCGAAACTGCCGCCGACTTCGCCCCAAAAAGCGGCATCCCTGAGAACATCCTGCGCGAGAAGATGGGTATCCGTCAGCGTCACATCGCCGGGGAGACCGACACCGTGACCTTCATGGCATCCCAGGCAGCGAAGAAGGCCATCGCACAGGCCGGGATCTCGCCTGAACAGATCCGGCTGGTGGTCTCGCACGGCAGCGAACACAAGGATCACCTCGTCTGGAACGCGGCCTCGAAGATTCAGCATAACGTCGGCGCGGTCAACGCCTACGCTTATGAGATCTACGCGCTGTGTGCCGGTGCCCCGATTGCCATGAACATGACCCGCGCCATGATGCAGACCGATCCGCGTCTGGAATATGTGCTGCTGGCCGCCGGAAGCCGCGAGAATGACCTGATCAACCCGCAGAACGAACGCTCACGCTTTATGTTCAACTTTGGCGCGGGCGGTGGTGCCATGCTGCTGAAGCGTAACGCGACCGAGAATATCATCCTGGGTGCGTCGGCCATCACCGACGGCAGCCTGTCCGAGTCCGTCATCCTGACGACTGACGCCATCCCGGAAAATGACGCTGAAATCGTCGGAGAGCTGCGCGGTCGGCTGGATGTGACCGATCCGCAGTACATGGCCGACCGGCTCGGCGGTTCATCGCTGGAGAACTTCGTCCGCGTCATCCGTGAGGCGGTCGAGGTCGGCGGCGCATCGCTGAGTGACGTGCGCTTCCTCGGTATCACCCACATGAAGAAGTCGTTCTATCTCGAAATCCTCAACGCCATCGGCCTGACCGCCGACCAGTCGGTTTATCTGGAAGATTACGGCCACATCCAGAGCGTCGATCAGGTGCTGACCTTGGAACTGGGGCTGGCACAGGGTAAAATCCGCCCCGGTGATATTATTGTAATGGCCGGCGCTGGCACAGGATATACATGGAGTGCTGTCGCTGTCCGCTGGGGTAAGGATGAGAAATGAAACTAACTGAAGTAGCTGATATGATCCGTGAAGCGAAAGCTCAGCCGGTTGAAACCTGGCCGGGCTATGATTTCGCACGGATACCGTTTGCAGTTTACGACGATAACGATGTGGTCTATATCGACCATCCCAACCCGCCGGAAGTCCGCCCGCAGACGCTGATGGCAGCAACCAGCGTCGATATTAACGGCGTGGATACCGCGACGATTCCACTTTACTTATGCACCTCACCCGAAGCAGTGCTGCCGATTATCTACCATGAAGGCTTTCACGTCTTCCAGCAGACCGCATTCGAAAAGGTCCCTGCGGATATGTTCACGGCGATGTCTTACTATCCCGAACTGGACGGCGATTACCGTGCGTTGTGCCGTCTGGAAACTGATGTGCTGCGTCGTGAGGACTGGCCGGTCACACGCAGGCTGGAAACACTGGCGGCGCTCGTCGCCCTGCGCCGCCAGCGCCTTCCCCATGACAGCCTGCTGAATTACGAGCGCTTTTTAGAGCGGAACGAGAGCACGGCGTCGTATGTCGAGCAGAAATCGCGCCAGAAGCTGTTCAATATCAACCCGCAATTGCAGGAAGTCGGCCATGGCTGGACACGGTTCTATCAGGTCGGTGCGGCGGTGGCATGGATGCTGGATGAAATCCTGCCGGGCTGGACGTCACAGGTCGAACAGGGGCAGGCCATCTCCGACATCCTGACCGACACATGGCCGAATGCCGAAGTGGATCTCAAGGCGCTTGATTATGAGCGTCTGCTGTTGGAAGAACAGGCCGCTATCGCGCAGACACGGCAGAAACTCGATGCTGAGATAGACGCCATGCAGCGCGACGGCCTGCTGCGGCTTCGCTATCCGTCATCGGGACAGGTCTTTCGCGGATTTCATCCTTCGTCGATGGTCTCGCTGGGGGATGGACGGATTCTGCACCG
>JAEZAF010000115.1 GCA_023430545.1 Chloroflexota bacterium
GCGCACAAGCTTCGGCTTCCTGTTGGGGAAGACTGATCTTGTCCGGCTCATTTTGTGCCCGTGAGGACACTGCACACCAGATAATGCATCGAACCATTTCACCTCCGGTCTAGCTCTGGTTATTCGAAATTGCGCGATACTGCCATTCGTAGCCGATAGGCCCGTGGTGGTGTATCTGCCGCAACTCTATTAAACCAGCGTCTCCGAGCTTACTCAACAGAATGATGTCCCACTTATTGAGGGCATTCTTGTTGAGGCGTGTTGCCAGTTCGGAGCGGTTAATCCAGTCACCAGCCTCACGCAAGGCGTCAAGGATTACCTGCGCTTTTGGTGTTGGCTTGTAATCAGCTGAATTGACCATTGCTAAACCAGATGAAATATGTCTTTGCACATACATATGAGTATAATCACTTTTATCCAATTTGTCACCTCATTTCTATGTATCTTCTAAAATTTGTTGCTGAACCAAACTGATTAGGTTACGCAGGGCGTTTACATCCCCACTGAAAAGGGCTGATAACTGCTCATCAGTGAGCGCTTCTCCGGGTTTGGGCAGTGCGATGAATTTTGCTCGCAGACTGGGATGCAGGCGGTCGACAGGGATTGATGTTTTGTCCAGATGCTGAGATCGTTCAGCTGACTTGTTTTGTTGCCCCATTGACAAAATGCTCCTGCGCCCACTTTCAAAGTCTCAGCAGTGTTGCTTCAGGTATATCCTTGTGCCGATACAACTCAGCATACCGAAACGGGGTATGACAACCTGCAAAAGTTGCCCACCTAACTGGGTAAAATTTGCAGGTTACAGTTTTCAAACCATAGTCAGGGACAAGAGTTGAGTGGAGTTCTGTCGGCTGGTCACGAGATTGGTCTTCTTGTCATACTCATAAGTTCAGCGTATCACACTGACCACGCTCAACTTGAGGAGGATTACAGTTTTAGATTAGCAATCTTGCGAAGGGGGTTAGTAATTTTACAGAAGCGATTCGTGGTACATTTCAAGTTAAACGGTGCAAGGTCTTTAGTTTCTTGAAGTTTGTACCAAACGCCGGCGCGACGAATAGATAGCGATCTGATTGATAGGTAGATAACCCAGAACCGCCGCTCGGCATTAGTTCTGGGTCGTTCTTGCTGTCCGTAAACCTATCTTACTGTCACAATTTGGACAATATGGTGAGGTGTTCAGCTGCGCAGTTGCTGTTGACAAATCCAATCAGTGGTTTTTATGCCTGTGTGATTGTGACTGGCAGCTCCCCGATGACAACCGCGTGGTGCCGAGCACGAGAGAGGCCAACATACAGGAGTTGATCTGCTATTTCAGTACGCAGGGCATGGAGTTCGGTCAGGATCACGACTGGGCTTTCCAAGCCTTTGTAGCTGTAGATCGTACAAACCCGTGCGGCCATCTGCATCTCGGTATCAAGCTGCCAGGTGAGGATGAAGTTGCCAAGCTGATCGTCGCTCTTCCACTGACTGCGCTTTTCACCAGCCGGTGTGAGGACGACAATATGCTCTGCCGGGATACCTTCCTCGTTGACCAGCCGATGCAGGACGCGCTGAAGCTCGCGCCGCTCGGCGTTTTTGTCTGACGCTGAAATGACTTCGACCGGACGACCCTCTGGCCCGATACACTGAATCTCGACATCACGCGAATACGGCTTGAGGCGCTCGTGGATGTGTTGGGTATTGCGCAGATTCTCATCGAGATAGAGCGGAGCACCGTCCATCGGGATCTGGCTGATCTGCGTGAAAATGCGCTGATTATCGTCAAAGAAGACATAGAAAATGCCGTGTTCAGGATCTTTCAGCGTCTCCAGCAGCCCGATCCACCATGTATCCTCAAAATCCTGCCCTTCATCGACGACGATGGCATCATACAGTTGTGCAGGATCTGCGTCAGGTGCGTGCAGGACACCCGCGGCATCGACCAGCAGGTCGGCGACCTGATCATAGAAGCCAGTGCCGCGTGGCCGTGGGATGCGTGCACGGTGAATCATGTGTCCGACGAGTGCATGGAACGTAAACACGTCAATCTGTGGCTGCTGAAGCCGCTGCTTGATCCAATCGGCGAGGTTGGCGTTGTAGCAGACAAACAGCACGCGCATCCCGCTTTCGGCTAACTGAGTCGCTTTCTCGATCGCCAGCAGGGTTTTGCCTGTGCCTGCGCCGCCGATGACCGCTGCCCGCCGCTGGTAACGCAGCATCTTCAGGATTCTGAACTGCTGCTGTGTGAGTTCCTCGATTTTGCGATTCTCTCGTGCAAACTGCTCGGTGATCTTCGGCTGAAGGCTGCGCGTGGGAACCAGCAGATTCACCAGCGCATCGACGGCACGCTGACCGCCCCATTTTGAGTTTTTGGAATCCGCGTGTGCCTTCCAGTAGCTGAAGATCTGCATCAGACGGCTTTCAAGATCATGCAGATGCCTTATGTCGATGAAGATGTCCTGCGGGCAATCTGGGCGGATGTGTCCGGCGACCTGTGAGTCCGGCAGGGCGACTGCAGGAAACAGTGCGAAGGGGATGCCTCGGGTGCGCGGATCGTTCTCCAGCCAGTCGCTGAGGGCACGCCGGTTGCGCTCGGCCTGCTGGCATGGGTCGTGAATCGTGCTGGTGCGCCCGGTGCGACTGGTGGTGTACCACTGCCCGTTTTCTACTCTGATAATTCCACCTTTGACTTCCAGAATCAGTACGCCGAGATCACGATGGGCGACCAGAAAGTCGATTTCGCCGACCGTGCCCCGATCACGTGCAAACCACTTGACGGCATGCAGCACGGTAAACGTATCGGGCAGATTTTCGAACGCCTCATACAGCGTGAGTTCGGCGTCGCTGGTGGTGTCATCGGACCCGGCTCCGCGATGTACCTTGCCAAGATAGAAGCCCTGCAGATACCCAACCGTGATCTTCTCCGGGCGTTTATTCAGTTCGCGGATGCCGAGTGTGGTGATGCGGAAGGTGTCCTGCATACTGTCGGCGTGATGCTGATGCTTTTCGACAAAGCCTGCCTTGACGAAATGCACATCGCACCAGGCGATACGGCTGACCAGCGTAAACTGACTGCCGGATATCTGCTGTGCGTCCTGCTCGCTGATGTTGAAATGCTTCGCCAGACGAAACATCATCTGGGCGCGGGTGTATGTCTGCCCATCGCTGAGGATGCGCAGGAAGGGGAGTAAAAATTCATTCTGAGAGGGGATGGTCATCATAAAATCTCTGTAAAACAGGTGAAAGCAGGTAAAGTTACATTTTGTATTATGTTATGACTGGCTCTTTAGCCGGTGCATTTTATATCATTACGGATAGGGGGCGTTTAGTCTTTCGTGCAGGGATACTTTCCCAGTTGAATCAGTAGTTCGCGATGTTCAAACCAGTTTGAGCTGGGCTTTCGCCTTGGCTAAATCCATCATCTGTATGACCGCGAGAATCTTCTCCAATTCCAGCCGCTCCTGAGAGGACAAACCTTCCTCGCGGTTTCTTTCCAGCAGGTCATCAATATACTGCTGGGTGCCAGATGAGACTTTATAGGCAGCGAGTTCTTCCAGTGTTGGCTGTGTCACCAGGAAATCGGCGAGTTCTGTGTAAATAGACCGCTGAACGTTGATGACCATCCTGACCTCCGCTCGTTTTCAACCATTCTAACATCATTCACGGACGTTCGGGTTGTACGGTTCGAGTTTTCAAACAACGTGGACCCAAACGTTTACGGGTGGGCTTATGGGAGGGCACGCAGGCTAGAGGCCCTCACCCCCTAAATCCCCCTCTCCCTCATGGCGAGGGGGACTTCTTCTACCCTTCATGTGCCACATCGGGACTCGCCGGTGGGGGATTGAGCCATGTTTCCCACTGGCTGACATCCGGCACCAGATAAGTTGCGGATTCGTCCTTCGGTGCGGGGGCTACCACCTTTGCCAGCCCCGCCATCTGATCGTACATCTCCAGAATCACCCGCTTGGTCAGATACTCACCGTGCTTCGCTTCATCCTTGCGTTTGACGATGGGGAACGTCTCCATGATGTAATCGACATCGTCGCGGCTGATCTGATACAGGTGAAAGTACAGCGCGTCGAGTTCGCAGCGCATGAGGAAGCGCCGTTCCTCATCCCAGATGAAGGGCGGGCCGTCCCAGCCGACATCGGCGGCAAATGCCGCTAAATCCCATGCCGTGTAGGTGAGTTCCAGCACGCGGGGGACGATGAAATCCAGCAGGGCAGGTGTGTAGGTATGCGGTGGTATGAAGGGAGATTCGTATACTACGCCCATGGGTAGAGACGGTTGTGCAGTTTTTTGCCGTACGCAGTAGTCTGATACAAGGGAATACAGATTCGCTGTTAACGCAAGTTGCAGGTGTATGTTCTCTAAAATATTGGTAACTACATACAGTGTATAGCTAATTGCATACTTTGGAACTATACAGCCCAAGACAGTTCGTTCGTTGGTGGCTGCCGTAACACGTTTAAAAGTGATATACCATTGATAATTCCAATAGTGTGGATTTCGAGCTTCAACGTGTGATTTCTCAGCCCAAAGATATGGAAGGTTTACGAAATTAGGATCTAGCCTAGTGTCCAGGGAATTAATCTTAGGCTGCTGTTGCCTTGATGCGTTCTCCGTATTCAATTCTATATTGGCGGCTCTATGGTCATACATAGTGACCATTTTACCTTCAATCACAGGTAACCACTTATCTGATCCAACAAAAACATTTCCCGCCAAGTCGTAACCAGATATTTCCATGTCGTCACGTGTTTTAAATAAGTGTGAATCATTTGTCATATCAAACACACGATGGAAAGCAATACCCCATGGATTTGAATTTATAGACTCGTCAATTAAAACCGGAATAAGACTATAAATACGTTTTGCTAGTGCTGCTTCCTTGCTATTACGGAATATGGGGCTAGTTTTGCTGGTTGGATTTATAATGGCTATATCCTCTGCCGAGAGCGTGAAGCGTTTTTCAGGGTCGTTCAGATCGCCGACATTGAGCGCGAAGAAGACAAACTGTGCGCCGTCTTTCACCGGCTTTTCGAAACCTGTCAGCGTCAGCAGGCAGAATTTATAACTGCGGTGTACACCTTCAAAAATGCCTTCGCGGTTTTCGAAGTCGTAGAGACTGGCAAGTGTGCGCGTCTGCATCAGATCCTGAAAGAAGAATTTGGTGGTGTCGTCGGTGGCAATGCCGGAAGGCACAATCATCCCCATTCGCCCCAACGCGCTCATAATCAGGCGGCTGGATTCGGCAAACAGGGTATAGGTGTTCACGTCACCGCGCCCGGTCAGCGGGTAGCGTCCACTGATGCGGACAAAGTGCGATTCGCCTTCTGCCTTGCGCTTGTCGTCGGCAAAGGCCTGCAGCAGATGCGGGTCACTTTCGGCCAGTGCTGCAATCGCTCGGCGGCGGGCGGCGGCGTTGGGCGCGCTGGCAATCTCCGGCGCACGCTCTGCAAACCATTCCTTCTCCTGAATCTTGATGCGCTCCCACGGGGGGTTGCCAAGGACGACATCGAATCCGCCGTGCCAGCCGGTTTGACCCTCACCCCCTGCCCCCTCTCCGGCGAAACGAGTTTCGCTTGGGAGAGGGGAATCGGGCACGGTGAAGACATCCGGGAAGGCGACATGCCAGTGGAAGAACTGGTAACGATCCTTGAGTTCGACCACGTATTCGCGCACGGGCTGGAGGTTGTCCGCGAGGGGGTTTTCCTCCATGCGGCGGTAGAGGAGGTCGGTCATCACCCTCATCCCTGACCCTTCTCCCACTTCGTGGCCTCCGGCAGCAGGGAGAAGGGAACTGCTTACCCCTCGCCATGAGGGAGAGGGGGATTGAGGGGGTGAGGGTCGCTTCTCCCAGACAAATGCCGCGCACCAGGCATCCGCCAGCAGCCGCGCCTTGATGTATTCAGGGTCGTTTGCCAGCGCCGCGTACTGGGCTTCCTTTCGGCGCACGGAGTCCAGCGTGTCGTCGGGGGTGTCGTCCAGCGCGTGCATGGCGTCGGTCAGGTGGGCGTAATCGGCGGTGCGTGGTGCTTCGCCGAAGAGATCCAACTGGCGGACATTGGCCTCACGCTGCTTGCGCTCGTCGCGGTTCTTCTTTTTCAGCGCACTGGCCGCCGATTTGTCGTCGCCCTCGATGGGGTTAAAGGCGTCGTCCGGGATGCCGTCGGCCATCAGTCTGGGTGTGGTCCCCAGCAGGCTGTTGCCGACCTGGATGCGATGGTCAAGGAAGTTGAGCGGCTTGCCGGGTTCCAGCGCTTCCATCCACAGGTTGACCTTGCACAGCTCGACGGCCATCGGGTTGATGTCCACGCCGTAGATGCAGTGGCTGATCACATCGCGCTTGGCCTCCTGAATGGCGGCGGGTGTCGGCTCTTCCTCTCCGGTGCGGACGGTCGCCAGCACCTTCGCGATGCGGTTGGCAGCGGCGATCAGGAAGTGTCCGCTTCCGCAGGCGGGGTCGCAGACTTTCAGGTTTAAGATTCTTTCCTCAGCAGTTGCCCCCACCCTAAATCCCTCCCCCTCAGGGTAGTTGACCCTCACCCCTAACCCCTCTCCCTCATGGCGAGGGGAACTGCTGCGTGCCGTCGAGAGAATGGCTGTCAGGACAGATTCGGGGTCTGTATAGACCTGTTCGTTTGTGAAGCGAATGACGGTATAGCCTTCGGCTTCGATATTCTGCTGGCGAATTGCATCTTCTTCGCGGTGGTGTTGATGAATACCCCCATCAAGCTCGATCACCAGGCGTGCTTCATAACACAGGAAATCTGCTACATAGGCGGTATTCGCAATCGCGTGCTGTCGCCGGAATTTCAGGCCGTCAAGCCGTCGATCTCGCAGTGCTTCCCACAGGATGACTTCGGCAGGTGTCTGCCTTCCGCGCAGTTCCTTAGAAATCTGGTGCATTGCCTCGGACGCACGCGTCCTCCAGACAGGTTCATTTCCACCTCTCTCCGAGGCTGCCGCGCTGAGTGCGCCTGCTCCGCCTGTTGCTGAGGGCGCTGCACCGAACGCATTTACTCCTCTTCTCCCTGAGGGAGAAGGGGCTGGGGGTTGAGGGTCCTTCCCCTTCATCGCCTCTTCCAGCACCGGATTGAGCGCGGAATCCAGCAGGGCGTGGACCAGTGATTCCGGTGTGTAGTAGCTGCCGGTGGT
>JAEZAF010000055.1 GCA_023430545.1 Chloroflexota bacterium
AACTATGCCGCCACCCATGAAGCCAGCAAAAATCTGTACACACTGGTTTGGGACTACGATCAGGTCGGGTTCGGGGAATGCTGCGGACGTAGTGGTCACACGCTGCGCAAGGGTGTGCAGTTCGCCCGCTATGACCTTTCACTGCTGGCGGCGGACCTGTTCGGCTGGCAGTTGGAGCCGGTCACGACTGAGATGCAGCAGTACCTCACCGGACGTCCGCCGCAGGGTGTCACCGCCGATGCCTACTGGCTCGGTTTCGGCTGGAGCTGGCTGCTGCTGATCCCCGGTATCGTCATCGGCTATCGCGGCAAGTGGTGGGCGTGGCTGTGGGCGGTCAATGTGGCGGTCTGGATCGCGTGGCTGCCGAATGCCTATCAGAATAACCTGACGCTGTGGCTGGGCTTTGGCGCGATTCTGGCATTGGCCCCGCTGATCTTCATCACCACGCAGAAGGTGGATGCAGCCGATCCGCAGCCGGTCTGGACGTGGCTGCTGCTGAGTATCGGCGTGGCACTGGTGACGGCGCATCTGGCCTACTGGATCGGTTCTCAGCGTTACAGCACGCGCTACTATTTCGAAATGGTGGCAGGCCTGTGCCTGATCAGCGCGATCCCGCTGGCATGGCTGATCCGCCGTGTGCCACCATTGAAGCCGGTGATTTATCTCGCGCTGGCCGCCGTCTGCCTGTGGAGCCTGATCAGCTACAGCACACCGCGTATCGACGCCCTGCGCGACTTCAACCGCGTCAACCCGACCCTGATCGAGCAGGTCAACGCCCGCCGCCAGAACCCGGAAAGACCGGTACTGGTGATCGTCAACGGGAACGGCGTAAGCTGGCGCTCCTATGGCGCACTGATGGCACTCACGAATCCTTTTCTCGACAGTGACATTGTCGCCGCCTATGACAATCAGCGTAACAATACACGGGCGGCGATTCTGGCACTATTCCCGGATCGCGAGATCATCGAGATGGGGGCTACTGATGCGGCGGGTGGGGATCACTCGTGGTTTCTGGATAGCTGTCCCGAAGGGGTAGATAAACTGGAAATCGGCGCGTGCCCGTTTGCCAATCCGCCACGAGAATGGGGGCAGTCGTAGCGACCATCGGCCTACGGCAGGTTATCCCTGTAAAGGTAAAGCGTCAGGATGGCTTTGTCGCTGATTGAGATCCTTCATCCTCAGCAGGCTGCATTTTCTGGATGTAGGCGTAGACTTCGTCGTAACTGTTGAACCAGCGGATATTGTTGCGGCGGGTGGCGTTGGAGAGGGATCGTGCGATGACACGGGCGAGGGTGTTGGTGCCGATGACCAGCCATTCCTTCAGGGTGGGGTGGCGGAATGGCCCCCACAGCGCGCCGGTGATGGTGTCAATCAGGGGGAACTGCGGGTCCTTGAGGAGATCGACCAGCACATAGGTTGGCTCATCTGCTGCCTCAAGCCGAGCGGTAATGTCTTTGAAAGCCGCCTGAACATCTGCGGTGCGAACGGTATGTTCCCACAGCATAACCATTGCAGGGTACCCCTCAACTGATTCGATGCGTACAGTGGGCTGGCTCATGGAAAATCCTTAACAACTTCAATCTGGGTTAACGTTTGTTAATTATAGGTGTGTCTCCACAATTTATGCGCGAATCTTTACTTTTGCAACTAAATAATTACATCTGTTCAGAAAATTCATGCCTATCGTCCTGCTAACTCCCATACCCAGGTATTATTAAAGCGGCATGTCGTATCGATACTCTCATAATTTACGACAGCCACGCCAATCTCGCCTGCGCCGGTGGTGAGTGAAGTCTGACCAGCATAGCGCCGGTTGACGTAGAAATGCGCCTGCTCCCCCTGCTGAATCACCAGCAGATTCTGCGTGCCGGATGGGGCGGTCTCGGTTTCTGCGAACAAACCGGGTGTGAAGCTGTCTCCCACACGGCTGGCGAGGCCATATCCCCCGGACTGGTCGATAAAGGCGAGGCTGTAATCCGTCTCGGAAGCGCTGCCGAACACCAGTCCACAGCCGACCACGCCGGTACCACCCGCCTGCCATGTCAGGTCCGTGCTGATGACCAGATCGCCGAAGGTCGAGCCGCGGCCCAACAGTACCCGACTGACACCGGGGTTAATGCGCTGGCTGAAGCTCTCCGCCACATTCAGGCCTGTCTGTCCGCCGGGAGTGATCACGCGCCGCCGTTCCAGTTCCTGAATGGTCAGCGACTGGACACCGGGCATAAGCTGCATCGGGATAATCTCGGCATCACCGACGGTCAGGGGAGTCGTCAGCGTGATATTTTCAAAACTGGCCTGCGACTGGCTGTCGATATTATCGGTGGTTTCAATGTACAGGCCGATTTCCCCGCTGAGCAGCGGCTGTTGGGTATCCACTGCCTGCCCGACGAACGCGCCGTTGTAGAACACATCAAACGCCGCCTGATTCGCCAGCACGCCAAGCCGGAAATTCTCCTGACCGGCGACAATTGCCGGATGCGAAGTCCAGTCGCGCAGAACACGCTCACCGCTGCGATCCACACGGATCATGCGCCACTGCCCCTGATGATTGACCATCACCGCATAGTAGACCGCTGCCGTGCGGCGCAGCATCATCCCGGCACGCCAGCCGGAGCGTCCGCTGACATTCACCAGTTCAGCATCCACATAGAAGTCATCATATTCGGTCGGGGCAGTGGACGATTCATCCCCATTGGCCGCGACAGTCGCAGCGGTGGGCTGCGCGTAGCCGCGAGTCAGTGTGCCCTGTGCCGACAGGGTAAGCTGCCCGATAATCTGGTCGAGGATCACATCAGCGGTCGCCTGCCATGTGGTGGTGTCTGCCTCGAAGTCATCGGTCAGTGTTACCTGTGGATAGCCATTCGTGAGCAGCAGACGGTAGCCGCCGCTGGTTTCGCCATATGCGCTGATGGTCACGGTGTAGGTATCGGTACGCGGCAGGGTCACAGCCTGAAGCAGTGCATCCAGTGTGCCGGGATAGGCGATATCGTCACTGCTGACGAGTGCCCCGCCGCTGGTGCTGCCGAGGGTCAGGGTCGGATCCAGGCTGCTGCCTTCCGACGGCTGGCCGTAAATCGAGATGACCGAGCCTTCAATCCCACGGAAGCGCCAGACCGCTTCTTCTCCGGGGCTTAACTCGCCTTCAACCGCGATATACGGTTCGAGCACACCTTCTTCGGGTTCCTGCGCCGTCACAGGTACGACGGTTGGCAGAGAAAAGGCCAGCAGAAACGCAATCATGCATAAAAACAGACGGTATTTCATCAATTTACCTCATGGACGGACACGACGATGCTAGTTTCATCGCATATCCGCCCGTTACGGAATGCACGGCCCAATGATTAATGATCGAGCGGCATCCACTCTGGGAACTGCTGCTTTAAACGGTCGATATAGCGCCGGAAATCGGCCTGAGACATCTCCGCGCCTTCGCTCCAGCGGGCATCTTCGGCGGTGTGAAGGCGGCGCTGCTGTCCGGCCAGCTTCAGATCCTGCATCTCGGTCTTCTTGCGCGGCTGAAGGGCTGAAATCTGTTTGTTGTAAGGCATCATCTCGAACTCTGTCGGCGAGACAAAGGTGTACACCGGCAGATAGACATCATCCTGATGGAGCGCAATCGCAACCATGTACCAGCCCTTCGGGATGCGTGTGCGTTTGGAGATGGTAAAGCGCCACATCAGTACGTTGACATGCTGGCCGCCATCAATCTCGCGCTGGATATTGTCGCGCAGCACGAGCTGAATGCGGTCATCAACGATGCGCAGGGCACGTCCACTGGGCCAGCGCTGCTTGAACAGCCGGTCGATGACCTGCGTCATGATGGTCGCGCCTGCCAGTGCCACCCCCGCCGCGATGATGTTGATGCCGCTCATCTGTGGGACCAGCCATGTGGTGAGCATATACAGAATCACCGCGCTGATCAGGAATACCCCAACCACCGCGATCCGCAGACCTCCATGTTCGGGATCTACGGGCACGCTGAACACATCAGGCGCTGGCGCTGGAGAGGTCATGTCACTTGTCAAGTCCATGAGGGCCGTGCTTTCAATCTCGTAAGATACTTCGAATTTCGCCGGAATCATAACGGTAATCGATGCGGCTGCAAATAGTGAGGGTGAGTCGCCCGTTCGCGCCATCCGTCACTGGACAGCCAGCCGTACTACCCCCGCCGCCGCCAGCGAATCAAGTTCCGCGTCACTGTAACCGGCTGCCAGCAGCACTTCCCGCGTATGCTGGCCGTAATCCGGGATCTGATTGGTGATCTCCGGTGTGTGATCGGTGATGCGCAGCGGGCTTCGCAGCCAGGTCGTGCCATCGTCGAAGCGACCGAGTGCCCCGCGTGCCTTCAACTGTGGGTCGTCGTGGATCGTCCCCGGTGCGGCCACCTGCGAGAAGCAGCAGTCGGCATCACCGAGCAGCGTTTCCCATGTGGCGCTGTCCCGCTGGCCGAAGAGTCCCTGTAATTCCTTCTTCAGATAGGTCTGCATGTCCGGCGTCTGATACACGTCGATCAGGTCCGGGCGTTCGATGGCGGTGCAGAAGTTCTTCCAGAATTTTTCTTCCAGCGCGGCCAGTGCCACATACTGACCATCCGCGCAGCGATAGACACTGTAACACGCCAGCCCGCCGCTAAGCTGGCCGGGGCCAGTCTGACCGAAGGCCGCTTCGGTCCATGCGTAGAGCGCGAAAGGAAGGGCCGCCTCGGTAAAGCTGATATCGATGTATGCGCCGCGCTTCTGCTCATCACGTTCCCGCCGGAAGAGTGCCGCCGTAATCGCTGCCACCGCCGCATAAGCTCCACCGATGTCGGCGAACTGCCCACCGGGGACCTGCGGCTGTGCTGTCGCGCCGATCAGACCGGCCTGTGAGACGTAGTTCAGGTCGTGTCCGCTGACCTGTGCCTGTGGGCCGTCCACACCATAGCCGGACATCGAGCAGTACACGAGTTTCGGGTTGAGTTTCCTGAGCGTCTCGTAATCCGCGCCGATGCGTTCCGTCACACCGGGGCGAAAACCTTCGACCAGCACATCCGCGTCCTTCACCAGCCGATGCAGCACCTGCTGCCCGCGTGTATCCTTGAGGTTGATGACCGCGCTGCGCTTGCCACGATTATTCATGCGAAAGAACACGCTCTGTCCATCCAGCCGGGGACGAAACCAGCGGGCATAATCGCCGCCCTGTGGATCTTCAATCTTTGTCACCTCCGCGCCGAGATCGACCAGCATCAGCGTGCAGACCGATCCCGGCAGCAGGCGTGTCAGATCGAGGACGCGAATCCCCTCAAGCGGCAGTGAAGCAGATGTCATTTGCATTTCCTTCCAGATTAGCGCAGCGCCTGTCTCAGGCTGCGGACTATCCCTACATTTCGCGTATTTGCTGATTTCCGAATATCCAGATAACCCACTGTACGCCGTGACATCAGATGTTATTCAATTTCGAGATCGAACCAGTTGCCTGCCGGACTGCCTGAAGCGTCCAGCACATCCAGCGGGAAATACTGCCCGGACTGCGTCCCCGTCCCCAGCCGGTAAAACCCGACGCGCAGAAGCGCCGCCTGATCGAGCGCGGCAGATGGGTCCATCGGCTGCCATGTGAGCAGACGGTCGCCCTCACACCAGTAACGCGCCAGCCAGAAACGGCTGTCGCGCTGCTGGATCATCCCGCCGTTCGCGTCAAGCAGATGGGTGAAGTACTGGACATCGGCTGCATCGGGCATCAGCAGCGACTCCGCTGGTGATGCTGGCAGACGCCATTCCAGATAGACGCGCTCCGGCGTCAGGGCGTAACCAGTCAGCGAGACACCGTTGCTGTAATGCACCGGCGTGTCCAGCGGCTGGATCTCCACCAGTGCGCGTCTGTCTGGCGTGCTGTCCGATTGGCTGACGATGTATTCACCCTCACCGGCACGTGCAGTGTATCGGGAGACCGTATCGGTCTGATACAGTGCCGCCAGCTCGCCTGATCCACCAGCGACCGTCGGCGTCAGCAGCGCCGCAAATGTCCCCGACGACTCCGGTGGGAAGACGGCAAAGCCATCGCCCGGCAGCACCTGCACACACTCCGCAGAGCGCCGCAGCATCGACAGCCAGCGCGCCGGTTCAACATCGAACAGCGGATCGAGGCCGTCGGTCAGGGTTTCGCTGTCATTGACGATCAGCACACGGTCAAACGGCAGCAGGGCATCGCGCACCGGCAGCAGATCCCGCAGCGGTGTAGTGTAGCCTGATGTCCCCGCGCCGAGTTCGATACGCTGGCTGGTGACGAAGCGCAGCGCTCCGCGCCACCAGAATCCCTGTGTGAGTAAAATCGCACCCACGCCAACCAGTAACGCAGCCCGCACGTAGTGCGACCGCCCACCGACCAGCTTCTGCGCCCCGTCGATCAGGCCATCTACTCCGACTCCTGTCAGCAGCGCGAATACCGGCAGCGCCCCGATCAGGTAATGGGGATAAAACACCGTCCATGTGACGCTGAAGACCACCACCGGCAGCAGCATCCACGCGGTCAGCAGGGGTGCGATTTGCCTCAATCGGGGCCGTATCCAGATGACGAAACCGCCGAGCAGTGTCAGTCCGGCGACCAGCAGCCAGAGTCCCGGCAGCGGCGGCACATTTGACAGCAGATCCGCCTGCTGTTGGGGTGCGATCCAGCGCTCGACGCCGAGTCCGCTGGCGAATAATAGGGCGGTTTCTAAAGCATTAGAAGTCAGCAGGGATTCGGTTTGGGCTTCGGCACGGCTGTCGGCTGTGGAAAGCGCCGCGCTCAAACGGGTGGGATCAGCGCTCAGTGTCTGCGCCAATCCGATAATATATGGCAGCATGACCAGCACCGATATCACCACCGAGACGATCAAAGCCCGACGGTCAAGCGTCCGGTGACGCCAGCCGATCCACAAGAGGACGGCGTACAGCGGCAGCAGCGCCCATCCGGCAAAGTGAATCTGAAGTGCCCACAGCAGCACGGGCAGACAGAGCACCTGTGCCCAGCGTCTGCGCTCAATGAATCCGAGCAGGCCGAGCGCGATTGCCATCAGCATAAACGGCGTCATAAAGTCCTGCGCCCAGATCTTGCGGCTGTACAGCACCGCCCACGGGCTGAGCGCGTACACCAGCCCCGCAACCAGCCCGGCATTGGGCCCGAGATAACGGTGTCCTATAACCCACACCAGCCCGACGCCGATCACATTCAGCGCGGCCACGTACATCGTTGCCAACAGCGGATCATCGCTGAAGAGATACGGCAGCGCCATCACATACACCGACTGCGGCGGATTCGGCAGCCCGACTGATGAGATGATGCCGGTCAGCGGGAAGTTCTCACCAAGTGCCATGTCCTGCGCCAGCAGCGCGACCATCGCTTCATCGTGATAGAACTCGACAGACTGCGCATCCCCGAAGCGCAGCACCGCCGCGATCAGCAGCACGAGGAGCAGCGTGATAAGATCCCGCGTGCGAATCGGTGTCAGTGACAGTGCAGACGATGAAAATTGGATCGATTGGGCCGGTGAAGGAGTCAAAGCATGTGTCCGAACGAATACAGGATCAGGTCGATGGATCACCTGACCTCAAAATGAACGCAGATGGATGAGACGAATCTTAGTCGCTGCATAGAGATGCGGCAAGACCGATCAGTCGAACCAGACGACTACAGACAGAAATGTGATTTCGTCGGTACAATAGGCGGCCTGATTTATTGTGGTTTTATCCTTGGGAACATACATTCGGTATCTGATGTCTAAACCTATTCTGACAGCACTTCTCACGTTGATCCTGTCCGCACTGCTGACAGGCTGTAACCTGCGCTCACCGGAGGGTGAAAGCGGTGTACCTCTGGCTTCTACGCCTGTGGCGGGTGATCCTTCATCCGTTGTGATCGCCTCGAACTCCGTCTTTCAGCCGGAAGCCGTGACCAATCCGCCTTTTAACTCGCTGACGTATGGCATTCAGGCCTTTCTGTGGTGGGATGGTGGCGAAGTTGGCCAGAACCTCGACCGCGTGCGCATGATGGGCTTCTCGCATGTCAAACAGGGCTTTGCATGGCGAGACCTCGAGCCGCGCCCCGGCGAATGGGATTTCACGCAGAGTGACCGCATCATCAGTGAACTGGAAGCGCGTAATCTGAAGCTGATCGCGCGCCTGGGTGAAACACCGGACTGGGCGCTGACGAATATCGCAACCGGGGACGTACACGACTCGCCGCCGAGCGATATGGCTGCATGGGGCAACTTCTGTGGCACACTGGCGACTCAATATGCCGGACGCATTGCCGCCTATCAGGTCTGGAATGAGCCGAACCTCAGCCGCGAGTGGGGCGGTCAGCCGCCGGACGCCGCCGCCTATACGGAACTGCTGCGGGTATGCAGCGAAGCCATCCACGCTGCTGACCCGAACGCCATCGTGATCTCGGCTGGACTGGCCCCCACTGGTAATGAAGATGCCTTCGCGCTGCGTGATGATCTGTATCTCGACCGCATGTATCAGGCAGGCTTCCAGCAGTACGCCGATGTCGTCGGGGCGCATGCGCCCGGCTTCAGCCGACCGGAAGTCGATCCATCCGAGCCGGAGCAGGGACGCTGGGCTACCTTCCGCCGTGTCGAAGACCTGCGCAAGCTCATGATCACGCATGGCGATGCAGCACGTCAGATGGCGATCCTCGAAACGGGCTGGACCACCGACCAGCAGAACCCCGACTACGCATGGTTTGCCGTCACACCGGAGGAACAGGCGGCTAATCTGGAAGCCGCTTACGCCTATGCCGCCGCGAACTGGCGTCCGTGGGTGGGGCTGATGTCCTCAATCTACATCGCTAACCCAAGCTGGACCTCGGATAATGAGGAATGGTGGTGGGCGATCACCGAACAGCGCCCGGAATTTATCTTTGACCGACCCGCGTTTGACGCCCTGCTGCGGATGCCGAAAGTCTGCGGCAGCCACGTCACCCCGCGCCTGACAACACCGGAGACCCCCCTTGTCCCCGACAATCCTTGCCGTTAGCCTGTTCTTTCATATCATCGCCACCGTCGTCTGGATCGGCGGCCTGATCCTGACGGTGCTGCTGGTCTGGCCCGAAGTCACCCGCGCCTTACAGGAAAATGCCGCGCTGTACAGTGTCCTCACCCGTCTGCGCCGCCGCTTTACCGTCTATAGCAATCTGGCGCTGGCCGTGCTGATCGCGACAGGTATGTTTCAGATGGCAGCGGATGAGAATTACGACGGCATCCTTCAGTTCGACAATGTGTGGAGCCGCGTGCTGCTGGTGAAGCATATCGTCATCGTGCTGATGGTGGCCTGTGGGCTGGTGCTGCAACTGTTCATCAGCCCGGCGCTGGAGCGCACGACGCTGCGTGCCGAACGCGGCAAGACTGATCCCGCCGCTCTGGAAGGCGAATGGTCCGGCCTGCGCCGCCGCGAAGCCCTGCTGACATGGCTCAATGCCGGGATGGGCGTCGTTGTGATCGCGCTCAGTGTGTATGCAAGTGTGCTGTAGCCCTGTGGCGCTGCTGATGAAGGGATAAGCCCGGGCTGCATGCACAGCCCATAACCGAAAGGTGATGGATGCAAAACGTACTCAGGCGGATAGCGCTTACACTGGTGATGATCGTCATCATGCTGGTGTCAGGATCCGTGAGCATCTTCGCGCAGGATGGCAAAACACTCTGGACGGCATGGGAAGATAAAGCGCTTGATACGCTCTCAG
This sequence comes from Chloroflexota bacterium, assembly GCA_023430545.1. Lineage (GTDB taxonomy): Bacteria > Chloroflexota > Anaerolineae > Aggregatilineales > Phototrophicaceae > JAEZAF01. The sequence goes on from JAEZAF010000055.1 coordinate 9,697, forward strand.
ACGATAACAGCGGCGCAGCTTTCGCTATCAGCAGCGGTGTGCTGACACCGGCAGGCCGCCCTGCGCTGCATGTGACTCCGAACGAGACCTCCGACGAAACCAAGCTGGCCTTCTCCGTCAGCGGGACGGCACTGCAAGCATGGCGGGAATACACACAGATTCAACTGGAAGTATATCTGCCGGAATCAGATGTGCTCTATGCCAATCGCTTCTTTCTCGGCATGGCTGATGTCACCGGTGACTGGACGTGGGTCGATGGCATCTTTGGGATTGCGCAGGACGAAGATGGCTGGACACAGGTCCGCTATACACCGAGTGCAGCCATGCGCGGGATCAATCCCGATGGGGACTATGTGCTGTATTTTTCCTTCTTCCACGAAAACGCGCAAGGCAAACAGCCGCTGACTGAGCCGTTTTACCTCGGCAGTATCGCGCTCCTCGGTCCAGCCGGTGATGCTGACAGTGAAGACGATCAGACGGACGTGGATGCACTGCTTGCTCTGGACGATGCGTTGTTTATCGACGCCGTTGCGCAGGCCACCTTTGATTATTTCTGGCATGAAGCCAATCCTGAAAACGGGCTGGTGAAGGATCGCAGCACCGATGCTTCTCCGGCCAGCATCGCCGCTGTCGGTTTCGGGCTGACCGCGCTTCCCATCGCGGCGGATCGCGGCTGGATCAGTGAAGAAGCGGCCTACGAACGCGCCCTGATCACACTGGAAGCCTTCACCAATGGGTCGGTTGCGGGTGAACACGGCTTCTTCTATCACTTTGTCGATATGGACACCGGCCAGCGTGTATGGGAAAGCGAACTGTCCTCAATTGATACCGCGCTGCTGGTGGCCGGGGCGCTCACGGTCGCGCAGTACTTCCCGGAAACGGAAGTGGCAGCGCTGGCACAGCAGCTTTATGCGGATGTCGAATGGACATGGATGGTGAACCAGCGGGGATTCGTCTCCATGGGCTGGACGCCGGAGAACGGCTTTCTCGGCGCATCATGGGATCATTTTGACGAAAGCCTGCTTTTGTATGTGCTGGCGATTGGCTCGCCGACGCATCCTATCCCGGCGGACATCTGGGCGCAGTGGCAGCGGCCTGTCAGCATCTCCGGTGAGTATATCTATCTGCCGGGGGAACCGCTGTTCGTGTATCAGTATCCACTGGCATGGCTGGATCTTCGCGACCGTGAAGACGCTTACGCTAACTATGTGAACAACACCACGCGAGCCTGTGAACGCCAGCGTGCCTTTACCGCACGGCGAGAGGATCGTGTGAAAAGCTATCAGCATGGCGTGTGGGGCATCAGCGCGTCTGATGGGCCGGACGGTTACCGGGCTTACGGGGCTTCGGATGCCAATCACGACGGGACGATTGCGCCTTATGCATCGGCGGCCTGCCTGCCATTCACACCGGAAGCCTCGCTCACGTCGATGCGTGCGCTGCTGCTGCATTACGGTGATCAGGTCTGGCGCGAATACGGCTTCGTCAGCGCGATCAATGTCGATGAGGACTGGGTTTCCAGTGACCATATCGGCATCGATCAGGGCGTTATCCTGCTGATGATCGCTAACGATCAGGACGCATCTGTGTGGGATCTGTTCATGCAGAACGACGATATCCAGCAGGCGCTGACTGCAATGGGATTTGTGGAGTCCGCCGGGGATTATGCCGTGACACCTGCTTATCTCGCGGAAGTTCAGAAGCGGTGAACGGCTCCCTGAGTCGATTTGAGTTGGAAAAACACCTGTCGTATCGTCTGCAGATTGTGGCGGTGGCGGCGGCGTTGACGGAATTTGCGGCGCATTTACGCCGCAAGATGCCACAAGACGCCGCAAAAGCGCCACAATTTGCTGCTGCTTGTAGCATCTTGCTGCTGCTGCCGCCGCACAAAATTTTTTGTGCGGCAACAACGGGTTTTCCCCTCAAATTTGAAAATTTGCTGCACGATTCTGCTGCACTTTGCTGCAACCTCATCCCCCAGCCCCTTTTCGGCAAACAAGTTTGCATGGAGAAGGGGAGCTTACCTCCTGGCATTGCAAGGCATTCGCTGATGTTAAGGTGCATGAACTTACAGTGTAGCACGAATGTTCTGATTGTGCGGTTCGAATTTTCAAACGAAGTGGACCAAAAAGCAGGGTGGGTCAGAAGAATCCGGCCCCGATATGCAGCAAGTTAAGGGATTTCGCGGCAGCAAACCCCTTAACCCTTCTCAAAGGCAGGTATTTCATTCGCGGTTCAAGTGTTTACAGCGGACACGGCAGTGCCGTGTCCCTACCCGCCGCATGTTTTGTAGGAGCAGTGGGTGTGTTATCAGGGGGTTTTTGTGCGGACGCCCGGATATGCAAGCATGTATGGCGTCCCTACTACAATATTATACATTGAGGCGTATTGGCGTTCGGATCAGGTTTGCTGAATTTTCAGATACGCTCCGGAGACCTAAAGTTACACAACAGGGCGGGAGTATTGCCGCCCTGCTGAATCCTGCGACTTGCTGAGGCCGGAAGAATCCGGCCTGCGTCGATAACGTTACCTTTCCCGACTATCCGGCTGTGAAGGTGCGCTTTCCGCCTTTGGCCTTGCCGAAGGTGTTCTTCGCTGTCACCTTCCATGTGTACTCTTTGCCAGACTGTAATGCGAGGCCTGTCAGGGATGCGCTGCACTGCGCGGCACAGTTGACCGCCCCGGCGGTGTATTTCTGCTTGAACAGCTTTTCACCGTTGGTACGCTTGATCACCAGTACGTACTGTTCGGCTCCGATGGATGCACTCCATGTGAAGGTTGGCGTTGACAGCGTCCCGCCGTCTGCTGGCGTAAGCAGCGTAAAGGCCGCCGGAGCCGTCCCGACCAGCTCATATGCACCGATGTCGCACTTGTCTCCCTGCGGACGCGGTGTCCCCTGCTGGTCCTTCGCTGGGCATTTGTCCGCCCCATTCACTGCCGGACTGCCTGGCGTCAGCGCGTGCGCGGGTGTGACGCCGCCCGGAACGAACGATGCCAGCGCCGGAGACAGTGACGCATTCAGCAGCGGATCAGCATTTTTAAAGCTGCCGCAGCTATCCCCGATGAACTGAAGGTTGCCGCCGCCGTCGTTGAGCGTGCCCATGCAGCCCCATGTCTTATTCCAGCCGCCGGTATTATAGGCGAAGATACTGCCGCGCACGGTGGTCGCTGTCGCGCCGTTGCCAGTGTGAATGCCTGCGCCGACGCTGGCGTTATCATTCGGCACGCGGTTAAAGGCAATCGTGCTGCTGATGATGATCGAACGGGCGCTGGAGTTGAAAATCCCCGCGCCGCTGCCGGTGGTCTGGACCACATTGCCGCTGATGGTGCTGTTGACGATCTTGAAGTTAAACGGGGGTTCAGAAGGCGCATCGCCCCGGCCTGTGCCGGACATCCCCGCGCCGACCCGGACGGCGGTGTTGTTGGCGACGGTGCTGTTCTTCATCACCAGACCGTTATTGCCGCCTTTCCACATCCCGCCGCCGTGATTGGCGTGATTGTTCGACAGCACACTGTTCTTGATCACGGACTTGCCGCCGTTATTGCTGCCGTTGTAGCTGGTCGAGAAGGTGAAGATCCCGCCACCGAGGTTGACCGCCGTGTTGCCGTCAATCAGGGTGTCGATGATCGTCAGTTTGCCACCGTCGTTATAGACCGCACCACCGCCGCCGATTGTCCCGCCGCTGGCGTTATTCCCACGGAAGACACTGTTACGGATTTCCAGCGTGGTGCGCAGGTTGTTGATCGCGCCCCCGCTGGGGGCACGGTTGCCGGTAAACGTGCTGTTGAGAATCGTGGCTGTGCCTTCTGTATCAAGGGCAATGGCACCGCCGCCGTGATACTCGTTGCGGTCCGCTTTGGCGCGGTTATTGGTGAAGGTCACATTTTCGACAACCAGGTGATTGCGGTATCCGCTGTAGATCGCGCCGCCCTGATTGGCCGCCCGTTCGCTGCCGGGGTCGCTTTTGGCGTTGCCGTTGATGATGCTCAGATTGCGCACAGTCAGCCGGATATTCAGATTCGGTGACGTGTACAGCACACGGGTGTCGTTCTGGCCGTCGAGTGTGACGGTGTTATTTCCGTTGATCACATAGACGGCATTCTGACCGGTGAACTTCTTCTGCGTCGTCAGCGGGATGACCGTGTTAGCGGGGCAGTTCAGCGTAATCGTCCCACCGTTGGCTGCGACGACCGTGCTTACCGCCTGATTCAACCCGGCTTCGGTGCAGTTGGTGACGGTCACATCAGCGGCACGGGCGGGGATCACGGTATTGAGAAGGATCAGTAAAAGTACAGGAATAAAGAAACGGCGCATAAAACTCTCCATGGATCAATGATGAACGCTTTCCGTAATCATAACGGTAATGAAGCGCATCTGGTATTAAGTACCATGCACCGCATACAGTACATTCAGGCTATGTGAAGATCAGGTCAGTGGCTTTTTTCGCCTCAAATCTCTAATGTTGCAGTACATGGGGACGGATGAATCCAGCCCCATGCGTAGCAACTTAAGCCATTTTACATGTTGAAGCAGGTGTAAATCAGGCCGCGGCTGCCCCCCATCCCGGCATGCTGCGCATGCTTTCCCTTCCCCCACTCGGCAAATCTTCGATTTGCATTCCGAGGGAAGGGAACTGACTACCACCGTGACCTGTTTTTCACCCTTTCCCTCGAAGTGGACGACGGATGCACTTCCCGTCGGACACGCACTGGGGGAAAGGGTCGGGGATAGGGTTTTCAAAGGTAGGTATGTTAGGTGGGAAAGCGATAAGGAGAGAAGGAAGTGGGCTGCGGAAGCGGCGTTTGTCGTAACAAAGCGGCGATCCAAGCGACAAGGCCAAAAACCGGGGCGGACAAGCCGCACTGCTGGCGGGTGACCCCTGCCAGCGTCGGTAGGGTGTCGCCCCAGGCGGTTAAGACCAGCAAGGCGATGCTCAACACCAGCCACAGCCGCTCGGCGCGCTGAGGACAGCGCATTTTGGTGTGTTCCCAATGAAACAGCCCACGCTTAAAATCCTTGAATCCGCACTCAATCCAGTAGCGAATGGCATAGACCCGATGCTGAAGGGCGCGTGGCGGGAGCGAGGTCAGGACCAAACAGGGTTGCTGGTAGCGAGTGTCCCACTGACAAATGAGGGTACAGGCGACCGGTTTCCCTTTGAAGCATAAGCCCTGCAGACAACGCGGTGTCATCCCGCGCCACACCAGCGTATTCAGGCGAACCCATTGTCGCCGTCCCTGTTGCTGAAACAGTCCCTGTGAGGCGTCGATGCGCATCATGGGCCGCCAACGGTACGCGACCAGACACGCAAACAAGTCCTTCGACCATAAGCCGCTGTCGGTCAGGACATACACGGTCCATGCCTCGGTGAAGGCGGGTTGAAGGGTCTCTAGCAACCGCATCCAGATGGGGTTCCATTCCCCTTGGGTATTTCCGCGCTGGATATGCCATGCCACCGGGATGGCGGTTTGGCTCACCACCACACTCACTGCCAGAATGGCAAACCGGTCCCCCAAAAAGGTCGCATCCAGCGCCAGGACGACTTGTGTGTGATGAGCAGGTAAGCAGCTTAAAACCCACTGCAACAGCGGTGCAAAACACTCGCTCACCTGCAATTCGCGTCGTTGCTCCCCGCGTTTGGCACGGCTGTCGTAGGTCAGTTCCCGTAAGCGCTGGCGGACATTGTGGAACGGTTCGCCCCACAACTCGCCTAACAGCAAGGCGATCCGGTGCTGTCCACAATGCTGTAACACCAGCACTCCATACACATAGCATCCTAACACCTGCAGCAAGGCGGGGGCCAAATGCGACAAGTGACTTGCGATTTCTGCTTCCAAGCGTTTTAATGAGACCTGATGAGACAAAGGAACTCCTGTAGATTTTGTTGTGGTAAATAAAACCTACTGCCTTTGTCTCATTTTTCATATACCTACCTTTGAAAAC
>JAEZAF010000085.1 GCA_023430545.1 Chloroflexota bacterium
GTTGAGGTCTCGCCAATCGGCGTGCTGTAGACGACATTGACCGTATCCAGATTATAGGCACGGTCAAAATTGAGCTGTGTCACTTCCTCACCGGTCATCTCGCCGTTGATCACACGATAGTCGTAGACAATCCCGTCCTCATCAACGATCACAGCGCCATCCGGTGTGCCGATGACGATCACCGGGCCGGTGGGCAGCGTGAAAGATACCTGTGAGCCATCGCGGAAGACCAGCACAGCGTCGGGATCACCCTGCTGACGTGTCAGGAAGGCGCGTCCATCCTGTACCCAGGGGGAGCCGCCCAACGGGAAGCGCGAATCATCGAAGAACACGACCTGACCTTCACCACGAGGATCATCTTCCGGTCCGTAATACTCGATGACATTGGACGGCGGCAGATAGGCATCCGCGACATCATCTTCATCTCCCAGCGGATAACCAGGATTCAGCGAGGCGACCACGACTTCACCAGATTCCGGCAGCAGTGAGCCAAAATTGAAGTAATAGCGCTCGGTCTGGGTGAAGCTGTTGTCGGCAGGATTCCAGAGCTGAATGAGATCCGGCTGGATCTGCTGGCAGAAGAAGCACGCCGGGACGAACGGGATACTGTCACCGTCCACCCATGAGACAATCAGTCCCCAGACATCCTCATTCGGAGAGTCAATGGCGTCATTGACTTCATCCATCTCGACCTGTGCCTCAACTTCACCCGAAGCCAGATCCACCAGCATCATCCCGCCGCTGACTTCACCATCCTGAACGGCAGCATCGGAACTTTCCGCCCCAACATACGTCAGGGCGATCTTCTGACCGTCCGGGCTGAAGGTGTAGTTATAGAACAGCGGGAATTCGGCAGGCATCTCGATTTCGAGCGACTCGCCGGTCTCCAGGTCAAAGACGCTCAGCGGCAGCGCGGGCAGTGTGGGATCTTCGACCGGAGCATAGACCACTGCCAGCCAGCGCTGATCGGATGAGACGGCAATCCGGCCTACGGTGTACTGTGGGTCTTCGCCATCTTCCGGCAGGATCGGATCGTAAATGCTTTCGGGCATCGGGATTGACTCCGCCAGCCCATCCTGCGTGACAATCACAAATTCGGCGGCGGGCAGTTCAGAGTCGCTTTCGACCGGATTATAGAAAACCACCTGCCATTCCTGACTGCTGCCAATTGCATGAAGCGGAGCAGTCTGCAGCAGGGCAGGTTTTAACACCACTGCTGCCAGCATCAGCAGCAGGGCGGATCGTATGGCAATCATCCGACGCATTCTCGTTCACCTTTGTCCTGAATTATCCAGAGTTATCATTATGCCGATGAACCGGGTCCAGCGCCAATGGTCTACAGGGAATAAAAACAGAAATGAGAGGACTCCTGCTCAGCCCTCTCATCTCCGTAATGCATTATCCTGCTGATTTTCCAACCCGGCTGTGTTATGCCAAAGGTCAATCTACCTCTATCCTACCCGCTTTATTCGATCGGATGCATAAAGGTTTCTTTGGTGATGTTGAGTGTTACGATATCCTCACCGATCTGCGCGATCTGGGTGGGGGTCACAAAGCGGTCCGAGTGCAGAAAACCAGTATCGACGCGTACATAGCCTTCACGCAGCAGACGGTTGCGAAGCGTTTCGGGCAGATCATCACCGGCATCCGGGACGAGTGTTTCGGCCACCTGCTCGACAATCGAACTGTCGCGGTCGTATTCAGCCTTAGAAACCGTTACGGTATCAACGCCGGGTTCCAGCGGATTTTCATCACCAAGTTTCACAAAGCGAACCGTGCCCAGATGCTGATCGTTCACGTCGCGGACTTCCATACCTTCTTTGATACCAGTGAGTGATGCGGTCATCGTAGTTGTCTCCTGTGCATTCGTGTGTTCCGTTTGTGTAATGAATGATGCGGTGATCTGCGGCTCGCCGGTGTACGGCTCCCCTAGTTTGTGGCTTTACGGTTGATTGATTTAGCGGCCTTCGTCAGTTTTTCGTCGGCTGCGGCTTCTTCATCCAGCGTCTGCTGAAGCATCTTGGCGACATCATCCATACCGAGGACTTCGGCAAAGGTGCGTGCTGTGCCATAGCCAGCGATTTCGTAGTGTTCCACGCGCTGGGCAGACGCAATCAGGGCAGCATCTTTAACCTCGCTGTCCATGTCTTCCTTGATGGTCTCGTTCGCTTCCTTTACCAGACCCTGCATGGCGAGACAGGTCTTGCGTTCGGCCTTCTGGCCCATCGCCTTGAAAACGTCTTCCAGACGGCTGATCTGGGCTTCGGTTTCCTTCAGGTGGTTCTGGAAAGCGGTCTTCAGTGTGGAGGATGTCGCTTCGTCCACCATCTTCGGCAGCGCCTTGGTGATCTGATGCTCGGCGTCGTAGAGGTCCTGCAGTTCGTGTACCAATAAGTCTTCGAGTGTCTTCAAAGTCATGAGATTATCCCTGAAATTCTGTTCGCTTTACGTTGTTTCCTATAGTAGCCAGCCGCCAAAAACCCGACATGGTGCATATGAGCCGATTTAAACTAGGTCATGTGGGCAGTATAAATACGGGCTAGATTGCGTATTCGAAACCCTGTGAAGAGCGCTAAAGTACAGTTGAAATGTCCACCTGTTTTCCATCTTTTCGCCCTATAAGGAATGTTGAAAGTCTGGAGAGACGAACATGGAAGAAGCACTTTCAGGGTCACGCTGGTTACTGGGGCTGCGCGGCGTCGTAGCGATCATCTTTGGCATCCTTGCGATCCTGTTTCCGGGGCTTACCTTACAGACACTGGTAATCTTCTTCGGGGCATACGCGCTGGTGGATGGCGTGTTCGATATCATCACCGCATTTCGCAACCGTACGACGAACCCGCGCTGGTGGGCACTGCTGCTGGAAGGGATCATCGGCATTCTGGCCGGCATTGTGGTTTTCCTGAATCCGCTGATTGCCGAGATCACGCTGCTGTACATCATCGCAGGCTGGTCGATTATCACCGGAATTCTGGAGATCATCGCGGCAATTGAACTCCGCAAGCAGATCAATAACGAAGTGCTGATGGGGCTTGCGGGGATTCTGTCGGTGCTGTTCGGCTTTATGCTGATCCTGTTTCCCATCACCGGACTGGTGACGATTGCGTGGATCATCGCCGGATACGCCATCGCCTTCGGTGTGCTGATGATCATTCTGGCGCTGCGGCTGGGCAATGTACCATCAGGGACTTCGTCCACGCTTCCCCCGGCAGGCGCTGCAACATAAGCGGAAGCCTGTCTGCTACTCACACTGGATCTGAAGCCGCTGTTTATATACTGACAGCGGCTTTTTGTTTTGATCTTCTTCGGACTGCTGCATCCCCGTATAATCACACGCATTACGTCCAAACAGTGAAATGTCCGTCTCTGTGTCTGTATCGAACCTATCCGCCCCGCGCATCCTGATTGTCCAGCCAGGTGACCTCGGCGACCTGATCCTGTCAACTCCGGCCATCAGTGCCCTGCGTGAGGCGCATCCGAACGCGTTTATCGGGCTGCTGGCTGTCTCTCAGGCCGTGCCGGTGATCGAAGGCACAGGGCTGGTCGATGTTGTCATCAGCATCGACCGCCGTACCGCCGGTGGCACGCTGGCTTTCTTCAAACCTGAGAATCTGCGCCGCATCTTCAGCCTGCGACAATACTGTTTTGACACCGTGCTGTATTTCCGTCAGTTCACATTGAAGGCCGGTACGCTCAAGTTCGCTCTGATTGGGGCGGCATCCGGTGCACATCGACGCATGGGCCTGCAGAATGGTAACGGCTGGTTTCTCACCGAGTCGCTGCCAGATCAGGGTTTCGGTGCACAGCATCAGGCGCAGTACTGGCTGAACCTTATCGGCCTGCTTGGTGTGGACAGCACACCGCGACCAGCGGTTATTGCACAGACGGAGACAACGTTACTGCCACCCAAAATCACAGGCAGGCCGCGTGTCGTGATCCATGCCGGAAGCGGCGGCTTCAGTCTGGCGCGGCGCTGGTCCCCGGAAGGTTTTGCAGCCGTCGCGAACCGTCTGCATGAGACGCATCAGGCGGAGATCGTGCTGGTCGGTGGCAAAGGCGACGACGCTGACGCCGTGGAAGCCGCGCTGAACACAGAGACACGGGCAGATGCTGTGAACCTCAGCCAGAAGACCTCACTGGCAGAACTGGGGGCAGTGCTGGCTTCCACTGATGTGTTCATCGGTGCAGACAGCGGCGTGATGCATCTGGCCGCCGCAGCGGGGGCACCGGTGGCCGCGATCTTCGGCCCAACCAATCCATCGGCATGGGGGCCGTGGACACCCGCAGGCCGTCAGGTTGTCATCCGCAGCGGCGTGGAATGCAGCCCGTGCAGCTATGTGGGTCACAGCATCGGCCTGCGTGATGGCTGCGAAGCCCGTACCAGTATGCGACTGGTGAAACCGGCACAGGTTTACCATGCGGCAGTGCGTTTGCTGGAAGGCGGCGGCGAGCCAGTCTATCAGCCGGGAGTTCCTGATAGAAAGCCTGCGATGCATCATCCTCAACGCATTCAGATCCTCGGCCTGCCCGTGGATGCCATCACGTTCAATGAATGGCTGGATCTCATCGGACGGTGGGCGAGCGAAGGGAACCGCGCCTATCACGTCTGCACGGTGAACCCGGAATTCATGGTGATCGCACAGGATGACCCGAACTTCCGCAATATTCTGCGGCGCAGTGACCTGTGCATCCCGGACGGAATCGGCCTGCTGTACGCGGCGCGTATATTAGGCAGCCGACTGCCACAGCGTGTCACGGGAAGTGACGGCGTACCGCTGATCGCAGAACGCGCTGCACGCGAAGGCTGGCGGCTGTATCTGCTGGGGGCAGCGGAAGGGATCGCGCAGCAGACCGCCGACATCCTCACCAAACGTTATCCCGGTTTGCAGATCGCCGGAGTCTACAGTGGAAGCCCTGTACCTGAGGAAGAAGACGCGATTGTCGAGCGCATCAACGCCAGCGGTGCGGATGTGCTGTTTGTCGCGTATGGGGCACCCGTTCAGGACAAGTGGATTGCGCGGAATCTTCCCCGGCTCGAGGTAAAAATGGCGATGGGTGTCGGCGGCGCGTTCGATTTCATCGCCGGTATCCTGCCGCGTGCGCCGCTGTGGATGCAGCGTGCTGGTCTCGAATGGCTGTACCGGCTTTATTTACAGCCGTCCCGTATCCGACGTCAGATACGCCTGCCGATTTTTATGCTGCGGGTGATAGCGGACCGCCTGCGTGGGGTACGTGCCGAGTCAAAGTATTCGTAACTCCGCGTAACGGACGGTACAATCAGCGGCATTGACGTTGGACAACTGAACCACTGGAAGGCACTGGACCGTGACTTATTCCTCACCTGATCCCGATAATCCCAAGACACTGGCGCTGATTGCCCACGACGGCAAAAAAGCCGATATGGTGGCCTTTGCCATGCAGTATAAGGATGTGCTGGAACGCTATGAGCTGATCGCAACCAGCACCACCGGCTCTCTGCTTCACGACAAATGCGGCCTGAAAATCACCCGGATGATGTCTGGCCCACTCGGCGGTGATGCGCAGATCGCGGCCAAAGTCGCGGAAGGTGTCATCGAGGCAGTGTTCTTCTTCGTCGATCCATTGGGTAAGCACCCGCACGACCCCGACATTCAGAGCCTGCTGCGCATCTGCAACGCACATAACGTTCCGCTGGCGACCAATCCGGCAACGGCATCATTTATCATCTCGACGCAGGCGCTGTAAACTGGCGAATTGACTCACTGGACGATAACCGTATACGGCAGGATGTAGCCGTCGGATATCTCAGCGCCGATGGTCAGCGGGAGACGTGCCTTGTCTTCTGCAAAGAAATCATAGAAGCCGATGCGGATGTGATATTCGCCGGGTGGGATCTCGGCCACTGTCAGTGAAGCCGGGGTGAGCTGAAGCGCGTGTTCCCCGATGATGTACTCGTCTGCTTCCCACAGCCGCGTGGAATAGTAGGTGAACTCGTTCGGGACTGGTGGCGAATCCCATGCAGCGTAAAGCGTGCCCTCTTCATCAAGCAGATGCACATAGATGTTGTAGTCCAGCGCTGCGGGTTGAATCCCCTGCCAGACAAGCTGCATCAACTGTGTACTTTCGGCATCCAATGTGATTTCCATGCCTTCGACCTCTGGCACACGGCTGCCGACAAAACGGGCAAAGTCGCCTACGATGATCTCTGCTTCAGGTTCGGTCAGGTTACGGGGACGCTGAAAACGGCGCTCCGGTTCGCGCAGGCGGAAGATACGCGAGAAGAAGCTGCTGTCTGCAACGCCGTATAACGGCATCATCACCCGGCTGCGGTTGAACGATCCCGTGATCTGGTTCTGCACGGGCAGTCCGTTTTCAGGATAGTACCATGCCGCTTCCTGCGTGTAGACGTAATAATCGGCATCTGCGATCTCGTCCAGCGTGACCGGCGCAATCTGGTTACGCACATCTTCCAGCGGGAAGAAGAACGGCATCCGCTGCAAACCGGGCGCGACGATCACCGGATCAGTGATTCCCTGCGCAGCGATATCCTGTTGAAGCGCATGCATTGTCAGTGCCAGCGCTTCGTTTGTGATCACCAGTTTCGAGAAATCGTCCGGGAACTCATTGGACCACAGCCAGTCCCAGCCACCGCGATACTGATAGAGCGATGAAAACACACCGGGAATCAGCAGGGCGATCAGCGCGGCCTGATACATCCAGCGGCGCGGACGCGGTGACAGATCCATGATGCGCTGTGCCCAGTGTGCCAGCATCACGGCGCTTGGCAGGATCATCAGCAGGACAATGGCGAACGACAGCCGGTAATGGTAGCTGTACGAGATAAACCATGTGATGAAATACGGCAGGGCCAGCAGCAGCGCCCATGCGACTTTGTTCAGATCCCGGCGTGCGGCTGTGGTCAGATAGCGTGAGGCCCAGCCCCACAGCACTCCCCCAGTCAACCCGACACCCGCCGCGACTGCCAGCCATTCGAGCAGGCCCATACGCTCCGGCTGACCGGCGGCGTTATACGGTGTGATCAGCGTGGGCAGCACACCAAGCGCAGTCAGCCCCATCCCGCCGAGCATCAGCCAGCGGTTCGGGCGCTGGATGTTGGGACGGTCACGGAACGACGCCAGACTGACAAAGCCGATAGCAATCGCACCTGCCAGCAGCGGCCATCCGAGTTCCGCACCGCTTTGCAGTGCCTGCGTCGGCCAGAAGTCATCCGGCATCGTGATCGGCTCGTGTCCGTAGAGCAGATTGCGGACGTACCACAGCGCCCCAAGCGGCAGACAGGCCAGCCCGGTGACACAGGCGATCCAGAAGCGGGGGGCAAAGGCGGTCCAGACCTTCCACAGCCACGCTGTCAGACGCTGATTATGACGCGGCGTGGTGACCAGCCGGTATAGCCCTTCCAGCCCCACGAGCAGCAGCACGCCGAGGATGAAGGCTCCGGCAGTCGGTTTGGTCCAGAGCGCGATGCCGAGAAACAGACCAGACAGAGCGGCATCATGCAGGTGTGGGCGAAGCTCGGTCGATGTCACGCCGAGCCACGCGGATAGAAAGAACACCGCCGCGCCGGTAAAGGCGAAGGCCAGCGGGATTTCGAGATCACCTGCGTGTGACCACATCCCGACATGGTGATACAGCGCCCATAGCCCCGCGACGAAGATCCCGACGCGGCGGTTGAACAGCCTCTGCCCGAGGATGTAGGCCGCCAGAATGCTGCCCAGATGCCAGAACGGGACGACAGCGCGGGCGATATGATCGTTGATCGCGCCGTCATTCATGATGCCGCCGCCTGCCGTGATCTGCGTGTAGGCGTATTGCAGCGGCACAAACTGCGGATAATAGCCGAGATCGGTTGGGATAAAGCCTTTCAGCGTGTAAAGGCGACCTTCATACCCATACACCCAGATCGGATCATACTCGGTGAAATTCCAGTAGGACGTGGTCAGCCAGCGGATGATGACCGCCGCGATGATCAGGCCGATGATAAAGCGTTCATCGAAGGCGAAGGGTTTACGGCTGACTGAGGGTAACAGGATCGGGCGGCGTGCTTTCCACAGGACCACCAGCAGCGCGAGAATCGCCAGCACCACGCTTCCCGTCAGAATCGGGGCAGGTGTCAGCAGCGGCTCACTGCGAGCGCCGCCAAGCGTCCCTAACACAAACATCCACGCGGTCATCACTGCCGGGCCAAAGGCCAGCGCGACCATCGCCACCACCGGACGATTCCACCAGTTACGGCGCGGCAGCGCGGCCAGCGCACACGGCACACCGATGCCGACGAACATCCACAGCGCCGCAGGCAGCGCCTGAAGCGTTTCCACAATCCAGTAAGGCAGAGTCAAAGGGCTTCTCTACAGGTTTTGAACAGGTCTATAAACGGTTACGAATCCGCTTCAGCAGTCGAGTCAGCTGTGTCGGTTGCATCCGGTGTCACAACTTCCGTTGCATCGGCATCCACTTCCGGGTCGGCAGTCATGCTATCCACGTCACCCGTGAAAGCGCCGGGCATCTGATACACACGGGACACGCCGTTATCGAATACCAGCTCTGCATCAGACAGCGTCTGCTGAAACTCACTGGCAGGCGCGGCGGCATCCGACAGGAAGACGACGGCATAATCATAGGACACATCTGGCGCAGTGTAGGTTTCACACCGGACGTCGTTCTCACGTTCGCAGACCGCATCAACCGTGCGTCGTTCCAGAAATACCGGCATCCAGTCTGATTCATCGGGTATGGTATTCAGAACCACCGCTTCAAGCGGCGTATTCTGGCGCACCCAGTCCAGCGCAGCGAACTGGTCGGCAGGCAGGCCGTTCGGCATCCGTGCCGACAGAAGCACGCTGATCGCGACCAGCAGCAGCATCCCTAGTGCCAGTGCCGCCGCCGGACGGCGATTCAGTCCGGGAGGCAGGGCCGGACGCAGCAGACGGTTCCACAGTTCCAGCAGGCCGATACCACCCAGAATCGCCAGCGGCAGTGTCATAACGGGTGAGGAAAAGCCGTACAGCACCACCAGCACCACCGCCCATCCGATGGAAAACAGCGTGATCTGATCGCGGCGGCGCACGCCATAATAAATCCCGATGACGGCCAGCGTGAACAGCAGCGGGTTATGGAACATCACGAAATCGCGCAGGTCGGTGACCAGCGGCGCAGCAATCGAGTTCTGATAAGCAGTGAGCACCTGTCCACCGGTGTCCAGCAGATAAGGGGCAGTTGCCAGCGCAGCGATCAATGGCACGCCCGCAGCCAGCCCCAGCCAGCGCTGCGGTGTCGGGCGTGGATTAGACTCCGATGCCGAGAACCACATCACCGCCAGCCAGATGACGTATCCGGCGGCAGTGGCGACGAATACGCCCGTGTGACTGATCAGCATCGCCCCGAACATCAACCCAGCCCCGATCAGATCCGACCAGCTTCCCTCGCGCAGATAGCGAAGCTGATAAGTCACAAAAGCCAGCGCGAACAGCATCGCCATCATTGAGGGAAAAGCACCGCTGGCATACAGATTAAACCAGCCGAAGCCAAACAGCAGCGCCACGGCCATCGTCCGGCCAAGCCGCTTATCACGGACTTCACTGCCGAGGTCGTAAATCAGCCAGACACCCACCAGCCCCAGTACCGCCGCGATGCTGACCTGTGCGGTCCGCACATCGACGTTGACCTGTCCGCTGATATAAGCAGAAATCGCATAGAATCCCGGGGCAAAGGCCGCATCGGATACAGCAGTGTCAGCATCCGGAAAAGGGGACGCTGCATCGAAGCTGCCATTGAGCTTGATGGATAATGCGCGCGAAACGTCATCCAGATCACCAAGCGGCGTATTCCACAGCAGCATCGGCAGGATGAAAGCCAGCGCGATCCCGCCGAAGAACAGCAGATCTTCCGGTCCAGTCCAGCCCTGCTCAGCATCACTCAGCACTTCACCGCGCTTTTCGGCACGGCTCTGCCCGCCGGACAGCGTCCCGCCGAGGAAGATGCCGATGACGAGCGCGAACAGCATATAATCGACGACCAGTGTGTCCCAGCCGGAGAGATAAGCCCAGAAGACAGCCCCACCGACCACCAGCGCGAGGGCCAGTGCCCCGGCGAGTGCGATGCGCGGCTGACGTGTGGGCCACGCAGGGGAGAACATCACGCCCGAACCGAGAATGACAGCCCCGAAAATAAACAATACAAACAGCGACATCCAGGTCATATGTGAACTTTTTTCTGTTGAAAGACGTCTGTTACAGCAGGTCCATTGAATTACTTAAGAACACAAACCCAGATGATGCGTTCAGGTTACCAATCAGCCCAAACAGGACCATCGGGCAGGTGAGCCGCAAACCCCGCAACAGTATACTGATGAGGGCAGAGTGTGACTATAGCTGGCTGTCCACAGGACAGCGACCCGTTGTGACAGCTCAGCCGTCTGGCGGTCGAATGGTCGGTGGAGCTTACAGAGCGCAGAATCCGACCTGAGAACGTAAAAAAAGTGCAAAAAAACCTCAGAAATCCCGCGTAAGCGGTGATCTTAAGGTCCTATGCACTTCTCATCATCTGAAAATGGTGATACTTTAGAAACGTTGTCAAGAACAGAGGAACACAGATGGCGACCACACCCAACCAGATTCAGCAAGTGCGCGAACTGATTAAATCCGGCAAGCGGAGCCAGGCACTGACGCAGCTTGCCCGACTGATTGAACGCGATCACAACAATGCGGAACTCTGGTGGCTGCTGGCGAATGCGACCGATGACATTCACCAGGCCCGCCGCGCACTTGAAGAAGTCCTGAGCCTTGAGCCGACCAATGACCGCGCCCGAAAGATGCTCGACCGGCTGGAGACCCGTCAACTGCTGAAGCAGATGGGGGTAGCCAAACCCGTTGAATCCCGTCGCAGCCCGTGGGTTGTGCCGATGGTTCTGGTTTTTGTTGCAGCCAGCACCCTGTTTGTCGCAGCAGCCATCATCCTAACACGTCAGCCGGAAGAAGAAGTCGCCGTCGTCCCGACCGTGATTCTTCTGCCGACGGAAACTGCCACCGATCTGCCGACCGATATCCCACTGCCAACACAAACCCCCGAGGTTATCGTTCCGGAGAGCACGGCTGAACTCGATCAGGCGTCACTCGATACAGCAGACGTCGCCGTCGATCCGACTTTTGTGAACACCGATGAGATTGTGGCACAGGACCCCTTCGCACCCACCAGTGATACCGAAGGCATCGCGACCCCTCTGCCGGAAGATCCTTCGACTGATATGACAACCGCTGCAGGGAATCCTGACGGGAGTAATCCGTTGTCATTTTCCCCAACACTGCCGATCAACCCGACCATTGAGCTGACTGTGCCTCCCACGGTTGATCCGGCGCTTGCACTGCCAGAGTCCACACAGGACCCACTGCCGCTGGACAACAACAACACCGTTACCGATCCGAATGCGCTGGTTGACCCGTTGGCGCATTCCATCCAGCCTACTACAGACCCGGCACTGACCGGCACCGTCACTGACAACACCACAACCACCCGCGCCACCCTGCCGGAGCAGGAAGCGATTGATCGCGGTCAGGTACTGGATGGCGTTATCCGGCGTGACCTGATCCAGCCGTATGGCGTCCATAGCTGGACCTTCAGCGGTTATCGCGGTGAAGGGGTTACACTGGAACTGATCAACATCACGGGCAAAGGCAACCCATCGCTGGAACTGCGCAGCGAAGCCGGTGAAGTTGTCGCCAGTGACATCGATACGGTCAATACCAGTAACACCGATTCCCTGATTGAAATTGAACTGCCAAATGACGGTGTTTATACGGTTATCGTGCGCATGGCCGCTGTTGATGAACAGCTCTACAGCCTGAAGCTCACGCGCCAGTAACTCGCAGTCCAAAGACGATCAACCGCCAGTCACGCAGGCTTTGCACCTGACGTGATTGGCGGTTATGATTGAACCTATCCAACTTAACGAAAGAAAACTGAATACCATGTCTGATTTTGACGACTCCGACGCCCCGCGTAAGCCGAGGCGCACGACGAAGCGTAAGACGGACGACGCACAGCCTACCGAAACATCGCGTCCGACCGACTCCACATCCCGTACAGACAGCAGCACCGACAGCGGCCCCCGCGACCGTCGCCCCCGCGCCGACAGTCCGCGTGGTTCTGACCGTCCCCGCGGGAACAGCCGCAGTGAACCCAGAAGTGGACGCAAAACGGGCGTCAGCCAGCAGCGCGACAGCGGTGAACGTACCGGCAGCCGCTCAGGTGGCAATCGCCCTGACGCCAACCGGTCAGGCGGTAACCGTTCCGACGGCAATCGTTCAGAAGGGAATCGCTCTGAAGGGAATCGCAAACCCTATCAGGGACGCTCTTCAGGAGGTGATCGCCCGCCGCGCCGGGACAGCAATCGCACCGAGGGCTATCGCCCGGTCAGCTCCGGCGCACGCCGTAATACCAATGAAGGCGACGGCAATCGTTCAGAGGGTAATCGCCGTCCATTCCAGCGCCGCGACAGCCGTGATGGCGGGAAGAACGAGGGTTATCGTCCCGTGAGTTCGGGCGCACGCCGCAATATCGAGGTCGATGGCCGTAGTGAAGTAGGCCGTCATCCGTATCAGCGTGACCGTGATGACCGTAACGAAGGCTATCGCCCGGTCAGCTCCGGCGCTCGTCGCAATACCGGCACTGACGAGCGCAGCGAGGGCAATCGCCGTCCGCCGCGCCGCGATGGGGACACCCGTTCCGGCCCGAACCGGTCGGCGTCCAACCGCCCCGCCACCAGAGGCTCCGGTGACAGGCGCGGGCAGCGCCGTGGCGATTACAAGGAATACGATCCAACGACCGCACCATCCAAGCGAGGCGCACGCACCGGCTGGGATGCGGTAGCAAGCTGGTATGACGGCTGGGTCGGCAAGGATGGCAGCCAGCATCACCAGCAGCTCGCGATCCCGGCGACGATGGAGCTGCTGGCGCTGAAAGAAGACGAGAAAGTGCTCGATATCGGAGCAGGTCAGGGTGTGCTGGCGACGTATGTCACACAGGTCGGCGCGGAATATACCGGCGTCGATGTCAGCCCGCGCCTGCTGGACCTCGCTAAAAAGCATCACGGGATGTACGGTCATTTTATACAGGCCGACGCCTGCAAACTGGCGCAGTCCAATGAGATTCAGGAAGCCAGCTATGATGCTGCCGTCTTCCTGCTCAGCCTTCAGGACATCAATCCGCTGCCGGAAGCGCTGCACTCGGCGGCGTGGGCGCTGAAACCGGGCGGACGTATCGTGCTGCTGATGACGCATCCCTGCTTCCGCATCCCGCGCCAGAGTGGGTGGGGCTACGATGAAAACCGCAAGCTGACCTACCGCCGTGTCGATCACTATATGACACCGCTGAATGTGCCGATGAAATCGTATCTCGGCGGCTCCGGTGTGACGATCAGCTTCCACCGTCCTCTGCACGAATAT
Organism: Chloroflexota bacterium; assembly: GCA_023430545.1. Taxonomy (GTDB): domain Bacteria; phylum Chloroflexota; class Anaerolineae; order Aggregatilineales; family Phototrophicaceae; genus JAEZAF01. Next base: position 13,437 of record JAEZAF010000085.1, read on the forward strand.
GTCAACGGGCTGGCGGCTGCCGGTCTGGTGATCGATCAGATGCGCGAGATCACCTCATATAAGGCGGAAGAAAATGCTGCCGAGTCCGAGATCCCGGTGTTTATGGCACTTCGGGCGCGCAAGCTGAGCCTCTGATCAGGTCTTCTAAACCTCACCCCTCAATCCCCTCTCCGCCCGGAGAGGGGACTTATCCCTCCTTACTATATGCAAACTGGCTTGCCGTTAGGGGTCAGGGTATCAGATTTTAAGGTGTATACCCCTACATTATCCTGCGCCGTATAGCTATTTCATTTCGTGCCTTTTACCGCCCATGCGCGGGCCATGAGTGGGATCGTTCCGTCGTCCTGTGTGGGTAACTGTTTCTGAAGCTGATCACGCAGAGCGGTTAACCCCTCATCATTCAGGCCGCGCAGGTATCTGGAAACCGAGCCTTGTGCCCCCAGAAATGGCAACCAGTAATCGTCAAAATCGCTGAAAGGCGTCTGGACATCAATCGGGATCACCTCAACGCCGTTCAAATCCAGCGATTCAAACAGCGCGTGCAGGTTTTCGGACCGGGTGATCGCGAAACGCTGCCCCGCCTCCATCTCTTTTGCGACGGGATCAATCCGGATGGCTGCATCCCAGAAGTGGCGCATCATCTCCATCTGACCGCCGTAATCCCAGACGTAAGCGCCGACCATGCCGCCGACGCGCACCGCATCGATCATGCTTTTCACCACCTGCTCGGCTGATGGGACGAAGTTCAGTACCAGCCCCGCCACCGCCGCATCAAACTGAGGCGACTCGAAGGTGAGATCCCCCGCATCATTGACCCGGAATTCAGCGCGTGCATCCTGAACATGCTGGCGGGCGTATTCAATGTATTCCGGAGACAAGTCCACGCCAATGACTTTTTGCGGGGCGGCTTCCTGTAAAATGACCTGCGTCAGAATACCCGTCCCCGCGCCGACATCCAGCCATGTGCTTTCCTGTGGAACGTTCAACCATTCGACAAACCGTTTCGCGACCAGCCGGCCCCAGCGACCGACATAGCCTTCATACGCGGTGGCATTACTGAACACATCGCCAGCATTGGGTTTCATCAGTGCGAGTCTCCTGCGACTGTGAACGGATAGGATGGTGTGAAAACGGGTGATCGGCATGGGCCGGATATAAAGCAACTTAAGCGCTATTTTACACCTTGAATCAGGTTGTGCAGGCAGCAGATGACAGGCGTTTTTCCGTGGTCTGCGGCTTGTGGCGGTGGCGGCGGCGCGAAAAAAAATGCGCCGCCACAATTTGCTGCTGCTGCTGCTGCACAAAATTTTTGTGCGGCAACAATGGGTTTTCCCCTCAAAGTTGACCATTGACTGCTGCAAGCGGGCGGTATTCTTGCCGCCCACGTTACGTCTCGGCGCTTTTTGCAGGGTCAGCGCAGATGTTGTTAAGGTACAGGAAATTCATAGTGTAGCACAGATGTTCGAGTCATGCGGTTCGAATTTTCAAACGAAGTGGACTAAAAAACCCTTCAATTGCTGCGTACAGGGCCGGATTCTTCCGGCCCCATATACTGCAACTTTAGAGATTTGAGGCGAAAAAAGCCCCCCCATCCCTGCGGAATAAATTCCGCTTTCCCTTCCCCCAGTCGCTTCGCTCCGAGGGAAGGGAGAAAAACAGGTTTTACGAAGGGCAGCATTACTTGCTATGCTGCTTAGGAGATTGGGTTTTTACCGATTCACGCCGGTTTTAAATCTGCAATTTCCTTAAGTTGCTGCATATGAGGGCCGGATTCTTCCAGCTCCTACAGTTCGCGTCTATGATGCCGTATCCAGTTTAATCGATGTGCTGGAGACGACAAGTTACACGACTATCTTTGCTGTGATACTTTTAGAATTACTATTACAGATTATTACTATTTCAAGAAAACCCGGAAAAACTCTGTATCATTATATTTATAGAAGGCTGTATACACACTAAAAGAGGTTCCATGCTGCGATGGACTGCTGTGCTATTCACCCTACTGTGTCTGATGCTGGCTATGGCCGCCGGACTGGGTGCTCAGGCAGAAAACACACCGACGCCTTATCCGACGCGCTTTGTCACCCCCGGCCCTGATGGTTACCCCGCGACCATTTCGCCTCACAGTCGCCAGCCGATGGTTCAGCCACCTCTACCGACTGTGGATATTCGCCGCGCCAGCATTTTCGATTTCCGTGTCGCCTATCTGATCGATGAAGAACTACCAGAGACGGATCTGCTCTCTGTGTCGAATGTAAGCAGGCTGACGGGCGCAGTCGCTTTCGATGACTGGGATGAATTTCTGAAACAGTTCGAAGAAATACCGTTTCAGATTATTCTGGTCCATGATTCGATGGTGGATGCGGTCAATCTGATGTGGATGCACAATGCATATCGCAGCAGTATGATGATCGTCGGCATCAACACCGGCTTTCAACGCTATGTGGATATGGTCGGGGACTGGTGCATCAGGGCACTTGCGCCATACCTCACGGGGCGGAAGACCCGTAACTCGTGGGTCTACTCCAATTACCAGGTCATCACCAACAGCCTGATCGTCCGGCTCAGGGTTAATCAGGCTTATCTGGTGGACTGTACAAAAGAGTTCGACAGCGAGGGTGCCTCCATCTGGATAGGGCATGGCAATGTGCCAGAGACTAAACTTGATGATGAGCAAGATTTTAAGGTCCTGATTCGGCACATCCTCATCACGGCTGAGAACTACCGTCTGCCGCGCCTCAATGCCGATCTGACAGCGACAGCGGCAGCGGTCACAGCAGTGCCTTAGAGACTACCCTTCCACCGCCAGCCGGAAGACCAGTTCATTATCTTCGATGCGGCCTGTATCCTGAAAGCCGATGCTCTCGTAGAGCTTGCGGGCGACGTTGTTTTCTGGCTCGAAGCTGATGAAGATCTCCTTGCAGGTGTACATCTGCTTCAGCAGGTCGATGATCTGTGCCATTGCCGTGCGCCCATAGCCTTTGCCCTGATGCTCCTGCGCGGTCATCAGGCGGACAATCCAGCAGGCCTGCGTCGCACCGTCGATGCCGAACATGGTGTAGCCAATCAGCGTATCATCGTGATAAATCGCACGGCTGTGCAGTTCGCCGTTCGAGAAGATGGCTTCCAGCATTGAATACCAGTTAGGCGCGACAAACTTTTCCTGTCCTTCAGCCAGCTTCAGGCGTGCGACCTGCCGCCAGTTGTCGCCGCTGACTTCGCGTAAGGTGATGGTCATGGGTGGGTTCCTCTGTGATCGTGACAGAGCATTATTTTAGTGGGAAAATATAAAAGTCCACAAGAGACTAAAAACATTCACAACGGACAATACATTTCACGGATTGTTCATCGAACAAATGAGCGATTTCAACAAAATCATTGTATGATAGAGAAGTCGTATATCACACTCTATAAACTCGATAACATACGAAAGGCTGATCCCTATGTCGAAGGCACAGATCACCGGTGTTGCCCCTGTTCTCCTTGTCGCAGACATTCTGAAAGCGACCGCCTACTACCGCGATCAGCTCGGTTTTGACGAGATTAACCTGTATGGAGACCCCGCCAATTTCGCCATCATCAGCCGTAATGGTGCCCGAATCATGCTGGCGCGGGCCGATGATCCGGCTAAAATTCTGCCCAACTGGAAAATCCAGAGCAAAACGTCCAGCGTCTATTTCTGGGTTGAGAACATCGACGCGCTGTATGCCGAGTATCAGGCCAGCGGCGCAGAAATCGACTATACGCTGTACACGACGCCGTGGGGGATTCGTGAATTCGGCGTGCAGGATCTGGACGGCTATGATATTTCGTTCGGCCAGCCTGTGATCGAATCCAGCACCGTACCCTGAACAATCAGAAAGCAGCAGAACCACCGTGACAACCTTCACCGTAAAAATGACATCAGATCTGCCCGTTGACTCCGCCGTGCTGTGGCAGCAGGTGAGCACGCTTGACGGCGTCAACGCTGAGCTAATGCCTCTGGTCCGCATGACCGCACCTACTGAGATGCGTCGAGTCCCATTCACCCAGGTTCCCGTAAAGCAGCATGTGTTCACAAGTCGGCTGATGCTGTTCGGCCTGCTGCCGGTAGACCTGCACCGGCTGTGTCTGGATGAGGTATGGGAAGGCGGCTTCCGCGAGAACTCTTCATCGCTGATGCACCGCGCATGGCGGCATGAGCGCATCATCACAGCAAATGGCAGCGGCTCGATTCTCACCGATACCCTGAATTTCGAGCCGCGACTCCCGCTGGTGGGCTATATCTTATTTCCGGTGATACGCTTTGTCTTCCAGCATCGCCATCGTCGTTTGAAGAAGATGTTTGGGGACAAATAGAAGCTAAAAGCGGCGGTGATCTGTATGGATCACCGCCGCTTTTAACGGATACTGATACCGGGCCGGAAGAATCCGGCCCCTACAACACACCCCAGCGGGACAGGTTAACTGCTGCTTTAATGTGTCTCTTCCATGTGATGATGCTTCTGCAAACTTTTGACCGTCAGCGGACGTTCCTGCAGGGCACGCATCCCCTGGACGGCGGCCATCGCCGCGCTGAGCGTGGTCAGGATCGGGATGCCGACCATATGCACCACGCCGCGAATGACGGCACCGTCGTCATGGGCCTGACCGCCTCGCGGCGTGTTGATCATCAGGTCGATTTTGCCTTCGCGCATCAAATCGACGATATGCGGCGAACCTTCGCTCAGCTTATTGACCGGCTCAACCGGTAAGCCGACCATCGACAGCCAGTTGGCCGTGCCGCGTGTCGCAACCAGCTTGTATCCGAGCTGATGCAGGTCACGTGCAATCTTGGCCGCCGCACCCTTGTCGAAATCGTTGACACTGATACAAATCGTGCCCTCACGCGGCAGCGCGGTGCCCGCTGCGATCTGCGATTTGACAAACGCATGGCCGAAGTTATCGGCATGGCCCATGACTTCACCGGTCGAGCGCATCTCCGGCCCCAGACGTGCATCCACGCCGGGGAACTTCTGGAAGGGCAGCACGGCTTCCTTGACGAAGAACCCATCGACCTTCGGCTGCTCGGTGAAGTTCAGGTCAGCGAGGGTGCGGCCAGCAGCGATCTGGGCGGCGTAACGCGCCATCGGATGCCCGGTTGCCTTGCTGACAAACGGCACGGTGCGGCTGGCACGTGGGTTGACTTCCAGCACATAGACGACATCGTCCTTGACCGCGAACTGGATGTTGAACAGACCCTTGACGCCGAGTGCCAGACCGATGCGCTGTGTGTAATCGCGGATAATCTCAAGGTGATACTGGCTGATCTTGTAAGGCGGCAGCACACAGGCGGAGTCTCCACTGTGAACACCGGCTTCTTCGATGTGCTGCATGATCCCGCCGATGGTGACGTGCGTGCCATCGCACAGCGCATCGACATCGACTTCGAAGGCGTCATCGAGGAACTGGTCGATCAGCACCGGATGGCCGTTCCACTGGATGTGCTTGTCCAGCCATTCGGTCAGCATGGTATCGTCAAATACAATCGCCATGCCGCGCCCGCCGAGCACGTAACTCGGACGCACCAGCACCGGATACCCAACACGCTGGGCGGCTGCGAGGGCTTCTTCGCGGGTAATGACCGTCGCACCGGCAGGCTGTGTGATGCCGAGTTCGGCCATCAGCGCATTGAACTGTTCACGGTCTTCGGCCAGGTCAATCGTCTCGACCGATGTCCCCCAGATCGGCGCACCGGCTTTTGCCAGCGCATCCGCGATATTCAGCGGCGTCTGTCCGCCGAACTGCACCAGCACCCCGTCCGGCTGTTCCTCGTCGATGATGTTCAGCACATCTTCGACGGTCAGCGGCTCGAAGTACAGGCGGTCAGCGGTGTCGTAATCGGTGCTGACGGTCTCCGGATTGCAGTTGACCATGATCGTCTCATAGCCGAGTTCGTTCAGCGCGAAACAGGCATGAACACAGCAGTAATCGAACTCGATACCCTGCCCGATACGGTTCGGGCCGCCGCCGAGGATCATGACCTTTTTGCGGTCAGTCGGGAACGACTCGCTCTCCGGCTCATAGGTCGAGTACAGATAGGGTGTGTGTGCTTCGAATTCCGCCGCGCAGGTGTCCACACGATAGAAGTTGGCCTTCACACCGAGTGACTTGCGCCGGCTGCGGACGGCTTCTTCGCTGTCTCCGATGAGCTGGGCGATATAGGCATCGCTGAAGCCGTACGTTTTGAGCTTCATGAAATCGGCGGCATCCAGATATTCCAGCAGCGAGTCGCCAGTGTCGGCGTTTCCGCGTCCACCGCCGTTGGTGCTGCGCCGACGTTCGACAAAGCTCAGCACGCTGTGATGCACCTGAATGATCTCGGCCATCTGCTGGACGAACCACGGATCGAACTGGGTCTGCTTAATCACTTCTTCCTGAGAGACGCCGTCATACAGCGCCGCCGCCACCTGATACAGCCGCTGTGCGGTCGGGATGCGCAGGGTCGCAGGCGGGACGTGATCGAGGCGGCTGCCGAAACCGGTGATGCCGATGTCGAGGGCGCGCATGGCTTTTTGCAGGGCTTCCGGGAAGGTGCGGCCAATCGCCATTACTTCGCCGACAGCCTTCATCTGCGGGCCGAGGACGCGATCTGCCCCGGCGAACTTCTCAAAATCCCAACGCGGGATCTTGACGATGACATAATCCAGCGATGGCTCGAAGCTGGCCGGTGTCACCTGGGTGATGTCGTTCGGGATTTCGTCCAGCCCGAAGCCAACGGCCACCAGCGCCGCGATTTTGGCAATCGGGAAACCGGTCGCCTTACTCGCCAGCGCCGATGAGCGCGAGACACGCGGGTTCATCTCGATGATGTAGACATCGCCGTCTTCCGGGCTGATGGCGTACTGCACATTCGCGCCGCCGGTCGCCAGCCCGACCTTATCGAAGATCATCCGCGCCATGTCACGCAGGCGCTGAAGCTCCTTGTCGGTCAGGGTCTGTGCTGGCGCAACCGTGATGCTGTCGCCGGTGTGAACGCCCATCGCGTCGAGGTTTTCAATCGCGCAGACGATCACGAAGTTGCCACGTGCGTCACGCATGACTTCCAGCTCGTATTCTTTCCATCCGAGCAGGCTCATATCGACCAGAATCTGGCCGACCGGGCTGGCCTTGATGCCGCGCTCCGCCACCTGACGCAGTTCATCGACATTATATGCGACACCGCCGCCGCTGCCTCCGAGGGTATAGGACGGACGGATCAGCACCGGATAGCCCATCGCTTCAGCGGCTTTCAGCGCATCGTCCACATTATCCACCACGTAGCTGCGCGGGGATTTCAGGCCGATGTCATCCATCGCATCCTTGAAAAGCTGACGGTCTTCGGCCAGTTGAATGCTGCGCATCGACGCGCCGATCAGTTCGACGTTGTACTTTGCCAGCGTGCCGCGTTCTTCCAGTGCCAGCGCCAGATTGAGCGCCGTCTGGCCGCCGACGGTCGGCAGCAGCGCGTCCGGGCGTTCCTGCTCGATGATGCGTTCGCAGATCTCCGGTGTCAGCGGCTCGACATAGGTTGCGTCCGCGAACTCCGGATCGGTCATAATCGTGGCCGGGTTGGAATTCACAAGGATAATGCGATATCCCTGTGACCGCAGCGCTTTACAGGCCTGTACGCCGCTGTAATCGAACTCGCAGGCCTGACCGATGACAATCGGGCCGGAGCCGATAATCATAATGGATTGAATATCAGTACGTTTGGGCATATTGTGCGAAGTCTCTGTCTCTTTGCAGTTTCAAACCAGCAGTTCGAGGTTCGGTTCAGCGGTTGCAAGCGGCTGCAGCTTCATATCGCCAGTGCTGAGCGGTGGCAGATTTGCAGGGATCAGGGTGAATGGCAGCAACTGCGGTACACTAGATGACTAGGATACACAATTTTCGACACAAAGATAACGGCTATTCTGAACAAAGCACACCGCTGAGACGGCTGTCGCAATCGGGCAATCAGCACAAATGCACAGTTGGTTTTGCTTTCAGTGATGGGTCACATCCAGAAGACAGATGATATGCAGCAGATGAACTTCCCACAATCGACGGACCGGCTTCAGCATAAGGCCGTGTGGCTGGCAGTAATCATAGTCGTCCTGCTGATCGCGACGGCGGTGCGGCTGCATCTGCTGGGCACACAGTCCCTGTGGAACGATGAAGGCAGCGCTTACGTTCAGGCCACGCGCACCTTCACTGAAATCGCAGAAAATGCAGGGCGGGATATTCATCCCCCCGGCTACTACTGGATGCTGGCTGTATGGCGCACCCTGACCGGCAGCAGTGAATTCGCACTTCGTTCGCTTTCGGCCTTTGCCGGGATCATCACCGTCGCGCTGACCTTCGCACTTGGCAGACGTTTATATGATCCCGGCGCGGGGGCGGTCGCCGCGCTGATCGTCGCGCTCAACACCTTCAGCATTTACTACAGTCAGGAAGCACGGATGTATGCGCTGCTGGCGCTGTGGGCTGCTGCGTCGATGTGGGCATTCGTCGGCCTGATGCAGACGGACAGCCATCGTCAGTGGCGATGGGCGGCAGCACTGGCGCTCTTCAACACCGCCGGACTGTATACCCATTACGCTTATCCTGCCGTGATGCTGGCACAGGGCGTGCTGTTTCTGATCGCACTGGCGGCAGATGTCATCGCCCTCCAGCGCCCAGGCATAAGGGATTCCCGTCCGGCGCTGCGTTTGCTCGGTGTCTATGTTGCCGCCAATCTGCTGACGATTCTGCTGTTTGCCCCGTGGCTGCCAACCGCATGGGGACAGATCACGACATGGCCGAACACCGGCGAGGCTGTTCCCTTTACCGAAGCGCTGACCACCCTGATCGGCTGGCTGTCGTTCGGCATCACGGCGGAAACCGGGCAGAGTTCTATCGCGCTGTCGTTCTTTCTGCTGTTCGGGCTGCTCAGCTTCCCGCAGCAGGATGGACGCCGCACCTGGTGGCGGATGCTGGTTCCGGTGATATGGCTCATCGTGATGCTCGGCGGCTTTCTGGCACTGGGGTTGTTTCGTCCAGCCAATCTCAAGTTTCTGCTTCCGGCGCAGATCGCGGTGGCGCTGTGGCTGGCACGCGGGGCATGGATTCTCTGGACGCTGAAGCCGCGCCGCACCGCGCCGGTTTTTCAGCTTGCCCCTAAATTAGCCTCACTGATCGGCACCCTCAGCCTGACAGTCGCGCTGCTTGGTGGACTTGATCCGCTGTATCACGCGCCGCAGTACCAGCGCGACAATTACCGCGCCATTGCCGAGACCATTCAGTCGGCAGCGATCCCCGATGAGGCCGACGCCGTCATTCTGAATGCGCCGGGACAGCGCGAAATCTTCGAATACTATTTCGGAGCGAATGAGCATCTCTATCCACTGCCGATTGGTCTGACCGTCGATACCGAAGCGACACAGCAGGCCGTGCGTGACATCATCGCCGGTCATCGGCGGGTGTACGCTGTCCTGTGGGGGACAGATGAGCGCGATCCCCAGAACATCGTCGAAAATACGCTGGACGCCGAAGCCTATGAGATCGACGACCGCTGGTTTGGCAGTGTGCGGCTGGCACGTTACGTCACACCGCAGCCGCTGAATGAGAGCGTCGAGTCCGCTGTGCGATTTGGCAATCACATCACGCTGGAAGCCTATGCCATGAACGGTGAACCCTCAGGTGAGGATGTGAAGTTTCATGCAGGGGATGTCGTGCAGCTTCAGCTTGAATGGCGGACGGATGCGCCGCTGACGCAGCGGTACAAGGTCTTCGTCCAGCTTCTGGATGCAAACGGCATGCTGGTCACGCAGCGTGACAGCGAACCCGGCGGCGGCACACTCCCCACCATCGACTGGCCGACCGGTGAAACGGTCATCGATCAGCATGCGCTGGTCATCCCCGATAGTTTAACATCGGCTCATTATGAACTTATTATTGGTCTCTATGATATGAACGATCCTGCGGCCCGCCTGCCAATTGAACCGGCAGACGATGACACTTCAGCGCAGGATTATCTGAGGCTTACCGGTATTCAGTTAGAGGCGAGGGACTAAGGTCATGACAATTCTGGTCACGGGTGCATCAGGGTATGTAGGGAATAATCTTGTCAAACGGCTGGTGCAGGCGGGTAAACCCGTCCGCGCCATGGTCCGTGATGTGGAAAAAGCCAACCGGCGGCTTGGCTCACTCGGCGGACAGGTCGAGCTTGTGCAGGGGGATGTGCTGAACCGCGAGAGCCTGCGTCCGCTGATGCAGGGTGTGAATGCCGTCGTGCATCTGGTGGCGATTGCCATTGAAAAAGGCGGCCAGACGTACGAGGAAGTCAATTATCAGGGGACGGTCAATGTCGTCGATATGGCGAACGAGGCCTCCGTCCCACGCTTCATCAACATGAGCCAGAATGGGGCGGACAGCAGCCTGCCCTATCGGTTTCTGAAAAGTAAAGGCCGCGCTCAGGAATATGTCGCCGGCTACGCCGCCAACTGGACTGCGCTGCGCCCGTCGGCGATCTTCGGCCCGCAGGATGAATTCTTCAACTCGCTGGCCCGCATGGTACAGATCACGCCGCTGATTTTCCCGCTGATTGGCGGTGGCAAGGCAGAATTCCAGCCCGTGTCGGTCTATGATGTGGTCGAAGCAGCGGCGCGTTCGCTGGATGATGATTCAACCATCGGGAAAGAACTGGCACTCGGCGGCCCGGAAGTGCTGACAATGGGTGAGATCGAAAGGCGTGTGCTTCAGGCGCTCAATGCCAGACGTGCGCTCGTGCCGGTCTCGGTTGGGCTGCTGCGTGCGCCAGTGGTTGTGATGGAGAAGCTACTGCCGGGTTCACCCGTCACGACCAGCCTGCTGGAACTTCTAGGCGTAAAGAACACGGTACCGGATAACGCCCTGATCTCGCACTTCGGGATGCAGCCAAAGGCTTTTTCAGGGGAGAATATCGCCTATCTGCGCGACAACCACCCCGGTCAGACACTGCGCCTCTTCCTGACAGGCAAGGCGACCAACTGAAATTGCATACAATCTGCAATTTCTAAAAATTTACGAATGCTTCAGGAATGAAACCCGGAAAAAGACGTCCGGCGTGTTATACTGCACGTATATCAGAAAGTAGTGGCTCCGAATATTTTATCGGCGTAATTTGCAAGCGCTTGCAATCGGAGCTTAGTGGAGACAACAGGTTATGGCGGCATCTGTACAATACTTTGAAGACAACCCCGGCATCATCCATATGATTCTCGAGGGCGAATGGACCGTGGAAGAATGGGTCCTGTGCTCCTACGAAGCGTGGAATCTCATCGAACAACGCAACACCGATGTCAGTCTGCTGGTGGAATACCGTTCGCATCCTTCCTATCACCCCCCGGCGCTGTTTGCCAATCTGAACTACATCGGCGGTTCGCCGTTGATTCAGGATCGCCGGATTCAGCGCGTGATCGTGGTTGGAGAAGATGGTATACTGCACACTGCGAGCGAAGTCTTTCGCCGGGTATACCGCCTGAAGCGAGTGGTTGTAGCTGACAATTTCGAGCAGGCACGCGGTCTTCTTCAGCATGTGAAGTTCAGCCGCGTCTGACAGCACAGCACCGTGGTGGCATAACCCGCAAGCGTTTTTCAGATTTATGGAGATGATCCACAACGCTTATGAAGCCATCACTTTTTATGCGCAGTGCAGTCCATCAGCCGCTGCGCATCGCGATCCTGATTTTCACCTTCGCTGCTCTCACGCTCATTGCTCTCACCCCCACCACCCATCAGGCACAGACTGCCCAACCCGAAACGGCGCTCGAAACCCCTGAAGTCACAGACGAACCCTCTGATGCTGCGACGGCTGAACCGACGGCTGAGACCGTCGCAGATGGGCTGACGGCCTCGGATGTTGAAACCGTCCAGCGGGCGGATATTTTCGGGGGTGAGGCGCTGTTCGTTGAAGGTGTGCTGGAAAATACCAGCACGACTGACGCCTACACCGGTATTGATCTCTACGCCGAACTCTATGACAGCAGCGATGAACTGATCGGCGAAGGCTTCGGATATCCGGTCAATGCCTGTGGGACCGGACTGGTGGCTGATTTCACTTTACAGCCGCGTGCCCGTCAGGGTTTCGCCATACAGGTGGAGCTGTATGAAGATGATGTCGAGATCGACCGGATCGAGGTGATCCCCGAGGGGGATGTGACCGCCGCTGAAGCGATCAACCCGTTTCTGAATTTTCCGGGTGTGACCCGCGTTACCAGCGGTGAAATCGTTAATGTGGAGTGGATCGACGCGGCCAACCTGCGCTACGCATCCGGCTGTGATGCCGATGTGTTCGTCAATCAGACGTGGTTCAGCCATGATCTCAGCACCGGACGCAGTGTGTCCATCCAGCACCCTAATGCCGCCGCGATCACCGATGCGATGCTTCAGCAGACCGGGCTGACCGATCCAGCCAATTTCGAGCGGTCGTTCCTCAGCTTTCACCCGGACAGCACGCGCATGGTCTACCAGACCGATATCAACACCCTGCTGACCGCCGAGCGTGACGGCTCGTTCAAGCGTCTGCTGTATGATGATCTGGCACGCGTCAGCCTGCACGGGTTCATCTGGCTGCCGGAAGGCCGCTTTCTGGCTTACTATTACGGCGCGTATGGTGACGAAGTGCGCTACTTCACCGCCAGCCTTGCCGGACAGCTCATCAGCGGCAACGTCTATGAAGTGCAGCCTTCGCGCACGATCCCTGGCCCGTTTCCTGATGGGGCACGCGTCATCATCGGCGCGACCATTGGCGAACAGACCGGCTACTTCCTCACCTCCACCCTGAATCATGTCTCAGAACTACTATTTGAATACCCTGATCTACCGGGCAATAACTATCCCGCGCCGCTCTATGCCCCCGGCGAAGGCGGTGATGACCGTATCTATTTTGTGCTGCCGGATGCCGCGACCGGTGAGGTGCAGCTTCAGTGCTATCATCGGCCAACGGACACGCTCACATCACTGACACGGCTGCCACTGAAAATCACTTCTGATGACCGCGCGTGGACGTGGCTTTCCCCTAATCAGCGTACCATCGCACTGGCCGCCAACGGTTCCGCCGGTGGACTGTGGCTTATCGCGCTGGATGAACTGGCTGACTGTACCGCCGGAGCCGCTGAAACCGCCGAACCGGACGCACCCGCTCCGTAACGTATTTGCTTCAGAGATCGCTATGCGCTGACAGACTGCATCACCCATCCGTATCAAGATGAGAAAGAAGGCAAGGTGACCGCATCAATGAACACATCCATTGGAACCTCTGAAAATCCGCTTCGGGTTGCGATTATCGGCTCCGGCCCGTCGGGATTTTATGCCGCAGATCGTCTTCAGAAAGAAAAGGGCCTCGCAGTCGAGATCGATATGTTCGAACGCCTGCCCACGCCTTACGGGCTGGTGCGCGGCGGTGTCGCGCCGGATCATCCCAAGATCAAGTCGGTCGAGAAAGTCTACGAGAAGATCGCCTCGCAGCCGAACTTCCGCTTTTACGGTCATGTCACCTTCGGCACCGACATCACCCACGACGAGCTGAAGCAGCATTACCATGCCATGATCTACGCGGTCGGCGCGCAGACTGACCGCGAACTGAACATCCCCGGCGAATCCCTTCCAGGCAGCCACGCGGCCACCGAGTTCGTCGGCTGGTATAACGGTCATCCCGATTATCGCCATCTCCATTTCGATCTGTCTCAGGAGAGCGTCGCCGTGATCGGCGTCGGCAATGTCGCGATGGATGTCGCCCGCATTCTGGCGCGGACCGTCGATGAGCTTCGCAGGACCGACATCGCCGACTATGCATTGGAAGCCCTGTCCCACAGCAGTGTGAAGGAGATTTATGTACTGGGACGGCGTGGACCGGTACAGGCGGCCTTCACCAATCCGGAGATCAAGGAACTCGGCGAGCTTCAGGACGCCGAAGTCGTGGTTGATCCGGCGGAAGTGGCGATTGACGCCTACAGCCAGGAATATCTCGACACCGCAGGTGACCGCACCGCCGTCAACAATGTGGAGATCCTGCGGCGCTACAGCCAACAGCCGCTTCAGGGTAAAAACCACCGCGTAATCTTCCGCTTTCTGGTCTCGCCGACCGAGATCCTCGGCACAGGACGGGTAGAAGGGCTGAAGGTCGTCCACAATATGCTGTCACGCCGCAGTGATGGATCGATCAGCGCCCGTGCCACCGAACGGACCGAGGTCCTTCCGGTCGGTCTGGTGTTCCGTTCCGTCGGATATCGCGGTCTCGGACTGCCCGGTGTCCCGTTTGACAATATCAGTGCGACCATCCCGAATACCCACGGGCGCGTGCTGGATACCCCCGGCGGCCAGCAGGTCATCGGGGATTATGCGGTCGGATGGATCAAACGCGGCCCCACCGGCATCATCGGCACCAATAAGCCAGACGCGGTCGAAACGGTGGAAAAGCTGCTGGAAGATTTACAGCAGGACAGGCTGAATCAACCAGCGCAGCCCTCGCGTGAGGCAGTTGATGCGCTGCTGGCATCGCGTAACGTGCGCGTGGTCACCTTTGCCGACTGGCAGAAGCTTGACCAGCTTGAGGTGCAGCGCGGCGCAGAGTGCGACCGTCCGCGCCTGAAATTCACCGAGATCGAGACCATGCTCAACGCACTTGACCGCTGATCGCGTCGCCCATATCCACACTGACATCACACCTGAACCCTCTCATCCGAGAGGGTTTTTTATTTGGGTTTATCTTCAAAAACTAACGCTAAAGTCATATCTTCTTCAATTTCGTTCCCGACTATAATGCGGAAAGTAGGCTCATTCATTTTCCTTTTCGCCATCATCCCCAAAAAGGACACAGGCTAATGACAACCACCTTTGTCGACGATATTGTTCGTCGCTCCAACCGCAACATGCTGATTATCAGTCTGCTGGTACTGGTGATTCTGATCGGTGCAGAAATCGCCGCCTTCCGCTATTTCTATAATTTCTTCACCGGGCCGCAGCCGATTGAGGCCGAAACCCTGCTCGAAATCGAAAACCCGGAGACCCTGCAGCAGTATTACGTCACCATTGACGACGTGGACGCCTACGACACCGGCTTTGAATATGTCACCGAGCGCAACGGCAATGAGACCATCGATAAAAGCTATGTGCTGCTCGATCTGACCGACCGCTGGCTGCTGGTCGAAGTCCCCGGAGAACTGGCAGACCCTGACAATCTGCCGACCACCTACACCGGCGGCCTCATCCCCATTTCAAATGAGATCCAGCGCGAAGTCGTCGATGCCATCTACGATGAAGAGCCGGATCTGGAAGGCGTATTCCTGCCTTATATGCTGGATGCGACCGACTTCAAAACACCGGGTTATATCGGGTTGGCGATCGCAGCCGTCGTCCTGCTGGGCTGCCTGTACGGGATTTTCACTGCCATGCGCCGTATGAGCAATCCGGACCTGCACCCTGCTGTGAAAAGTCTCAGCCGCTTCGGGGATGCCAGCAGTGTTGCCCAGCAGATCGAAGTCGAGATGCACAGCGATCACCCACAGGTCAGCAATCTGCACTTCACGCGTAACTGGCTGGTCCATAAACAGCATGCGTCAATGGAAGCCATGCGCTATCAGGATATCGTGTGGGCTTACAAGAAGGTCACACAGCGCCGCACCTACGGCGTCCCGACCGGCAAGACGTTTAACATCCACATCTTTGACCGTCATGGGAAAAGCATCACCCCGGTCGCGAAAGAGCTTGAAGTCGATGAAGCCCTGAAGGGCATCTCGCAGCGTGCGCCGTGGGCCTTCGTTGGTTACGATGCCGATCTGGAAAAGGCATGGAAAAAAGACCGCGATCACGTCATCTCCGTGATCGATCAGCGCATTCAGGAAAATCGTGCTGCGAAGGCTGAACGCTAGAGCATCTCTGAAAATTCAGAAAACCTGCCTGAGTCGTATGGAAACGCCGGACAACACAAAACGGGATGACAGCCATCCCGTTTTACATTTTAAACCTGTCTGAGATTGTCCATCGACATCCGATGTCAGGCGATGCGCGGTGTGACCTTGCTCTTGTTGCCTGACTTCACTGGCGCAGGACGAGCCTGAACCTCTGGCGCGGTTTCAGCGCTGCGGGCAAACAGGCCGCGTACACTCTGGAGGAGACCAGCTTTTTCCGGCTGGGCTGCAAGCACTTCCCTGACCAGCCGTGACTGCGCAGCGGCCTGAATCATCTCTTCATGGCGGATTTCGATGTGCATCAGTTCAAGAGGCATATTGGACGGATTCATGATGGCTCCTCATCGTTTGCAGTCGTATCAGATGCTGTAAAAACCGTGTGTGATGTGTGGTTCGTTGGTCTACTTTTATGATAAATCCCAATGAGGGTATAATCTGTCCTCATTGAAACAGATTTTCGACGTTTTAAGGGAAAACTCATGTACACACCGACGTACAGCCCGACCCTTCGACTGCTCAGCGTACTGGAGATGTTACAGTCCTCACATGGCATGAGTGGCCCGGACATCGCCGCCCGTCTGGAAGTCGATGTGCGCAGTGTGCGCCGCTATATCACCATGCTGCGCGATCTGGGGATTCCGGTGGAAAGCGAACCGGGGCGTTATGGCCTGTACCGATTGACACCCGGGTTCCGCCTGCCGCCGCTGATGTTCAACAACCCGGAGATTCTGGCCGTGGTGCTGGGGCTGACCGTCGTGCGGCGGCTCGGCCTGCTTCAGGACATCGGTGTGGACAGCGCGGTCGCGAAAATCGAGCGCGTGCTGCCAGAGGAGATCCGGCAGCGGGCCAAAGCCGTCCAGAATATCCTGATCAACGCGCCGGTCACCGTTTACTCTGATGCGCGGCTGCTCGGCGATGTCAGTATCTCCGCCTATGAGTGCCGCCAGCTCTGGATTGCGTATGCAACCGGTGGGCAGAACCGAACCGAGCGCGTGGTGGATGTCTATGGCCTGGTGCATCATGGCGCAAACTGGTATATCGTCGCCTACTGTCATCTGAGGCGTGCGCAGCGCGTCTTCCGGCTTGATCGTATCGTGGAACACCGACTGCTCGGCAGTTACTTTGACCCGCCGCAGGATTTCAACGCGCTCGATTATCTGCTCGACTCCTTCGCAAGTCAGGCATCCTACTGGCGTGTAGAGGTCGTGCTGAAGGCATCGATGGAATGGCTCCGGCTGCGCGTTTCTCCAGAGGTCGCCTATCTGAAGGAACATCCGGACGGTGTGCTGATGACGGTCTATACCGATCAGGACAGTCTGGACTGGTGCGCACGCTTTCTCATCCATCTCGGCGTGCCCTTTGACGTGCTGCATCCGCCGGAGATGCGGCAGGAACTGCGCAATCTGGCGGCACGCATTCTGCAAATGGCGGAAAGTAATGAAGTGAGCTTACAATCCAGCAGTACGACGGAGACGACACCATGACCGAACAGATTGTGACCTATACCCAGCGCCCTGACCTGCTCGATGCAATTGAAGAGATCATCAGCGCAGGCTGGCAGACCTTTATGCTGAACGATACCTACGCCAATCAGCACTGGGATAAGCTCTATACCCAGTTCCCTGATTTTCAGTTCATCCTGCTCGAGGATGATGTCCCGATTGCTGTTGGTAACAGTATCCCTGTGCGTTGGGATGGAAACGACGACAGCCTGCCCGATGAGGGTTGGGATGCCATGCTCGTCAGCGGGATGGAGGATTACGAGGCCGGTGCAGCACCCGATACCCTGTGCGCCTTGAGCATCACGATCCGGCCTTCACATCTCGGCAAAGGCATCAGCCAGCGCATGGTGCTTGCCATGCGTGACATCGCCGGACAGCATCACCTGAAAGCACTGATTGCACCCGTCAGACCGACGCAGAAATCACAGTATCCACTGATCCCAATGGAGCAGTACATCACATGGATGCGTGACGATGGCACGCTGTTCGACCCGTGGCTGCGGACGCATGCCCGCCTCGGAGCGCGTCTGGTCAAACCAGCTCCACAGGCCATGCGGATTACCGGCTCTGTCGCCGACTGGCAGGACTGGACCCAGATGACCTTTCCCGGCAGCGGTCAGCACATCGTCCCCGGCACACTGGTCCCGGTGATGGTCGATCTTGAAGGTGATCAGGTAACCTATATCGAACCCAATGTGTGGATGGTACACCCAGTCACATAGCGATCGTAAAGACGTGGTACATGCTGTGCATGCTCCACACATCCACCCTATACCCGCGAAAGCCGGAGGGATTTAGGGTGGGGCTTTTTGGGTCCACTTCGTTTGACAATTCTAACCGCTCACACCGAACATCTGTACTACGCTATAAGTTTCCTGTACCTTAACATTACGAGCTGTAGAGCCTGTTTGAAAATTGATTATGGGTGCGGACAGGGCGCCATTGCGAGCAATGCGGCCCTGTCCCTACATGGCGCATAAATGCGCGGCACGTATTTTGTAGGGACAACGCCTGCGTTGTCCGGCGTTTCCATAAGACTCAGGCAGGTTCTCTGAATTTTCAAATACGCTCTAGGGGTGAGGTGAGCTTTTAAACCTGAACCGACAATCAAATACACTTACTGCCCCAATGCCTCAGCGAAGACCTCGCAGCCTGCACCGGTGGTCAGTGCGTTGAGTTCGAGCTGCTGGTGTGCGCCGCTGACACCGAGCCAATCCACCCAGGTCTCCAGCGGAAGATTACGATACAGCACCGACAGCACCAGCGGCTCACCGTCGATGGGCTGCACGTACCACGCCGAGGTGAGGATGCCGATGTAAGAGCCGCCTTTGGTGCCGAGCGCACTGTAAACGTCGCGGTTATCCGGGTTGGCATCCATCAGCCAGTTCAGATGCTGCTGCATGATGCGTCGGGCCGGTTCGGTCAGGCGGCTGGTTGGCTCGTGATAGGCATTGGTAATGGCCGACGCCATATCGTGGGCGCTCCCCCGATTGCCGAAGCGCTGGAAGAAGGCCGCCTGCGCGTCGATCATGGCCTGCGTCTCTTCAGCGGACAGGTTCGCACTGCTGGCGGCGCTTTCCTGCTTGTACTCGATCTCGTCGGCGTACCATCCCTCATCATTCAGGAAGAGGTTTACGACGCGGTTATAGGCTTCGTTAAAGGCCGCGTCATCCATCGCCGCGATCTGTTCGGCGGTCAGCGCCCCGTCTTCGTGATTGTCCAGCACCAGAAACAGGCCGGACAGCAGCAGCGGCTGATTGGTTTGCGTCAGGTTCAGTTGAATATACAGTTCGGGATAGGGGTGCATTGAAGTGCGCATCAGCAGATAGTCGGCGGCGGCGTTGTCGCTGAACTGAATCATGGCCTGTACGATCTGCGAGAGCGTGACGCTGGTGGTGCCTTCCGGCAGAGTTGCCAGAAACGCCTCATGTGCGCCGCCGTCGGTCCCCGGCAGATAGTAATGGTCAACGCGGCCCAGCCCGATAAGCTGATCAGGATTGAGCACACCTTCATCGACCTGCTGCGCATACTCGGCGAGGATGATGAGCTTGAAGGTCGAGGCCAGTGCGAACGGTTCGTCGGCCTGATGG
>JAEZAF010000086.1 GCA_023430545.1 Chloroflexota bacterium
GGCGGGTGCTGATGATGCTGAGGGCGTCGGGGCAGCTTTCGGGGAATACGTGCGCAGCCGCCGGATAAACTCGATACTTTCCAGGCGACGTTCCAGCACATAGGTGACATAACCCAGCAGGATCTTCTCGACTTCGGCGTTCAGCGCGTTCGAGATGTTGAGCGACTTCACATGTGAGAACGGGCTGCGCTGCATATGCCGCAGCAGTTTGAGCGCGTTCAGGCTGATCGGCGTCAGTGATCCGCCGAGATGGGCAAACGGTGGGCTGAGGATGCCGCCTTCGGCAAAGCTGAAGAACTGGTCCTGCGGCTGGATCGCCTCCCGGCTGACGACGCAGTGCTGAAGCTCCGGCTTGAAACCAGTCAGGCCGAGCAGATGCAGTTCGAAATAGCGCAGGGCTAATCGCGGGTCTGCGTCTTCGCACAGGCGGGCGAACGTGTCCTCGATCAGTTCGAACAGCGCGGCATCGTCTTCCTGATCATCAGCGGCGGTGAAACGGTCGGTCAGTTCCGCGACATAGCTGGCGTAGGCTCCACGCTGAAGGTCTTCGCGCAGCGCCAGATACGGCTGCACCATCTCGGCCTGCGTGACGATGTCCAGATCGCGCCCGCGATGAATCAGCATGTCGGCTTTGGTAAAAAGCTCGACATGGCCGGTCTTGGTGCTGGTCAGCTTGCGCGCGCCTTTGGCGATGGCTTCGATCTTGCCATGCACCGGCGTGAGCAGCGTCAGCAGACGGTCGGCTTCACCAAATCCGCGCCGTTTGAGGATCAGCGCTTCGGTTCGAAATGAGCGTTCTGGGCGGGGCATCGCGGGACAATTTCGCTGTCGATTATTACGAACAGATGTCCGGTTATTATACCATATTCAGCCGCTGTTTTCGCGTGTCGGGCTGGGTGTTTACTCCGTCATGGGCTGGCTTGAATGCGTCATCCATCAGATGCGTCATCCATCAGATGCGTCATCCATCAGATGCATGATCGGTTGCGGAGAACGGTGTAGGGCCATCCGACGGGATGTCCGCCTGTATACCTTTTCAGGCCAGCGGACGCGCCGTTGCGCATCCCTACACCTGCACTCATCATCGGGCGCGGTTATTCCAGCGACTCCGCAATCGCGATCACTTCTTCTGGTGTATCGGCGACAGAGGAGTCCATCAGCAGGTGATAACTGATCTCATCCTGTTCCCAATAGAGTTGGCGCTTGGCTGAGTCTTCCCACACGGGATTGCTGTTTTCTGCGAACGCCCAGCCCCCTTTGACAAACTGACCTGTCCTGCCACGAACCCTAACAGGTTCAATCTTGGCATTGACCCCAATAGTCACATGCTTAGGTTGTACCCCGGGGCGATACTGTGACAGAGCGAAGACGGGTTTGTTGCCATCACCGTAAACCAGAGAGATTGAATTCCTGACAGCGGTAATCGTCATCAACTGATAGTCATCTGTGGACCATTCGAGCGCCTCAATACCGGCGATTTTCTCAGCCTGTGCGATCGTTGCAACCTCGACAGGTCGATCCTCGCGAAGCGCTTCGGCAACAGCAAGCGTCTCCACAAGGTTTTTGGCATATAACGGTGACACGCTTAACTGGTAGGACATACCGTCCTTTTCCCAGTACAGGTTCGTGAATGTATCGGAAAGCCATTCATATTCATCTTCAGCGCAGGTTGCTTTCCTGCACAACCAGCCTCCTGAAACCACCTGTCCGGGGACACCTCTTACTTCTATGGGATAGACTTCGGCATCAGGGCCTACTGGAGCCTGCTCAATACGTGTCCCTGTGAGATATTTGCTGATGGAGAGAGTGACACCATGATCAGAGGCATTCGCCTGTTCGTAAACGATCATGATGTAAGCAGTGCCTGCCTGAATATTGATGATCTTAAAATCATCGTTTACCCATTCCATCGCTTCAAAGCCTGCGATGTCCTCAGCCTCTTCAATGGTGCTGACCATCGTCACATCACTGTAAATGTCCTGGACAACATCTGTAAAAGGCCGATCATCCCCCGGCAGAGCAAATTCCTCGCTCGGAATGAAGAAGTCGATGATTGTCTGTGCCAGTGTGCGCAGCGGTGGGACCACAGCAAACAGTCCGGCGATCAGCAGCACTGAGGCCGCGATGCCCAACAGACGTCGGCGCAGACGAAGCTGTCCGTTCTGCTTCACCAGCGAGACAGGGGAAGTGGTGTTTTGCATCTGTGCCATTCGAAGCTGCTCCTCAAGCTGATCGACAAAAGCAGCATCGGGTTGATTGGCGGCGTGCAATGCGTTCAGTTTCTGTTCAAGTGAATCATTCAGCGTGTCATTCAGCGTGTCGTTCATCGGGTTTCCTCATGGATTGCCAGCATCTTTCGGAGATCATCCAGTCCTCGGGCGATCAGCATCTTGACTGCGCCTTCGCTTTTATCCATCACCTGTGCGATTTCTCGCAGCTTTAGTTCACCGAAATAGCGCAGGCGTAAGGCTTCGGCGCGGTCGGGATTCAGTCTGGTCAGCAGCGCCGTGACTTCTTCCATCCGCAGGCGTTCGATAACAAGCGCATCGACGGCTTCAGTCAGATCAGGCAGAATACTGACATCGTCACGGGTCTCATCGAGTAGCAGATGATCGCGATCACCTCGAAAAAGATCGACCGCCCTGCGTCGGGCAATCGCCAGCAGCCATGCGCCGAACATCCCACGCGGCTCATAGCTGTCCAGCGCTTTCATCGCCGCCAGAAAGGTCTGCGCGGTCAGGTCCTGTGCATCCTGTACATTTCCCGTCCGGCTGAGCGAATAGCTGTACACCTGCTGGACATAGCGCCGGTACAGGATGGTAAATGCATCGGCAAACGCACCTGTATCGTGTACCGCCTGCCGCACCAGCACATCATGGTCAGTTGATTCATCCATACCCGTTCCTTTGGTGATCGAGTTTCTGTAGTGTTATCGCATTAGCGGGGCAAAACGTCACAGATTGGATTATTTTTGGTCCACTTCGTTAGAAAAATCGAACCGAGTAATCCGAACATTCGTGCTACAATATGTAATCTTTTAGAGTGCGCGATGAACTTTTACCTTCGAGTTCAA
>JAEZAF010000091.1 GCA_023430545.1 Chloroflexota bacterium
CAGATTTTTACAGGGTGAGATGTGTGTTTAGCCGGATGATGCGCGTGCTTCCAGATAGCGTGCATAGCTGTCATACGGCGTGATCGTGCCGCCACTGACTTCCCAGACCGCGCCGTCGAACTGCTCCAGAAAGCGGCGGTCATGGGTGGCGGCGATGATCGCGCCAGGAAAGTTCGGGAGTGCTGCTTCCAGTGCTTCCAGCACATCAAAGCTGATGTGATTGGTCGGCTCGTCCAGCAGCAGGATATTCGCGCCGCTGCGCATCAGACGGGCAACCTGAAGCTTGCGCTGCTGACCGACGCTGAGTTCACCGACGCGCTTCTGCAGATCATCCAGCCGGAACAGGCCAGAGCGCAGCAGCATCGCCTTATGCGTCTGCTCGCTGCCTTCCAGCCCACCAGCAAAGGCTTCGATCACTTCCGCCGAGGCATCCAGTGCGCGCTGTTCCTGATCGAGCACACCGACCTGTGCGCTGGCGCTCCATTCCACCAGACCGGCATCCGGCTCCAGTTCACCAGTCAGCAGATGCAGCAGGGTCGATTTGCCCGCGCCGTTTTCGCCGATCAGGGCGATGCGATCCTGTGCGCCAAGCGTAAATGAAACCTCATCGAAGATCACACGTTCGCCAAAGCACTTGCTGAGACGTTCGACCGTCAGCGGATAGCGCCCGTGCAGCGCTGCCGGATCGAACTCCGCGCGGAATTCCAGCGGCTCCGGCGGCTCTGGAACAGGTTCTTCCATCAGCCAACGGAGACGGGTCTCCGCCCGCTGGACCCGCGCCGAGACCGTCTCGTCATGGTTGGCGATCTTGGCATTGCGCACGAACTTGTCTTTATCGGTGTGCGGACGATAGTTATTGTTCCGCCGCGCCACCTCTTTGATTTCCAGCCGCAGCCGCCGGATTTCCTCCTGCTGCGATTCGTAGTCAGATTCCCACTGCGCCCGCTGACGGGTTTTCTCGCGCAGATAGGCGTCATAG
This sequence comes from Chloroflexota bacterium, assembly GCA_023430545.1. Taxonomy (GTDB): domain Bacteria; phylum Chloroflexota; class Anaerolineae; order Aggregatilineales; family Phototrophicaceae; genus JAEZAF01. Next base: position 980 of record JAEZAF010000091.1, read on the forward strand.
TTGCCGCTGTAGCGCTTCGTCTGGCGGGTGTGCTCGTCGATTTCGACAATCGCATTCACCACACGGTTGAGAAACGTGCGGTCATGGGAGACGATCAGCAGTGCGCCGCGATAGGTACTCAGGGTGTTCTCCAGCCAGTCGAGCGTCGCCCAGTCGAGATGATTGGTCGGCTCGTCCAGCAGCAGCACGTCCGGGGCCTGAAGCAGCAGCAGCGCCAGCCCGACACGGGCTTTCTCTCCGCCGGAAAAACCGGAGAACTGACGGTCACGGGCCAGATGATCGACGCGCAGACCGGCCAGCGTGGATTCGAGAAGGGCTTCCTGGGTGTAGCCGCCTGCCCGTTCGAAGGCGTCGGTCACGTCGCCGTATTCGGTCAGGATGGCGTCCAGCGCATCACCATCTGCCGCTGCCATCGCGGACTCCAGTGTGCGCAGGCGGGCTTCGAGTTCGTGCAGATGCGCCTGTGCGTCATCCAGCAGATCCTGAAGCGTGCGGCCTTCGGCGGCCTGAAGGGTCTGCGCCAGATAGCCGAGGCGTCGTCCGGTGTGAAGCTGGACAAAGCCGCTGTCCTGCTCGACTTCACCGACAATAACCTTCAGCAGGGTCGATTTGCCAACACCGTTCGCGCCAACCAGCCCAACACGGCTGCCTTCGACCAGTGTCAGTGAGATCTCGTTGAGCACTGGCTGAGAGTGATAGCTTTTCGAAATGTGGCCGACGGTCAGCACGGTCGCGCCGCTGGTGGTTGTGGATGTGGTTGTGACAGATAACATCAGGTTGTCCCTTTCGTTAAAGGTGAGACGAATGAAATACGAAAGGTGGCTGAAAGGCAGAGATTCTGCACTCTCACCGGGGACAACCCGCCAGAAGTTGAGAAGCACTGTCAGACGCTGTGGCCTTGCAAACACGGTGAGGATTCATCGTGTTACATGCAGGGACAGACAGAGAAGCCTTATCCACGCACAGCGTAAATTGTCAGATCAGGGAGACAAAGCAGGATACACCCGAATGGGCATCACCTGCGCGTCAACTATCAACACGGCGGTGTCCGAAAAATTACTGGAAACGTAGGTTGATGATTACGCGCACGAATGACCTGCCTGAACAGAGGGGACAAACGTCCGGGGGATGCGTGATTGACAGCGCCATCCGCCGTGACTGCGTTCAGGATACCCCTAAATGGCAGGGGATGTCAAGGACGACTGATGTGCGATAATCGGATACACAGTACGGTCAAAACTGAGATGAGAGGGAACGTACACGATGAATAACATGCAGCCGGGATCAGGCCTCGCTTTGGGAATCGCCATCGGCGCCGGGATTGGGCTTTTGATGAACAATCTTGCCATCGGTATGGCGATTGGCATCGCACTCGGAGTCGCATTTGACGCCGCCAATCGGGACAAAACGCCTGAAGAGTAGGCTTTTACTTCAGGGAGCAGCCGTAGATGACCGATTACACCAACATCATTACTTTGGAACCCGGCAAGCGCTCTGGGCAAGCATGTGTTCGCAGTATGCATATCACTGTCTATGATGTATTGTCTTATCTCGCCGCTGGAATGTCGATTGACGAGCTACTTGACGATTTCCCAAGCCTGACACGCGAAGATATTCTCGCTTGTCTCGGTTATGCGGCTGAACACCTGAAACACAGCTAGATCAGCGTGTTTACAACGGATGCCGTTCGTTGGGGATTTCGCGCATCCGCAGGAAGATCTCGATGGCGATGAAGACCAGCGCCAGCAGCAGCGCGACAATCGGTGTCAGCACACGCGGAATCTGCATCCACGCACAGACCACGATGTACAGCCCGATCCACACACTCTGCCGGACGATGATCCCTCCCGGCGGAAGCGGCGCACGAATCGGCGTAAAGCGCACATTGATATAACGCACCAGCGGGATCGCCGTCCCCGTGATCGCCATGTGCAGCAGCACGAAGAAGATCCAGATCTGCCCGCCGATGCGTGGGATCTGCGTCGTCACCAGCCAATAGAGTCCCCCCCAGCCCAGAATCAGCAGCACGATGGCACTCAGCAGCACGCCGACATGATCCGGCGGAATACGGTCATCAGGTTTGGCGGGGGGGCGGGGTCGGTCAGTCATTACAGACAATTCATCTCATTCACAAAAGAATCACTGCTCCGTTATACTCGATACTGAAGAACTCGGCTATGGGTTTTTGACTGCCCTCTTGACTCTCTCCCTGGGAGAGGCTGGATGATAGAGGTATTCATCCGGCTATCAGTCCCCTCAATCGGGACGAAAGGGACCTGTCATGACCAGTAAACGCGATTTCAAAAAAGAACTCAAAACCCTGTACAACCCTTCGGCGAAGGATTTCAGCGTGGTCGATGTGCCGCCGCTGAACTATCTGATGATCGATGGGGAAGGCAATCCGAATACCGCGCAGAGTTACAAGGATGCAGTGTCGGCGCTGTTCAGTGTGGCCTACACCCTGAAGTTCGCCATCAGGCGCAGTCAGGGCGTGGATTACGGCGTGATGCCGCTGGAAGGCCTGTGGTGGGCGGAGGATATGACGGACTTCATCACCCGGAACAAGGCAGACTGGAAGTGGACGATGATGATCATGCAGCCGGAACTGGTGACTGAGGCCGATGTCCACGCGGCACTGCACGATGTCCGCCAGAAGAAGGACAAGGGCGATAATCCGGCGCTGCCGCTGCTGCGCTTTGAATGCTATCACGAGGGGCTGTCGGTGCAGATCATGCATAAAGGCTCTTTTGACGACGAAGGCCCGAC
>JAEZAF010000126.1 GCA_023430545.1 Chloroflexota bacterium
GATTTATAGGATGCTGAACTCCGCTGACCTGCATCAAAGCGCACGCTGACCTGTTCCACCGCCATCCCGTTGACCTTTTCGGCGCGGAAGGTCACACCATTGCGCACCACCTCTCCACCCGGCTGCGGCGGCAGCGGCAGATGCGCGACCATCAGGCCGCCTACGGTATCGACGCCCTCTTCAGCTTCGATTTCGGACAGGTCAACATAGGCGCGGATCTCGTCAAACCGCGTGGCACCCGATACCAGCAGATGTCCCTGCTCCACTTCTGTGATGCGATCATACTCGTGCAGGTCGAATTCGTCGCGCACTTCCCCGACCACCTCTTCCAGCAGGTCTTCCAGCGTGACGATACCAGCGGTTCCGCCGTACTCGTCAATCACCACCGCCAGATGCACATGGCGCTGTTTGAGAATCGACAGCAGTTCATCTGCTGGCAGCGTCTCCGGCACAAACGGGACCTCATGCACCAGTTCGCGAAGCTGAAAGGGTGTGCCGTCCAGATGATGATGGACGAGGTCTTTCATATGCACGATGCCGATAATGTGTTCCAGATCATTTTCATAGACTGGCAGGCGGGTATGCGGCGAGGTAAACATCTTCTCCATCAGGTCCTTCTCGCTGATCGTGACCGGCACCGCTTCAATACGCGGGCGCGGGACCATGATCTGACGAGCATTCAGATCCGCGAAGTCGAAGATATTCGCCAGCAGCATCTGCTCTTCCGCTTCCACCAGCCCTCCGACCACGCTGTCCGAAATGATCAGCTCCAGTTCATCGGACGTGTGCAGGCGTGACCCTTCCTTCGGCGGCGGGATGCGCATCAGCCACAGCACGAACACACCGATTTTGTTCAGCACCGTGATCGCAAAGGAGAAGACGGTCTGCATCAGCAGCATGGGTGTTGAGAGCATAAAGACCACCTTTTCCGCGCTCTGCAAGGCCATCGACTTCGGGATCATTTCCCCGATCACAACATGCAGATAGGTGATCAGACCGAGCGCGAAGAAAAACGAGATGGTATGCACGATATCACCACTCAGGCCGAAGACATCATGCAGCACCGGTTCGATCAGATGCGCGATGGCTGGCTCTCCGATCATACCGAGACCGAGGCTGGCAAGCGTAATCCCCAACTGGGCCGAGGCGATATAACGGTCAATCTGGGCCGGATTATTGAGAATGCGCTGCACACGTTTGGCCGTACCATGGCCTTCTTCAGCAAGCTGTGCAATACGGGTGGGACGCACCCCGATGATGGCAAATTCCGCCGCGACAAACATGCCATTGAGCAGAATAAGAGCGGCAATGAGCAGAAAATCAGCGAGAATGTTCATGAGGCGTTCTTCTCATCGCCTGTCACCGGGCTGATCGTCAGCAGCACTTCCTCGACAGCACGATCTTCCACCTGACGAACGGTCAGTGTCACAGTGCCGGCGGTGATCCTGTCTCCGACTTCCGGCAGGTGACCGAGTTCGTTCAGGATATAGCCGCCGATGGTGTAGGCATCCGGGCTGACCAGCGACAGATTCAGGCGGTCATTGAGATAGGTAATCGAGACATCGCCGCGCACGCAGTAGGAATTTTCATCCAGCTTGCGGATCGGCGGTTTCTCGCTCTCATCGAACTCATCCTGCACCTCTCCGAAGATCTCTTCGAGGATGTCTTCACGGGTAATCATGCCGACCGTGCCGCCGTGTTCATCGAAGACAATCGCCATGTACGAGCGTTCCTTGTTCAGGATACTCCAGACATCATCGAGGAAGCTGCTCTCGTGGACGAAGGCCGCCTCGCGCACGATGCTGCTGACATCAGTCACTTTGCCTTCATAGGAAAGCTGGAAGAGGTCTTTCAGATGGACAAAGCCGACGATATGGTCGATATCGCCGCTGTAAACCGGGATGCGGGTGTAATCAGACTGGGCGGCGATGCGCAGGATCTCGGACAGCGGGCTGGAGATATCAGCAGCGATGATGCGCATACGCGGGACGACCACCTCGCCCACCTGAAGTTTACTAAAGCGAAATGCGCTTTCCAGAAGCTGGTGTTCCTGTTCGGCCAGCAGCCCACCCGCACGACTCTGCGTCAGCAGCAGCTGGATTTCTTCCGGTGAATGCACATGCTTGTGCCCTTCTGCATGATGAACACCCAGCAGGCGCATCAGCAGCACACCGCTGCCATTGAGGATGACGATCAGCGGCTTGAGGATGAAATCGGCGGACCAGCGCATCGGGATCGCCGTCCACAGCGCCGTGCGTTCCGGGTATTGGATGGCGATCGTCTTCGGTACCAGCTCCCCCAGCACCACCTGCAGCGTCGTCAGCACGAGCAGGACAATGATATAAGCCACGCCTGCCGCTGCCAGCTCGCTGACGAATGGCAGCGATGCAAGCAGTGGTTCGATCAATGGCGCGATCTCACGCTGGGCGTAAATCCCAAGCACCACGCTGGACAGGGTAATCCCGACCTGACTGGCGGCAATGTAGTTATCGAGTTTGTGATGATCTTCCAGCACGGGCAGGATCATCCGTGCAAGGCGGTTGCCGGAATTCGCCATCTGCACGATACGCGATTTACGTGCGCTAACGGTTGAAAATTCCCCGGCAACATACAGGGCGTTCAACGCTATCATCAGAGTGACCGTGATGATAATGCTTATTAAAGTGAGCAACATGCGATCCTCTCGACGTTGTCTGATTCAGACTGCGGCACAGGAGATCAAAGGCTGCCAGTGCCGCGTACAGATTGACAGGCCAAAACGGGTTCAGGTTGTCGTCAATCCCGATACTGTAGGATAACGCATTTTTGCCGTCTGTACGTTTATGGTGCCATTAGTAAGCAGATTTTCAAGGGATGAGCATCAATTTGCAGAGGACTGCACGAATTCTCTGAAGCGCATGAAAATGCCGGACACGACAGTATCATGTCCACATGAATGCAAAGTACACAAAATGCAGGGCCGGAAGAATCCGGCCCTATGTACTGCAACTTTAGAAATCGTCTGAACTCACCTGATAAACAGGAAAGAACAGCTGAACGTTTGAAATTGGTTTTGTTTTTCTAATGGGAATGAAATCCCGTGTGGGGGGATGATGCGGCGGATTTACAGCGGACACGGCAGTGCCGCGTCCCTACCCGCCGCGTATTTTGCAGGGAAGATGGGTGTGTTATCAGGGGTTTTCGGACGGACTCACCGGACATGCTGATGTCGTTTTATAATTCAATACGGAGAAAAACGGGCGACCACACAGGGTCGCCCCTACAGCGGAATCGCTCCGAAAAATGATCTCCCTCGTAATTTGTGAAAGATCATAAGCATGTCCCTACATTTCGCGTATTTTGCAGTGACCATGACATGCAAGCATGTTCGGCATTGTCCGGGGGGGTTCTGTAAGGTTCACTGAAAATACCTACCTTTGAAAACGAGGATAGGGAGTGCTTTTCCGGCTCAAGTCTCTAAAGTTGCTGCATATAGGGCCGGAAGAATCCGGCCCCATCTTCGCAATCACTGCCCTCACACTTCAGACAGCGCGGACAGCACCTCCGTCACAGAGGCTTCGGCCAGTGCCATGCTCTCGTCTGATGCGCCGTAATACACCTTCAGCCGGTCCCCATCGAGCAGCGCCCCGCAGCTAAAGACGACATTCGGGAAAAAGCCCTGTGTTTCGTAGGGCGCTTCCGGCACCAGAATCGGCTGATGCGCCTGACGGATCACACGCCCCGGCGCATCATGCGAGGTGAGAAACGCGCCGAGACAGTAGCGGTCATTCGGATCGGCGGCGTGATAAATCGACAGCCAGCCCTGCTCGGTCCACAGCGGCGGCGCACCCCCTCCTACGCGGCCACCATCCCAGCCACCGGGACGCGACTCCAGCACCACCTGATGATCGCCCCACCGCACCAGATCCGGCGACGACGCGATCCAGATATTCATGCTGCCGAAGAAACCGGGCATCGGGCGGTGATAGCAGACATACTGCCCGCCGATCTTCTGCGGGAAAAGCGCCACATCACGGTTGGACGGCGGGAAGATGATGCCCTGCCGTTCGAAGGTCCTGAAGTCCTGGGTCGTGACCAGCGACGTCGCAATCCCATACGGGCTGACCGCTGTGTAATTGACGTAATAGCGATCGTCGATGAACGTGATTCGCGCATCCTCGACGCCGAACGCCTCATAACGGCCAGACGGAGTCAGCCACGGCTGCGGGTCAATGGTGAAGTGCAGGCCGTCGGTGCTGCGTGCCAACCGCAGATGGCTGACGCTGGTCAGATACAGTTCACCGGTCTGATGGTGCGAGATCTTGCGCGGGTCACTGAAATCATAGGCACGGTCGGCGCGGTCGAAGGCTTTCAGTACCAGTTCGCCTTGTGCGGTGTAATACGGGGCCTGCACTGTGTCTGCATCATACGAGATGGGTCTTTCCGCCACACGCACCAGCAGCAGGACTTCATCGCCGAAGCGCGTCACACCAGCATTGAAGGTACCAATCACCTCAAAGTCAGGGCGCGATGGAGCCACCTGCGCAGGGGTAATCAACGGGTTCAGGGGACTGCGTGTAAACATTTTCTCTCCTAAGTTTCAGCCGCTGCTCATGCGGGTTGTCACTATCAACCCTAAACTGGCGGATAGTTCTATCCAAACTAATGACACAGCACATTCAGCAACCATTTATTTGACAGCATTTGCAAACAGCGCTAAATTTACGTCAATATCTGCGTAAACGCTTACGTAAATTATACGTCAGACTGAATAAATTTCATGCCATCGATTATTGAGCAGATTGCCGCCGACCTGAATATCTCCAGTGCGTCCGTATCGCGTGCGCTGAATGACCGCCCTGGTGTGGGGACAGCACTGCGTGAACGCATTCTGGAACGCGCACGGGAACTGAATTACACGCCCAGTCTGCTGGCGCGTGGGCTGGCGACCTCACGCACCTTCACACTCGGTTTCTTCGTCCGCGAGAAACCCGGCCTTCCCACCCATAACGATCCCTTCTACGGCCCGATCCTTCAGGGCATGGAACAGTACTGCGCCCAGACCGATTATCACGTCACCATTGCGACGCTGACCGATGAAATCGTCGCGGAGCCGCAGAACTTCCGCTTTGTGAAAGAGCGCCGCATCGATGGCATGATCCTCGCCGGACCGGACATCCCCAGCGGGTTTATCACTTCACTCGCCAGCAGTGACATCCCGATGGTGCTGGTCGATAACCGGCTGGAATACATCAGCCTGAATACCGTCAACAGTGATAACGAAGTGGGCGGCCTGATGGCGGCGCAGCATCTGATAGAGGGTGGACATCGCAGTATCGGCATCGCCACCGGCCCCATCGACTGGCACAGCGCCTCGCAGCGTATGCAGGGTTATGAACGCGCCCTGCGCCGCGCCGGTCTTCCTTTGCAGGCCGTCCATATGGACCGCACCACGATTGACAGCGGTCAGGAAGCCTATCGCCTGCTGAACGAACGCTATCCCGACCTGACCGCGATCTGCGCGGTCAATGACTCGATGGCAATCGGCGTCATCCGGGCGGCACAGCAGCATGGCAAACGAGTCCCCGACGACCTCTCGGTCGTTGGTTTTGACGACATCGACTGGGCGGCGCTCAATCACCCAGCGCTCTCGACCATCCATATCCCCAAGCGTCAGCTTGGGCAGGAAGCCGCCCGCCGTTTAATTGATGTGATCGACGCTCCGAACATGACACCGGCGGCAGTCACGCTGGCGGTACAGTTCGTCGAGCGAGAGTCCACACGGGCGCTGGGCTGATACATCCCCGGTGCCGAGACATAAAACAGGTGCTGCAAGTTGCAGGCTGCAACTTGCAGAAGAGAAAGGAGCACAGCATACAGAATTACAGGATAAAGTTCGGGTTCAGTCATCGCAAAAATTCGACATAAACACTTTTGCAAGGAAAGGAAAAACTCATGAAACTGCGTATTTTAGGCAGTCTGCTGGTGGCAGCGCTTCTGCTGACTGTGATGCCAGTGGCCGCACAGGATGTCCCCACCATCACAATCTCAACGTGGGCTGGTGTCGATGAAGCCGCCGAGCTTCAGGAGATCATCGACGAAATCAACGCTAATACGACCGAATACCAGATCGCACAGGCCCCCATCCCGGCGGACTACTACACCGTCGTGAAGACTCAGCTTGCCGCACCCGATACCGGTGCCGACCTGTACTGGATGGACCAGAACAACATGGCGCTGAAGTCTGAAGGCGTGTTCATGGATCTGACCGAGTGCGTGGCCGATGCCGAGCCGGGTACTGCCGGTGACCTCAACGACTACTATCCGGGCATTCTGGCCGTCAACGAATACGAAGGCGGCGTCTACGGTCTCCCGTGGATCGCCCAGCCGGTGGTCGTCTACTACAATACCGATCTGTTCGACGCGGCAGGCGTGGAATATCCCGAAGCAGGCTGGACGTGGGATGACTTCGTCGAGAAGGCGAAGGCCCTGACCCTCGACACCGACGAAGACGGCACAACCGATCAGTGGGGCTTCACCAACAACAGCTGGCCGCCCCCCTACATCTTCGTCTGGCAGGCCGGTGGCGAACTGATCAATGAAGACTTCACCGAAGCACCGATCGACTCCCCGGAATTCATCGAAGGCTTCGAGTTCTACCTGAGCACGGCCTACAATCCGGAAATGTCCCCCAGCCGCGAGATCATCGCCGAGCAGGGCTTCGGTGAGATGTACAAGGCCGGTAAGATCGCCATGTTCATGGGCGGTGCAGCCGACGACCTCGACCGCGTGGAAGGCGTCCCGACCCAGGTGATCCACGTCCCGGCGCATCCCGAAACCGGTTCGATTACCACCTTCGCATGGAATGCCAGCACGGTTGTCAACGCCGGTTCCGTCAATGCACAGGAAAATCCGGAACTGGTCTGCGACGCGCTGCTGAAGCTGACCGAAGCCACCCATAACTGGAAGATCGTCTCTCCGCGTATCTCTCAGGCGACGGCGGAGCATCTGGTTTCAGCAGAACCGCGCAAGGAAGCCAGCGCGGAAGCGATTGTCGCCGCAGCACAGGATATGCGCGCCCTGCCGATCTTCGGTAACTATGTCGAGTTCGACAGCATCTTCTGGTCTGATTTCTGGGGTCCGCTGATCAACGACGAGACCGACCTGTCTGTCGAAGAACTGGCCGCCGAAGTCCGCCTCGATCTGGAAGACACACTGCCGTAAGCATTTAGACCTGCGAATCACAGGGGGATGAACCACCACATCATCCCCCTGTCAGCAGAACCGGGAAATGCAGACCGGTTCTCAAAACCGAGGGACAACGACAAGCAAGCGTGTTTAGTCGTTGTCCCTCATCTCATCAGAAGAATCAGATCCACAATCCCACAGCCGCACGATAAGCAAGGAAGCTGGCGATGGTTCCTGAAGTTCTCAATACTTATTTGCCGACACTGGCCCGCTACTTTCTGGTCGCCATCGGCCTGCTGGTCATCATCTACGTGACGTACCGCGTGCAGGTGATGATCGGCATCAAACGCGAAGCCGCCACCGGACGCGCCCTGATCATGCCGTGGCTGATCGGATTTCTGATCTTCAATGTCTTTACGATTGGCGCTTCTTTTTACCTGAGCTTTACGGAATATAACTTATTCAGCGCTCCTAAGTGGGTCGGCCTTCAGAATTATGAGCAGTTATTCAGCCTGCACATCGGCCCACTGGAATCCCGTGAGCAGCGCAGCGCCGAAGTGCTGCCGCGCCGCTATGATGAAGTCGTGCGGGTTGAAGTCGGCGACGGCGGCTTCGTCTTTGGCGCACGCGAAGATGAGTTCTGGCGGTCGCTGCGGCTGACGCTGCCCTACGCCTTCATCAGTGTGCCGCTCGGCCTCATGGGGTCACTGGCTGTCGCCCTGCTGATGAATCAGAAGGTGCGCTTCCTCGGCCTGTGGCGAACCCTGTTTTATATGCCTGCGATTCTGCCCGCCGTCGCAATGGCGCTGCTGTGGCGCTGGATGTTCTCGCAGTCCGGCATCATCAACACCGCCCTTTCACCGGTCATCAATCTGCTGGGGGTTGAAACGCCGCGCTGGTTCACCGATCCGGCGCTGGCACTGCCCGCCTTCCTGATTATCAGCCTGTGGGGCGTATTCGGCGCGAACTCGGTGATTCTGCTGGCAGGGCTGAAGGGCATCCCGCAGGAATTGTACGAAGCCGCCGACATTGACGGCGCGAATGACTGGAAGAAGTTCCGCTTTATCACCCTCCCGATGCTCAGCCCGTCGCTGTTCTTCAATCTGGTGACTTCCACCATTGCCGCGCTTCAGGTCTTCGAGATCGCAGCCTTCATCCAGACACCGGAGTCCGTCGGCACCTTCGTCAACTGGCTGATTTATCGCGAAGCCTTCGATGTCCGCGAGATGGGCATGGCCTCCGCAATGGCGTGGATTCTGATGCTGATCATCTTCGCCCTGACACTGCTGATCTTCCGTTCATCGAGCGCCTGGGTGTTCTATCAGGGCGCGACTGAGAAAGAGGCATAACGGATGGCAAGTATCACCTCTCAGCCCATCATCAGCCCTGATGATGACCGGATCATGTCGCAGCAGGGGCCGTCGCAGATCGGTTACCATATCCGGCAGGCGCTGATCTACGCACTGCTGATCCTCTGCGCCCTGCTGGTGCTGGTCCCCTTCGCATGGATGATCTCGACATCACTGAAGACGCCGGACCAGCTTTTTACCTCGCAGGTGAACTTCATCCCGAACCCGGCTGTTCCTGAAAATTACGTCGAGGTCTGGAATCTGCTGCGCCGGTTTCAGCCCGCGATGACCTTTGGCCGCATCATGTCGAACACGCTGTTTATCACCATACTGGCGATGTTCGGCGAGATCTTCAGCGCCTCGCTGGTCGCTTACGGTTTTTCACGCTTTCAGTGGAAGGGGCGCGATTTCCTGTTCACCATCATGCTCGGGACGATGATGATCCCCGGCATCGTGACCCGTGTCCCCGGCTTCCTGATCTGGAAGGAGCTGCGTCTGCTGGATACCTATGACCCGCTGACGTGGCCGTCACTGTTCGCATGGGGGCCGGTTTACGTCTTCCTGATGCGGCAGTTCTTCCTGTCGATCCCGAAAGACATCGAGGAAGCGGCCATTATGGACGGCGCAAACACGGCACAGGTTTACCTGCACATCATGCTGCCGCTGATTATGCCGATTCTGCTGGCGATTGCCGTGCTGTCCTTCCAGGGCAACTGGAACAACTTTCAGGGGCCGCTGCTGTATCTCCAGTCCCCGGATAAATTCCCGCTGGCCGTCGCCATGCGCTTCTTCGATCAGTCGCTGTCGCGTGAAGCCCCGCAGTGGCAGTACATGATGGCGCTGGCGACGATGATGGCCGCCCCGGTGCTGCTGCTGTACTTCCTCGCTCAGAAGCAGTTTATCGAAGGCATCAACGTCGGCGCGGTGAAAGGTTAAATAGCGAAATGCAGGTTGAAATGATCATTTTGCAAGGTGAATACACTCATGATGTTTAATCGATCAAAATGGAAACGCGGTGTAGGGACACCCTTCAGGGTGTCCGCCAGTTTTGACAATATTTCAAATCGCGGACGTGCCGGACACAGCGGACGTGCCGTTGCACGTCCCTACAGGTTACTGCTCTGCCTGATCGTACTGGTATTGTCGTTCACAGCCACCGCAGCACAGGATACAGATGCCGTGACGGACGATCTTGTGAATCTCGATCACCTGAAATTCCTGACACAGCCGGTCACGATTGCCGATCAGGACATGGCGCTGGTGCATATCTACTCCGAATATCCCGAATACGAGTGGGTCGATGCCGCTGGCGAAGGCTTAAGCTGTGTCGATGACGTTGCCCGCGCCGCCGTGATCTATCTGTGGGAATACGAGCGCACCGGGGACGACTCCCTGCTCGATCTGGCAAAGCGCAGCCTGAACTTCGTCATGTACATGCAGGCCGAGGATGGTGAGTTCTACAACTTCGTCTATGACGCGGATGGGACCATCAACACCACCGGCGGCACCAGTTATAAAAGCCTTGGATGGTGGGCCATGCGCGGCTTCTGGTCGCTCGGTGAAGGCATCCGCGTTTTTGACAGCATCGATCCGGAATACGCCGACCAGCTCGAAGCCGCTTATCTGAAAACCGAAGCGGCCATCGGCAGAACACTCGGCAGTTACGGCCAGTACAGTGACCTGCACGGCTTCCAGATCCCGGCATGGATTCCCGGTGGCGAACCCGCTGTCGCCAGCGTCGGCCTGTTAGGGCTGTCTGCCTATTACACCGCCCGTCCCAATGACACCACCGCCGACATCCTGACAAAAATCGCCGATGGTGTCGCGGAGTATCAGTTGGGCGATGATATCAATTACCCGTTCGGGATGCATCCGGCACGCGCCAACGCCCCCGGATTCTGGCATGCGTGGGGCGGACACATGACCCATGCGCTGGTGGTGGCGGGTATCGCCCTCGACCGGCAGGACTGGATCGAATCAGCGGCGAAAGATGCGGACTCGTTCCTGATCCGCCAGATCGTCTTCGAGCGCTTCCGTCATATCGGTGTGGTCCCCTACCGGCTGGAGCAGATCGCCTACGGGACCAATCAGATCCTGCTGGCGTATACGGCACTGTATCAGGCCACCGGAGAAGAACGCTATGCCCGTTACGCCGGTCTGATCGGAAGCTGGTACTTCGGCAATAACATGGCTGATGTGCAGATGTACGATCCCGAGACCGGGCGCGTGCTGGATGGCATCAACGGGCCGGTGGCCTTCCGCGTCAATCGCAATTCGGGTGCGGAATCGACCATCGAGGGTCTGATGAGCATGATCGCACTGGCACAGATTCCGGAAGCGCAGTCTCTGTTACAGGCAAAAGCTGTCGATGGAAACGGCTACATGATCCTCGAAGCAGAACGCGGCGAACGTGTGGTTGGCGTGCCGACCTATTCATCTGTGACATGGACCGGTGAAGGCTATATCAGCGGTGGGCGCTATGTCTCGATTGGCGAAGGCCAGCGCATGCGCATCCAGTTCGACGCGACATCCGATCAGGCCGCAGAGGATTACTGGTTCTATATCGCCCATCAGCGGCAGGCGATGAGCAGCACACAGAATCTGGTCAACCGCACCGAGGCACCGCCGCAGATCGACGGCAGCGCGGATGACTGGCCGGACGATCTGCCCGTGCTGGCATCCAACAGCGGACGCCAGTTCCTGCGTGGGGCCGGTCTGTGGCAGGGTGAAGACGTAGACAGCCACGCGATCCGCCTCCAGTGGGATGATGAGTATCTGTATCTGCTGGCGGAGGTGCGCGATCCGGTCCACGAGCAGCCATTCACCCTGAATAACGCAGGCAGCGCGGACAATCTGTGGATCTACGTAACCAATTCCCCAACCGCCAATCGTCTGTCAGCCAAATTCACGCTGGCGCAGACACCCGACGGCCCGCAGGTCTGGGACTGGGTCGGCTCTGGCTTCCTGCGCGGGGCGGAACTCGCATGGCAGGCCGGCGAAGATGCCGCCAGTTATACCTATGAAGCGGCGGTACCGTGGTCAGCGCTAAAGGTCGATGCACCGGAAGCGGGCCTGAGTATCGGCTTTGAGGCCGGACGCGGTATCGGCGGGAACTCGTTCATGGACCTGACCGGACGCGACCCGGATGTCCCCTCAAATCTGCTAAGACTGACACTCACCGCACCCGATGCGGACATCGCGACCGATGCACCGGTCGTCGCGCTGGAAGTCCGCCTGAATGACCTCGACAGCATTGATGTCCCGCAGACCGTGTCGCCAGACAGCGATTACTTCTGGCTCGATCTCGTCCAGCCGGAGCCGGTAACACTCGTCGAAGGTGAAAACACCATCCGCTATCGCTATGCCGGTGAGGAGTCCGAAAATCCCGGCCTGAGCAGAGTCGATGCCTTCTTCCTTCAGCCGGTGGTCGCACGCCGCGTATTCGAACTGCCGGACGGCCAGCGCTTCACCCTGA
>JAEZAF010000145.1 GCA_023430545.1 Chloroflexota bacterium
AGACGCTGGCCCTTGCCCAGCACCACCGGATACACCAGCAGGCGGATGCGATCGACCAGATTTTCGCGCAGCAGCGTCTGGATCAGGTTACCGCTGCCGTGGACGTAGATGTCCCGGCCATCCTCTTCCTTCAGCTTGCGGACTTCTTCGATGTCGCGCAGGATCACGGAGTTGTTCCACTCGGCGTTTTCCAGCGTATTGGAGACCACATACTTGCGGACGTTGTTGAAGAACGCGCCGCCGTCCTCATCGCCTCGTTCCGGCCATGCCTGTGCGAAACCATCATAGGTCACGCGGCCCAGCAGCAGGGCATCGCTGGCTTCAGACTCTTCGCCTTTGAAGGCGGCGATCTCGTCGTTCCAGTAGGGGAAGGTCCACATCGGGCTTTCAATCACACCGTCGAGCGAGATGAATTCGGTCACGATCAGGTTTCTCATGATTGTCTCTTCCTTTGTTGTGTGTGCTGTTTGTCTCTGGTTTATGACATTAGTTTATGCCAGCACGAGCGAAGAATCTTGTACAAAACCGACAGCTTTTTCCAGCCTATTCTGCGGCCTGACTCTGGCGGAGGATCTGCGCCGGTGTCTGGCCGATGAAGCGCCGCAGTGAGCGTGTCAGGTGCGGCTGATCGAAGTAACCCGCCTGATCGACCACATCCAGAATTGGGATGCCCTGCTCCAGCAGAGACTGCGCGAGGTGCGCCCGCTGGATCTGGCGGATAGTCCCCTGTGTGACGCCCGTCACATGCTGAAAGCGTCGTTCAATCGAACGCGGCGACCACGGCAGCGGCTGATCCTCCAGCGCGGCTTCGATCAGCGGCTCATAGGCCAGCAGACCCTCGCGAATCATACGGTGGATGAAGGTATCGACATTTTCGAAGGTTGGCAGTTCCCAGTTTGAGCCGTGGAGCATAAAAGACTGGTTCGTCACATCCGGCAGATTGAGGCCGCCATCTACCATCTGACGTGTAGGCAGCACCGGGATAAATGTCCCCAGTCGCAGGATAATCCCCATCATCTCAGCCTCTTCCGGCACAGGGGCTGGCGATGCCTTCGTCTCCGGCCCGCGCAGTGTGACATACATCCGGCCCTGTTCATGGGTGAAGACGATCTCGTTTTGGACACCTGCGGTCGAAAGAAACGTCTCGCAGTCGTGTCCGGCACTGCTTGTGCGCCAGATCCCGCTGATCAGCGCGGACTCCGAAGACCGGTATTCAAAGTCGAAGGGTAGGACCATCGTCTGTAAGCCTTGGTATCTGACAGGGTTCTGAAATCCTTGAGACAGAACGCTTATTGTATCCGATTTCCATGCACCTTAAAGGCATCTGATGCCGGTTCAGGACTCCATCTCCGGCGTCCAGTTTTCCTGAATCATCTGCGGCACAGGGTGGATGTTGACCATCAGCAGGTTGTGATCTGATCGGTTTTTGAACTCATGCCAGGTATTCGGCGGGATCACGATGACACTACCGCTGCTGATGCGCTGCATCTCACCGGCGACGATCACCTCGATCTCGCCATCCAGCAGGATGAAGGTCTCTTCGTACGGGTGGCGATGCTTGTCTGCGCCTTTTCCGGGCGGGCTTTTGACCACAAAGAACGAACTGGTCGCGCCGTGGAGATAGCCTTCAAATCGCGGCGAGCCGCCGCTGGCTGGTCTCAGGCTTTCAATGTCAATCAGATCCATCGATAGTTTCCTTCGTGTGTAATGACGGTACAGTATCAGGACGCTGAAGGGGCGATACCAGCGTCGCCCCTTAGAGATCTATTATAACCCGTTGTGATATCTTGAAACAGAGAAGAGATTACCCCGCCTGTACCCCTTCAGAAACAGGCGCGCCGCTGTCAGACGCCGCTGTATCCGAGACATACGTCAGCAGGATGACACCCGACGCAAACGTCTGCGTACCGGTCAGTTTCAGCTTCACATCGGCGCCATCCGGGAACAGGTGCTTGCCCTTCCCAACCACCACCGGATGCACCATCAACTGATATTCGTCGATCAGGCCGGTCGGCAGCAGTGAGGCGATGAGTGTGCCGCTGCCGGTGATCGCGATCACGCCGTCGGTGTCCTGCTTTAGTTTCGAAATCGCGTCCACCACATCGCCGCTGATGATCGTCGTATGGTTCCAGTCGGTGCTTTGCAGCGTATTCGAGACGACATACTTCGGCGCACTGTTCAGCTTATCAGCGATGCCATACTCGTTATTCTTCATGTGCGGCCAGACTCCGGCCATTTCATCGTAGGTGTTGCGACCGTACAGCAGCACATCCGCCCCCAGAAGCTGCTCCATCGTGGCCGCGCCCATGTCTTCGTTGATGTAGGACATATGCCAGTTCTGCGGCGTCTCGATCACACCATCCAGTGAGATAAATTCCGAGACAACGATCTTCGCCATGTGATTTTTCCCCTCAGTGTGCAGTCACAGCGGTCATTTGTAAGCCAGTCATTTAAGCGTATCTATCGTAAGACAGATCGGCCATGCGGTCTTGAACAGAAGCGACATCAGGATACGGGCATGTACCGGCGAGACGGCGTCCGGAAAACGAAAAACGGACGCGAGAGTGCGTCCGTCCTGTAGAAGTTGAATTGTGCAAATTCGAAGGCGTGTCAGACCTTACCTTCGCGGAAGCCGCTGACCGATTTCTCGATGCGGCGCTGGCGCGTTTCGGCGGTTTTGGCCTGCTCAATCGCCTCGACATGCCGCCGCTGGTTACTGTAGGACAATCCTTCGAAGAAGCGATTCGCCTCAGGTTCGGCCTCGAGCGCTGCAGCCAGATCATCCGGCACCGTGACGGTACGCGGCTCAGTATCGAGTTCCAGCTCCAGCTCGACTTCATCTCCACCGGCGACACCTGCCCCGGCGCGATTCTCCGCGCTCAGTGACAGCAGGTATGCACCGCCCATCGGTGCGATGCTGCTGCGATAGGTATAACCGCCGTTGACCGTCACCTTCACCGGCGGACGCTTGCCTGATCCAAGCTGCATGACGATCTCTTCAGGCACTTCAAAGCCAGTAGTGTTTTTACCGCTCTGCTGGACAGTGGTGCGAAATTTAGCCATGACGTTTCCTCCTGCAGGGTTCAGAGATGGATGTACGAGATCACCACATGAGCGTGGGACACGGCTGCCGTGTCCGCCTGTGCTAGCCATTGGCCTGCTTCGTCAGCGCGGCCAGCAGATCGTAATCGACCTCCTGCCCTTCGCGGATTTTGATCGTCCTGCGGTCGCCAGTGTCGGAAGACTCGAACAGGCCCTCAGGCGTTTCCAGTGACTGTGCGTTGAAGATCGTATAGCTCACCCAGGCTTTGGCGGGGCCAAGCACGCCGACATACTGCTTGCCCTTCATGAAATGCGGCTTGCCATACTGTATACGCTCAATCACTTCCGGGACAGACTGGTGGATGGTCTCTCGGATACGCTGGCAGACATCCGCCTGCCACGGCTGATTGAGCTTATTGATATAAGTGGTGATTTCGTCATTCATCGGGCTGTCTCCTGAGCATTCAATCCGGTCGTTATTGATTGATCTCAGGATAGCCTATTCGAAGAGTGCCGTCTTGAATAAAAACGACATCGTCTGCGCAGTCTCGTCATTGAGGATCTGGGCGGGGGTTTGTCCCATGTACTGCTTCAGTGAGCGCGTGAGGTGCGGCTGATCGGCATAACCAGCCTGATCGACCACATCGAGTATTGGCATCCCCTGCCGCAGCAGGAGGGTGGCGTAACGGGCGCGGTCGATCTGATAGGCCGTACTGTGTGTGATACCGGTCGCACGCAGATACCGGCGCTGTACCGATCGCAGCGAGATATCCTGCGGCTGGTTGTACAGCACCGAATCAACGACTGTTTCCTTTACCAGCAGGCCTTCGCGCACCAGTCGTTCGACAAAGGCATCGGCATTTTCATAGTTGGGGAATTCCCACGCCTCACCGTTCAACTGAAACGTCCTGCTTATGCCTTCCGGCAGGGTTATCGCACCATCGACGAGACTGCTGGCAGGGATGAGGGGCATGAACGTCCCGAATTTGAATACGATGCCCACGATTTCTTCATGCTCCGGGCAGGGGACCGGTGTGGCGGTCGTCTCCGGCCCACGCACCGTGAGATTCATCCGGTCGCCTTCTTTCCAGACGCTCATCTGCCAGTGGCTGAGCGCAACCGAGGTGAAGATACCGGGATCAGGGCACTGGCTGCGCCAGATGCGTTCAACATACGGGGAATCGGAGAATCGTTCTTCAAAGATGAGTTTCACGCTTCTGTCTCCGTGTGACAACCGTCCGATACGAGGCAGCGCCCTGAAAAGCGCGAAAATTACAGCGAATGGCGAACATGTTCATGCTTACCCATTATAGCGCAATCCGGTGACACGATGACCGTCGGCGGTTTTAATTCAACGCCTGCTGCATCAGCGGACGCTTGAAGTAAAACTGCTGGCCGAGGCCGTCCGACAGCGGGATAGTGTAAAAGCCGCACATTTCCCATCCCTGCGAACCAAGCTGTGCAATCGCCGCGCCTAACTGGTTGGTGTCGAGGTTCATGCAGTCGGGCTTTCCGCTTTCCCGCAGAATCGATACCGTGAGCATCCGATTTTCCTGTTTCTGCGTGGTGACCATCGTGCAGTATTGCCATCGGATGTCCATGCTTCTGCTCCTGTGTGGGGATTTCACGCCATACATCAACGCATTTCAGCCAGCATAGCCGAATCCGCCTGCCCTGTCTTGAATAAAAACGACAGGTTTTCGTGTGAGATAGCAAAAGCAGCCAACCGGACGCAAACACCTGAGCAGGACACAGCCCCACTCAGGTGACCTGAAACAGATACGGAGTCTGACTCAGGGAGTTGGCGTATCAAGGAACGGAGTAATCACTGGCAGAAGTACATCACCACGAAACAGGATGCCATAGTGCCCGGTTCCCGGAACGATTGCCAACTGCGATGCTGGAAGCGCTGGCGCGAAGTCACCGGCGATGCCACCGCCAAGCAGATGAAAGAATTCGAGCGCATGTGCAGGCTGAACACTGTCGGAGTCGCTGACGATCAGCAGTACAGGCATCTCCAGTGCGGCCGCGTCCTCAGACCAATCGTAGTCCTGCGCCATCATTTCACCCACCTTGCCAACCAGCGCAGGCCAACCCGCTTCGACATCCGGCGCGACACTGGCGAAGAACTGATACATCGGGGTCTCCAGCATCATCGCGGCGGCCTCGGCATTCATGCCTGACATGCCCGCCAGCACTTCAGGGTACCAGCCATCACGGCTGAAGACGGTCGAGACCAGCACCAGCCTGCGGACAATCTCTGGATGACGAATAGCGGTTTGCAGTGCGACACTGCCCCCAAGCGAGAAGCCGAGCACATCGACCGTTTCGAGACCAAGCTCCTCCACCAGCGCAGCGACATCGTCGGCCATCGCCTCAAAGCTCATGGGGCGGTCAATATCCGCTGTATGGCCGTGCGCCTGAAGCTCAACCGCGATCACCTGACGGGTCTGTGCAAACAGCGGCAGTAACTGGCTGAAATCCACCGTCCCACCTAATCCGCCATGAAGCAGGACCAGTGGCTGGCCGCCCTCTCCATGAATCTCGTAGTAGAGGCTGAGGCCGTTCACCTCCGCATAACCGGTCAATGGTGCTGCCCCAGGTGTTTCGGCTGTCTCTGTCGCTTCAGGTGTCTCTGCCGGGACTTCCTGTGCGAGTGCAAAAACGGATGTCGCCAGTACAGTCACGACAATAGCTGCAAGTCTGATAAAGGTTCTGAGTAGCATATCGGTCTCCCCTTTTTTGAGTGTCAAGCGATAGCTGAATCATATTCCAGACCGGGGAATGGGTCGTGAACAGAAACGACAGCCGCTGAGGGCTGCCGTTCAATTTACAGGCTGAAAATCAGAGCGCTCTGACCTTAGGATTCTGCTGGTGCGTAGCGCAGGGCGACCATTCGACCGCTGAAGGTCTTCGCTTCCAGCAGTCTAAGGTTCACCGGTGGATGCTCCTGACTGAAAAGGCGCTGTCCACCGCCGAGGATCACCGGGTTGACGTTCAGCCGGTATTCATCGATCAGGCCGAACTGCATCAGCGACTGGGCAAGTGTGGCACTGCCGAGCAGCCAGATATCCTTACCGGGCTGCTGCTTGATCTTCGTGACTTCGTCCTTCACGTTATCGCTGATGATCACCGTATTGGCCCAGTCAGCGCTTTTCAGCGTAGTGGACACCACGTATTTGGTGGCAGCATCCGCCCAGCGGGCATGATTACGATCCGCCTCGGTGCTTTCGGGATTGGAGAGCACCGTCGGCCAGTAACCGGCCATCATCTCATAGGTGCTGCGCCCGTACATTGCGGCATCGGTACTGGCATGCAGATCGTGCGAGTACTGCTCCACCTCGGGGTTGTAGACAATCCAGTCCATCTCACCGTTGGGACCGGCTACATAACCGTCGAGCGAGACGTGCATCAGGAAGATGATTTTGCGCATGGGTGTACTCCTTAAGTTGTTCATCCGTGATAGCTACAGGATAGAACATCTCAGGGGCACGGTCTTGAATAAAATGGCCAACTTTTACGGCGCAGCGCCTTGCAGAATCTGGGCCGGAGTCCTGCCGTAATAGCGCTTGAGGGATCGCGTCAGATGCGGCTGATCGGCATAGCCAGCCTGATACACGGCATCGAGGATCGGCACGCCCTGTTCCAGCAGAGAGGCGGCCTGCTGCGCACGTTCGATCTGCCGGATGGTGCCCTGTGTCAGTCCGGTGGCCTGCACAAAGCGGCGTCGGACGGTGCGGAATGACCAGTCTGGCTGCTGATTCTGCATGACGGCGTTCACTACCGGATCGACCACCAGCAGTTCTTCCCGCACGAGGCGCTCCACGAACGTCTCAGCATTGTCGAAATCCGGAAGCTGCCACGCCGACCCCTTCAGCCAGAAGGTTTTACTATTGGCTTCCGGCAGGATGGCATTCCCGTCCACCAGTTCGCACGCGGGAATCTGCGGCATGAACGCCCCCAGCGCGAACTTGATCACCAGAAACTCCATCCCTTCCGGCTGGGTCTTGGTGATCGATTGAGTCAGTGCGCCTTCCGCCATGACGCGTGCCTGTCCCTCGTACCACGTGAAGAACAGATGCCAGCGAGTATCCGCCGGGCATACGGCCAGATAATCCGGCCCTGTGCGCCCGCGCCAGATCATATCGATATAAGGCGAGTCTGACGTCCGTCCCTCAAAGATCGAGTTCATCGCTTTCCTTCCGGTTTCAGAAGTCCATCACATGCTACAGGAATTATAGCGAAAATTGAGGGTT
The DNA here is from genome assembly GCA_023430545.1 of Chloroflexota bacterium. Lineage (GTDB taxonomy): Bacteria > Chloroflexota > Anaerolineae > Aggregatilineales > Phototrophicaceae > JAEZAF01. The sequence continues at coordinate 7,299 of JAEZAF010000145.1, forward strand.
CGTAGAACATTCTTTCGTTTGCAGGTGAATTGGATGGGAAAACGAGCCTTGCGTCACGGGTAGTTATAGGGGCGAGGATGATGATGTTTCACAGGTGGCGACGGAGATCATTTTTCGGGTACGATTCCGCTGTACGGGCGAACCTGCGAGGTCGCCCGTTTTCTCCATATTGAATTATCACCCCCACCCGCCACCGCACAGATCACCATCGCACAAGGCCTGTCTTGTCCCTATACCAGCGTTCGATAAAGGTTTAGCCTTTCGTAAACTCTGCCGAGCGCCACGGCATCTCCTGAAGCAGCCACAGATTGCCGTCCGGATCACTGAAAGGGACATACTTGATCCCCTGATCGTGTTCGTCGATCTCGCCGACTTCCACGCCCCGGCTGGCGAGGATGTCACGCGCTTTCACCGCATCAGCGACGACCAGATGAATGGCTTTGATCGAGCCGGGAGTCATCTTGTCGATTTCCGGCATACCCTTACCGAGCACAATCGAACAGGCTGACCCCGGCGGAGTAAGCTGAACCACCCGCATCCCATTGCCGGGATTCACATCCACATCGACTACAAAGCCGAGTTTTTCCACATAAAAGGCCTTCGCCCGATCGACATCCGACACCGGGATCGGGACCAGTTCAAGTTTCATCTCAGGCACAGATGGTTCTGGAGCATTGTTTGCAGTCATTTTCGCCTCTCTGGAAGCATAGACAGGATAAATTCTGATTTCGGATATTACCGTACAAACCGATAGCGCAGATGGGTGACGTCAGTCCCTTCGACCACCCGAACGCGTTCCAGATCGACCGGATCGATCCCGAGGGTGCCGAAGAGCGGGATGCCGTTCCCAAGCAGAATCGACGCCAGCTCGATATTGATCTCATCCAGCAGACCGGCGCGGATCACCTGCTGCACGATCTTCGAGCCACCGACCAGCACGTTCTTATCCCCGGCAGCCCCACACGCCTGTGCGATGGTGCTCTCCACGCCGTCGGTGACAAAGATAAACGGCGATCCCTCGTAGACCCATTCCTGTGGTGGCTGATGCGTGACGATAAAGGTCGGCACGCTGAACGGTGGATGCCCATTCCATGCATTCGAGGCGTCGAAGTCCCCGCGTCCGGTCACCAGTGCGCCGGTCGTCGTGAAGTATTCCTGAAACAGCACGGCACTGGCGGCAGACATCTTAAACACTCTATCGGTCCCCGGAAGCGGAAAAGGCGTGTCACCGCTGGTGTACCACTTGAACAGCCGCCCGACCTCGTGATCTGGTTCGGCAATGAAGCCATCCAGCGACATCGTGAAACCGGAAACCACCTTAGTCATGGGAATTCTCTCCTGCCTGATCCTGAATCGCAATCCATTCACGGATAATGTTTTCGAGTGCCGCACGCTTCGCGTTGATCTCATCCATACTGGTGAAATACATCATGCGCCGGTCGGGATAATCGCCCAAAAGCAGGCCGTCAGGGTTGCTCAGAATCGCCGCTCTGTGAAACACCAGATGCACATGCTCGGTCGCCCACAGGTTAAACGTCACCAGATAACCGTTATAGCTGAAGCTCGGCGCGTTCCACTTGACCTGCTCGGTGATGCCGGGATGCACCCCCTTGATGATGTCGCGGATCACCTGTACTTCCGCTTTGAAGGGATGATCCAGCGCCGTCATGAACGTATCGACCTCAGCCGTTCCCTGTGCTGGTGATTTTGTTTTCTTCGCAGCCATACCCTGTACCCCTGTCTGATGTTATTTCACCACCCGATAGCGCAGATGCGTGACTCCCGTGCCCGGTGTAACACTGGTGATCTCAAGCTGCACCGGTTCGATACCTATACTCTCGAACAGGCGGACGCCGTCACCCAGCAGCACCGGCACCAGATCAATCGCAATTTCATCGAGCAGACCAGCTTTCAGCGCCTGCCGGGTGACATCCGCACCGCCGATGCCGATATTCTTATCCCCGGCGATTTCCCTGGCATTCGCAACGGCGGCTTCAATCCCGCCTTCGGTGACAAAGGTGAACGGCGAACCCTCGCGCACCCATTCCTGCGGGATGGTGTGCGTCAGCACCACCACCGGGACGTTCAGCGGATGGCGTCCGCCCCACGCGCTCGCGACATTGAACATACCGCGACCGGAGATCACAGCACCGACCGCCTGCTTCATTTCTGCATACTGGTCAGCGCTGTCAGCGTCCATCTTCATATCAAGCTGGTCTTCGCCGATCTGGACGCTGAGATCCGTATTCCCTGCGAACATCCACGCGAACACCAGCGAGGTATCATCGTTTACATCCGCGATAAACCCATCCAGCGACATTGAAAAGCCTGCACCCACCATTCCCATTTGTGACTCCCTTTTGTGCCTGTCCGATAGAACATATGTATCTTATCTCAGGTATGGGCATGCAGTCTTGTAAAAAATGGCAAGGTGAAAAACAGGTAGAAACTGAGGGGATGTGCTGACGGACTACAACACACCTGCGATGGCGCTTTCCACAGAGGTGCACAGGCCGGAGTCGGCATCATCGGGTCTGGCTTCTGCGATTGAACCGTCGGACGAACCGCCGCGCAGAATCTGGGCTGGGGTGTAGCCGATGAACTGGCGCAGGGATTTAGTCATGTGCGGCTGATCGAAATAACCGGCTTCGAACACGGTATCGAGGATGGGCGTCCCCTGCTGAAGCATCGCTGTGGCCCGCTGTGCGCGTCGGTACTGCTGAATATGGTTCTGCGTCAGGCCGGTGCTCTGAAGGAAGCGGTGACGCAGGGTACGAGGCGCGACATCTGGCTGCTGATCATTCAGCGCAGCGTGGACAACCGGGTCCAGCGCCAGCGCGCCGGTGCGGTAGAGGCGGTTGACGAATGTCTCAACGTTTTCATAGTCGGGGAACTGCCATGCGGAGCCATTCAGCCAGACAGACCGGCTGGTCGCCTCTGGCAGTGCGATTTCGCTGTTGAGGATTTTGCGGCCCGGCAGCCACGGCAGAAACGTCCCCAGTCGCAGCTTGATCCACAGGATGTCCGCGCCCCCGGTATAAGTGAGTTCTCCGGCAGATGTCCACGGCCCGACGACCGTAAACCGCGCCTTCCCTTCAAATCGGGAAAGCACCATATGCCAGTGGATTTCGGACGGGCGGATGACGACACCGTCAAAGGCGGTGCCGCCATAGGTCACATTTTCGATGTAGGGCGACTCGGATGGGCGTTCTTCGAAGAAAATGGTCATTCGTATCCCGGTTGATGGCAGTGATTCGTGGTCTCAGTGACAGGTGATACTGCCATTATCCCGTATTTCCCGGCCATCCGAAAGCGGATGCTGTGCCGCGTTTGTGGCAGATCAGCCTTTCAGGAAGTCGATCAGCATCGGGGCTAGTGCTGACGATGACACAGCGTGATCCTGCCCTTCGAGGATCTCCAGACGCGCATCGGGAAGCTGTGCGACCACCAACTCACCACCTTCGCTGAAAAATGGCTCACTGTTGCCGCCAACGATCAGCAGGGTCGGTATGGTCACGCCGGACAAGCGATCCGCTGGCAGCGGCTGGCCGGTCATAAAATCGCGTGCGACGCGGCCATCATACGACAGCGTATGCGCGACCTTTTCCATTTCGGCCCACATCGGCGGCGTGACATCTTCCTGCATGCCGAGTACATCCTGAGGCGGGGTGTGCCGCATCTGATCGACATATTCCTGCGGCAGCCGCAGCGCCTGCGTCATAAAGATCTCGACGGCATCCCCCGGACGACCGGCTTCGATAGCGGCTTCGAGCTGTTCCACGTAGTCTGATGGCACGGGCGGACGGCTGTCAGTAAGGATCAGCGGCGGCTCGTACATCGCCAGCTTTGTCACCTTTGATCCAAGCTGATTGGCGGTTTCCAGTGCCAGCACCGCGCCGGACGAAATCCCATACAGTGCAGACGCCCCACCGGCGACCTCAATCAGCGCTTCGATATCCTCGATTTCGCGCTGGACCGCATAAGGCGCTGTATCACTGCTTTCGCCCCGCCCGCGACGGTCATAGTTGATCACTGTGAAGTGTTCAGACAGCAGGTCGACCATCGCCTGATCATACCGTACACCTAATGCACCCGTGATCAGGATCACGGCTGGCCCAGAACCTGTCTGGTCGTAAGCAATTGTCGTTCCGTCTTTGGATGTCACCTGTGGCATGGAAGTTTCTCCTCTGATGCGAATGATGAACGGTGATTGCATTACCTTATACGGACAGGCATCTGCCAGGTTTCGGACAGCAGATGCCCTCATCGTCATGCGCTTCTCGGTTCCTAGAACGATGCCTGAACCGGCTGTTCATCAAGGAAGCGCGTGATGATCTCATTCAGCCAGTTGGCCTGGCTCAGCACGGTCACATGCATCGTACCAGGCAGCACCGCCAGTTGGGAAGCAGGCAGTCCAGCCAGATCGCCGAACACGCCGCCACCGAGGGCTTTGAACATCGCCGTGATATGATCGAGCTGCGCCAGATCCGAGTCGCCGAAGATCAGCAGGGTTGGCGCGGTAATCTTACCGAAATCGGCTTCCCAGTCGAAGGGCTGCGCATCGAGTTCCTTCAGCTTCGTCACCAGTGTCGCGAAGTCCTGAGGGTTTGGCGCAAGGCTGGTGTAGGCCGCTTCCATCGGGCTGCCAGCGAAAACTTCCGGCGTGATGGTCTCAATCATCGCCAGCATTTCCGGATAGTAGCCAGTACTGCTGTAGGTCATGGAGGCCACCACCAGCCTGTCGACTTTTTCCGGATGACGGATCGCCAGTTGGACCGCGACCCCGCCGCCCATCGAATAGCCGAAGACATCCGCCTGCGGGACGTCGATCGTATCCAGCAGCGCAGCGACATCATCCGCCATCGTCTCATAACGGATCGGGCGGTCAATATCGGCGGTGCGGCCATGCCCCTGAAGCTCGACCGCAATCACCTGACGGCTTTCGGCCAGCAGCGAGATGATCTCGCCCATTGAGACGATCGACATATACGCGCCGTGAAGCATGACGATCGGTTCGCCTTCACCGTAGATCTCGTAATACATCTCCAGCCCGTTGGCGGATGCATAACCGGACTCAACCGGTGCGGCGGCTGATGTGGCAGGTACAGCTTCTTCGGTCACAGGTTCCTCCTGAGCAAGGGTTAAAGAGACAGCAGACATTAAAGCAGTCAGTAAAATGGCAGTGGCAGCAGGCATGACGAACAGACGTACAGTGCGCTTGAGCATGATTGAATGCTTCTCCTGTAGGGATTTATGTGTTTATGCGAATGTAAGTGATGTCAGTGAAACGCAGCCGGTGTCAGATGGGCCTATACCAGCGATGCGAGCAGGGCTTCGGCCCGATCGAGGGTTTCTTTGGTCCCGGCTTCCATTCCCATTTCGAGAACGCGGTCGCGGTCAGCGGTCGTCGGATATTCCGAGGTGGTCACGACCTGCGTCCTGCCGCCAACCTCTGTGAACTCGACGCTCACTCTGGCAGCAGGCATCTGTTGCGAGATATTGCCGTCAGAGTCGGCAAAATAATCGGTGTAGACAATGCGCTCCGGCTCGACGATCTCCTGATACTCGGACCGTCCGCAGGACTGCATATCGTCCGGGCCTTCCATACAGTAGAGCCATGTCCCACCGGGGCGGAAATCCATCTCATTGAGGGACAGTGACCAGCCGTGCGGCCCCCACCACTGCGCGAGATACTCCGCATCGGTCCACACCTTCCAGACCAGTTCACGCGGCGCGTTAAAGGTACGGGTGATGACGATTGAGCGATCCATGACTAAGCCTCCTGCAGTGGGTGATACGTCACGATGGCGACACCGGTTTTCGATGTCTTATTATCAACCAGTTTCAGGCGTTTGAGGTCAAAGTTACCCTCGAAGAGGCGCTTGCCCTGTCCGGCGATCACCGGATGGATCGTCAGTGTCAGTTCATCGACGAGATCCGCCTGAATCAGAGAGCGCACCAGAGTTGGGCTGCCAGCAGTCCCGATGTTCTGACCCGGCTGCTGCTTCAGCTTCCGGATTTCTTCAAGCGCGTCACCCTTAAGCAGCGTCGATTTATCCCAGTCCACACGATCCAGCGTCGTCGAGGCCACGTACTTCGGCGTGTTGTTGATAAAGGAAGCAAACGGCTCATAAGTCGATGTCGGCCAGTAGTCTGCCCATTCCTCATAGGTCACACGCCCCAGCAGCACTGCATCCTGGGCACTAATCTGAGCCTGCATGGACTCCAGCATATCATCGTCGAAGTGGTCAAACTGCCATAGATCCGGAGCCTCTGTTACGCCATCAAGTGAGATAAAGAGTGCACATACCAGTTTACGCATGAGATTTCCCCTTTTTCCTGACGATCCGATCAGTACAACTCAAGTGTTTCGGGCCTAGACGAGTGTTTTCAGCACTTCATCGAAACGATCCCAACTGTCTGTCGCGCCGCTTTCCATGCCGGATTGCAGCATCCCATCGCGATCTTCTATGGACTGGAAAACGGAGAGATCAGTGACGAGCGTTTTACCGTCACGCTCTTCAAGGATGATCGTTTCGAGCAGAATATGCCCCGGCATCCCTTCAAACTCGAAGGTGTATACCAGCCGTTCCGGGGCGCTCACCTGATGGTACACACCGCGGAAGCCGTATTCACCGCCGTCAGCATGATGCTGGACATAGCGCCACACACCGCCCATGCGAACATCCATCTGATCGACAACCGTTGTTGTCCCCTTCGGCCCCCACCACTTCGGCACCAGCTCCGGATCGGTGTAGGCACGGAAGACCAGTTCGCGGGGTGCGTTGAATTCGCGCGTCATGACGATGTCATGTTTGCCCGGTTCTGCGATAAGGTTAAGTTTGGTCATCGGTGTTTTCCTTTCGCTGAAGTTCATCCAGAAGGCTGTCCAGGCGATCGAAGCGCTGTTCCCATAGGATCTGATAGGGTTTCAGCCATTGGTAAAGCTCTTCAAGTGGCTCCGCACGCAGTTCATACCAGCGCCGCTGCGCATCCTGACGCACGTTCACCAGTCCTGCTTCACGCAGCACACGCAGATGCTTCGAGACACCCGGCTGGCTCTGCCCCAGGATCTCGGTGAGTTCGCCCACCAGTCGTGGACGTTCCCGCAGCAGGTCCAGTATCTGTCTGCGTGTAGGATCAGTCAGTGCATCAAAGATCGTCGCCATGTGTTTAATATACCATATTGGTTATATAACTGTCAAGTTATATAAAGGATGAGTTTGCCAATCTGCCAACATTCAGCAGATGAGCCTCCGATTTTAACACTGATGGCGGATTCAGGCGGTTGTATCGTTTGTCTGCCCTACATTTGTCGCTTCTCGGTTTTACCATCTGGGCTTCAGCCCGCGAAAGAGAGACCTTTTTCGGCCAGTGCCTCGCGAAGCTGGCCCAGGGCCTTTTGTCCCATGCCATGCAGTCTCAGCAGATCAGCCTCCGTGATGCTGGCGAGCTGCTCAAGATGGGTGTAGCCCGCACCTTCGAGGGCACGGCGGGCGGGTGCGGCAAGTTTCGGCGGAAAATCGGATGCGGTGCTGTTCTGCTGCATATCGTTCATCAGGCTGGCTCCATCTCGTGCTGGACCTGTTTATAACAGGACAGCACCTTACCAGAACGGAAAACGCGCACGCCGAGCAGTTTCAGTTCAATCGGGCAGGTGAGATTGCGGAACATCGGACGGCCATTACCCAATACAATCGGATGCGTAATCAGCCGGTACTCATCGATCAGCCCGTGCAACGCCAGAGATGATACCAGCGCTCCACTGCCGAAGATCACCATATCACGCCCCGGCTGCTGCTTCAGTTCGGCAACACGTTCCGCCACCTGATCCCGCACCAGACTGACATTATTCCAGTTCCCCCATCCGGCATGATCCAGCGTGGTGGAGAAGACAATCTTGGGCAGGCTGTTCATGTACTCGGCCACCAGCGGATCATCGAACATCGCATCGGAGGTCGGCCAGTAGCTCGCCATCATCTCATAGGTGACACGGCCAAACAGAATCGCGTCCATCGTGCTGAGCTGATCGGCGGCATAGGCATCGAACTCCTCATCGATCATGTGCCAGTCCAGTTCTCCATTCGGTCCGGCGAAAAAGCCGTCCTGCGTGATCAGATTGGAGACAATAATTCTTCGCATGGGTGTGATCCTTCCTTTCCTTCACGTCTTTCTTGTATGACGCCGATACCGGCCTTATGTCCGGCTCGGATCTTGCCTTCTCAGGCTTACACGCGGGTGATATCCGCAGCGACACGCGATAAATCGTTGTCGCACTGATGTCCACCACTCTCCCATATACGGATGAAAGCCTGCGGAAGATGCTGGGCAATCATCGCCAGGTGCGAAAATGGGACCATTTCGTCATCCCGACAGTGATAGAGATAAATCGGAACCGAAGCGGGGATACGCGCAGCAATATCGTCTGGCAGTTCATATTCCTCCGCTTTCCAGAAATCGTCAGCGCCCCAGTAGGGTGTCGCGACGAGAAACACACCCTTTGTCCGTGGATGCAGGGTTTCCTTCAGCCGCGCATCCCCTAACGCCTTCAGCAGCAGCGATCCGCCGAATGAATGTCCCGCAAGGATGACCTCGCTATCACTGTCGAGGCGGTCCAGAATACCGGTGATCTGGGCTTTCCACACGTCATAGTCCGGGTCGTCTTCATTTTCAACGGGGGGATAGATCACCTCGTAATCGTCACCCAGTGACGCCTGCAAGGAGTCTGCCAGAAGCTGATCGGCAGCATATGCGCCTTCACCTGCACCCTGAACAAACAATACGGTTTTTGTCATTGCAGCCTCATTCCTGATATGAATAAGCAGTTGAAAGGCTCAACTGATGCGCTTATGCCGATGCAGCCTACGCTTCGGGAAGCTCTTGAAAGATCTCCCAGAGATTGCCTTCGGGATCAGCAAAGTAAGCGGTGCGCCGTCCCCAGTTCTGGTCGATGGGTGGCTTGATAAACGCGATACCCTTCTCCGTGAGCGCGTTATAGACCGCATCCACATCCTCGGCACCGGCACACAGCAGCACCCGATTCCCATTCTGACGCGAAACCGCTTCTTCAGAGATCATGGCCACAGCGCTGGCGAACTCCAGCAGGAGGAAGTCCTGATCACCGAAACGAAATCCGATAGAATTAGCATCACTGAAGGTAACCGGCAGCCCCATGATGTCCTGATAAAATTTTGTGCATCCCGCCAGATCCTGTACGAACACCACGATTGCATTGACCTTATGAAACATGAGCACCATTCCTTTGATTAGCGTGTGTGATTAGCGTGTGGCTGGCAAAATATTCTGTTTAAGCTGAAACAGCTTATCGGGATCTGTTATCGAACGACCTGATAGCGGATGTGGGTTGCAAACGGCGATTGCAGTGTTCGAGCACAGCTTAAATCAGGGTCTGGGTGTCGCCATCCACGAGCAGCGCCTGATCTTCGCGCAGTGGGACGGTGTGATAGCCTTCGCGCTGAAGCTTCTGGTTCGCCCGCTCCATCCCCTCGGCGAAGTCGTCCATATCAACATGCGGCAGAATCACCGCGTCGGTCAGGCCCAGTCCCTCATAGATCATCTCTGGCGCATCCTTGGGATCATCGAAGGGTTCGAGGTACTTCAGCGTCGGGCCAGCGATACACGCACCAGCACTCCACCCGGCATAGACCTTGCCAGCCCGCACCAGTTCGGTGATGACATCATCCGCGCCAGTTTCGCGCATCAGCCAGCGCAGATAGTAGGTGTGGCCGCCGCATACCCAGATCACATCACTGGCGACGAGTATGTCGCGCAGCCCATGCGGATTGCCTTTCCACTTCCGCAGATCGACAGGCTGGACCTGTGACCCGCGCACAGTGAGCGAAGCGATGCATTCCTGCACCCAGTCCGACTGTTCATAGACATCCACCGCATTAGCAATGACCGCAAATGTGATGTCCTGTGGGGCTTTGCCAGTCAGGTCCATCAGTGCGTCGAGATGATCCGGCGCAAGTTTGTAAGACGAGTACAGCAGCAGTTTCATCCGTCGTCCTTTTATTTCACGATGCGATAGCGAATGCTGGTGCGTTTCGGCATAGTGTTCACCTGAATCTGCTCCAGCGCGACGGGCGCATTCCGGAGGTGATCGAACAGACGCAGGCCCTCACCCAGCAGTACCGGCACAATGTCGATGTGCAGTTCATCGCCCAGTCCCGCGTTCAGGATCTGCTGGATGGTCTCCGCCCCGCCGATGACCGTGACATCCTTATCCCCTGCCGCCGCCTTCGCTAGAGACACCGCACGTTCCACACCATCAGTCACAAAGTGGAACTTCAGGTTTTCATTCTCGCCTTTCGCGACCTGTTCCGGCGGCTGATGGGTGACAACGAAAATCGGTGTCTGGAACTCATAGCCGGTGAAGTCTCCATTGCCCATCTCGTAGCTGCGCCGCCCCATGATGACTGCGCCTGTCATGCGGATCGCATCCTGAAACTGCTCCTTGTAGTCGATCTCCTGAAGATCGGCATACAGGCGGCTGACACTGCCATCCCTGTCATGAATGAAGCCGTCGAGCGAAACCGACATTCCCAAAATCACCTGGCCCACAAGGGTTATCCTTTATCGTCCATCAGCTAGATAAGCAGAGATAGTGTTTCAGTCCGCGCTTGCACTGCTGACAGCCGATGCAGTGGCATCTAACGGCAGGTCGGTGACAGGGACGCGGACACGGTGCGAATAAACCAGCACCACAGCCAGCAGCCCTGCAATCGCATACGCGATCGACAGCGGCGCGACGTTATCGACCAGCATTCGGTCAATAAACGAGCCAATGATCGAACCAAGCACCAGAAAGGTCGTCCCATAGACGGCGGCGGCCATACCGGCCACTGCGCCGAGCGGCTCCATCGCCATTGCCCCGCTGTCGGGTTCCACCGCCACATTGATCCCCTGAAGCAGTGCAGCCAGCCCGAAAAACAGGAAGAGATTGGGCAGGCCGTTCTGTGTGAGGGTCAGCAGCAGCATCAATAGGGTAATCAGAAAATAAACAGACAGCAGAATGCGGACGACACGGCGTGCGCCAAACCGATCCACCAGCCGCGAGTTGACAAAGGTGAAAACCGCCATCAGCAGTCCTGTGCCGGAAAAGATCAGGATGAACAGGTCAGGCCGCCCGTAAATCTCGCCGATCATACGTTCCGAGCTGCTGACATTCGAGATGAATGCCGAGAACAGGATCGTCGTCACTGCGGTATAGCGGACAAACCTGCGATTTGTCAGCACCTGCCGAGCAGACCGAACCAGCGTCGGTACATTCAGCTTATGCCGGTTCGCTGGCAGAAGCGACTCGTTGAGGCGGAATGACCAGAGAAAAATGAAGACAGCGAAGAACGGCGGTGTCAGGAAGACCACCTGCCACGACGAAATCGACAGGATAAACGCGCCGAACAGCGGTGCGACCACCGGCACCCCCAGGAAGATCGTCAGAATCAGCGACATCGTCCGCGCCATCTGATCGCCGGAAAAGCGATCCCGAACGCTGGCGGTTGCCGTGACTCCCAGCGCCGCCGCCCCCATCCCCACGACGAAACGGGCAGCGAAAATCAGATCGAGGCTGGGTGCAAAGGCGGCGGCTGCACAGCCGACGATATACAGCACAAATCCAAGCCGCATGATCGGCAGCCGACCATAGCGGTCAGAGAGCGGGCCGAAGATGAGCTGCGCACTCTGCCCCAGAAAGAAGAACGTGACGATCTGCGCGACAGCGGTTGATTCCGGTGGAAGTTGGAAATACTCGCGCAGTCCATCAAAGGCTGGCAGCATGATGTCGATGGCAAGCGCCGTCAGCAGCATGATGAAGGCCATCAGGGCAATGAATTCAGCCGGGCGAAGCTCGGGTTTCGCTGGTGTTGTGTGTGTCAGGTCTGTCGTCATGTAGCTTAAAATCCCTGTAGATGATCATTCGCGAATTGCTTATAACCCAAAGGTTTAGAACGAACGCTTACGCGCAATCACATGGAAGATATGCCAGTGCTTCGGCCCGATGGTCGAATGGCCGTCTTCCTCTTCTTCCTGAAAGTGCTCGATCTCCAGCCCGGTCAGCAAAGCCCGCGCCTGTGCTTCAGTGAAGAAGGTCATGGCGGGATTGCTGGCCCATGTATCCCGCACGCCGAATAACTGACCGGCAAAGCGCCCACCGGGATTGAGATTTTCCACAACCTGCTGCCACAGCGTGTCAAAGTGCTGCGGATGGCAGAACGGGATGCTGTACCCGGCATAGATCAGATCGGCTGGCGACAGTGCCGCCTCTTCAAACGAGGCGACCTGTGTCTGAAGGCGCGATCGGGCATCCGGTGGGATTTTGGCGCGCAGGTGATCAAAGGCCGTCACCTCACGGTCAATGGCGAGGACACGCCAGCCATTCGCCAGCAGGGCTGCGGTCTCTGTGCCATCCCCGCAACCGAGATCAATCGCCTGCAAAGGGTGATCCGGCGAGACTGGCCCGATGCGCTTCAGCACATCCAGCAGCAGTTCACGTGGCTCGCGTCCACTGACGTTCTGATAAAAGTCTGCCCAGTTAAAGGTATTGTCAGTCATCGGTTTACCTTATCGGATGGCTGTTGGCTCACTTCCAATGACAGCCGCTGTGTGCTTAAACACGATACAGGCGAACGGGTTTGACACTGCGCTTGATCACGCCTTTCGCTTCAAGGTCAAGCTGGACGGCGGCCACCCACCACCCGGCCTTCTCGCCACCGGGGAACAGTGCTTCCGGCAGATGCGGTTTCACCCGTTCGATAATTTCTTCGGCTGTGAGGCCGGGCGCTTCATCAGGCAGGATCTTCAGATAGGCTTCGCGCATCGCTTCGAATTTGTCGGCCTGCACGCGATAGGTTTTACCGGGATGCAGCACGTTCTCGATTTCCATCATTTTCGGCTTTTCGGTCTTGCTCGTTTCAGGCGTACTCACATCAGACTCTTTTCGTTTCAGGTATTGGTTTCTAGCGGTTCAGGAATTCGATCATCTTCGGTGCCAGCACATCAGCCGGGACGCCGTGCCAGTCCCCATGCAGGACGAGATGCTCGCCATTGGGCAGGGTATCCGCTGTGGCTTTCGTCCAGTTCAGCATGAAATCGCCTGTCGCGTCACTGGCAACGACCAGCGTCGGTGTCGTGATGCCCGCAAGCTGTGGTGTCGGCAGTGAGCGGATCACCGTCAGGTCATAGACCATCGTATGCGCCATCGCTTCCAGCTCATCCCAGTTCGAGTTCTGATGCTCCTGTTCCATCACTTCCTCTGGGACACCAATGCTTCGATTGAAGTGGAAGTGAGCTTCACGGCGCTGCCCTTTCGCCACCAGATCAGCGATTTCCGTCTCAAGCTCGGACGGTGGCAGCGGCTCGTCATAGGACTCCAGCGGCGGCTCCAGTGAGACGATTTTGCTGACCGGCAGGCCGCGTGCCGCCGCTAGCAGGTTCAGCACCGCGCCGGACGAAAACCCGAAGAGATGGACAGGACCACCGACCGCATCGATCAGCGCTTCGAGGTCATCCAGTTCACGGTCAGCGCTGTACGGCAGGGTATCCGTACTGTACCCGCGTCCACGCCGGTCATACGTGACCACCGTGAAATGCGAATCCAGCAGAGAGATCAGGTCCGCCATTGGTCGCCAGCGGTGATAGCCGCCTGCCGGGTCGATCATGATCAGCACTGGCCCGGTCCCTGACTTTTCATAGGCGATGCGGGTTCCATCTTTCGAGGTCGCGAATAAACTGGTCGTTTCCATCACTGGAGTCTCCGTTATAAGGGATGGCACAGATAAGGGGTAAAGTCCGGCGGTGTGCTATTTGCCGGTGATGATGTGACCGAAGTAGACTTCCACAGCTTTGATCTGGCCGTTTTCGAACTGGAAGTACTCGGTATTGCGGAAGCGGCGTCCATCGCTGCCTTCGCTGCTGTAGCGGGCAAAGCCTTCACGCTCGTTGACCATCAGCACCTCGATGTCCATTGGGTTGACTTCGGGCTGATGCACCCAGCACACGTCCCAGTATTCCGCTTTGCTGATGTGATCGTCGTTCGGGCTGGTAAAGGTGAAGTCAGCGGCCAGCAGACTGTCGAGCGTGGCGCGGTCGCCGCTTTCCCAGCACTGATAGCACTGCCGAATCAGATCGGCATTTGTGCGCTCGACGTCAGTCTGTGGGGTATTTACATCAGAATGCATGATGGCTTTCCTCTCCTCTCCCGACAAAACGCTCGAACGCGCTGTGAACTCAGAAGTTCTCTTACGCACAACTGTTCTATAATATCCCTTATACTTCAAAAAAGCAAGTGATTATTTCATAAACAAAAGTTTAGCATTCTCAAATTCAATTCTGACGTTGAAAACGGTATACTTAGGCTATGAAAAATCGAACCTATAATCAATTCTGTGCGCTGGCCTTCGCCCTGGACATCATCGGCGAACGCTGGACGCTGCTCATCATCCGTGAACTGCTGACCGGGCCGCGCCGCTTCAAGGATCTATTGGACGGCCTGCCCGGGGTCAGCACCAATCTGCTGACTGAACGGCTGAAAAGCCTCGAAGAGCAGGGAATCCTCTGCCGCCGCGTGCTGCCACCCCCTGCCGGATCAACCGTCTACGAGCTGACACCGGTCGGGCGTGGCGTGGAAACGGCAGTTATCGAACTGGGGCGCTGGGGAAGCCAGTTCCTGCCCCCCTCTATGGAAGGGCTGTCGATGCCAAGTGTGGGGACAACCTCGCTGGCGATCAAGGCATTTTTCAATCCGCAGCAGGCGCAGGACATCGACGCGACCTACGAGCTGCATCTGGATGACGAGATCCTTCAGATTCAGATACGAAACGGGACGCTGCACATCCAGCAGGGGCCGGCATTTGAGCCGGATGCGGTGTTTTATACCAGCGTGCAGCCTTATCTGGGGATGTTCTCCGGCCAGCTTCCGCCAGAACAGGCCATCGCCGCCGGTCTGATCCGCATCGAAGGTGATCCGGCTGAACTCGAACGCTTCCTGAGCCTCAGTCACGTCCCGACACCCAGTCTGTAACCAGCAAAAACGGTGCTGGATGGCACCGTTTTTGCTTTCATATTCAGCATGTTCATCATATTCAGCAATCACCTGCACGCCGCTGGACCGGTTTACGCTGGATTTCATCGACTGGCGGCTTCAACCCCTGAACAGCGTTTGCCAGCTTTGGTATGAGATCCCAGACAAACTGCGTCATGGGATCATCTTCAATTTCGCGAATGACCTCTTCCGGGTCGGTTTTGCGGGGAGGAAGTACTGGCATCAACATACGCCCTGTCTCCTGATTTCACCATTTCATCATCATGTGTCGCATGGTTTCTAGGTTATCATCCATGGGAGGTCGAGATAAATGCGATCTGAAAGGCAAATCCGGGGCGGTACTTCGCGAATCGAAGGGAGATCGTGAGGATGACTTACCATTTGGAAAGTCCGCTGGACGCTACCGACTGGAAGATCCTGCGGGAGCTTCAACAGGATGCGCGTCTGTCCTATCATGAGTTGGGGCGGCGGGTGGCACTCTCGGCCCCAGCCGCAGCGGAGCGCGTGCGCAAATTAGAGGATCGCGGGATCATCACCGGCTATCGCGCACAGGTGAATCCGGAGAAAGTCGGGCTGCCGATTCTGGCTTTTATCCTGCTGAACTGTAATCCGGAGAAATGCCTGCTGAATACCCGACGCCCGGACGCCTTCCCGGAGATTCTGGACATCTATGTACTGAACAGTGAACCCTGTTCCCTGCTCAAAGTCGCCGCTACATCGATGAAACACTTAAAGGCATTGATCGACCGGTTAGACGAACACGGGACGGTCAAGGCGCACATTGTCACCTCGATCGAGTTCAACCGGAATATCAACTGGGAAAACCCGGATGTCGAGGTTGATCCCCGACCGAATCCGGGCTGGGTGGAATGATTTCTAAGCGTGGACGTTCTACCCCATTTTCGTGAAGCGCATTTCCATCCACGGCTGCCAGTCGGAGCACTCGTCGCGGCGTTCCCAGTGCGCCTGCATGGTGCTGCCATCATCACCAAAGGTCAACGTTGCGCGTGAAAACTCATCACTGAACGTCCAGACCCCGTGATCGTCCACCGTGGCATGCATCACACTGAAGTTCCCCTGATGATCAAACGAGCGCATCGGCAGTGAGGAGTCGCCGCTGTCATGACCACCAATCATCTCGATGACGTTGACCTGTTCCTCGCCCATCCTGACATCAACATGATGGATCATGAAGAAGCCGCCCGGCAGCCACTCGTAGCTATCCGTGCCGCTGATCTTGATCGAAGGTTCGGTGTCGGTTGCCACCGTCTCGCCTTCGGATTTCCATTTGCCGGTAAAGGCATCCAGTCGCTGGAGGGTAGCATTGGGATGAACAGCCTGCTGACTCATCAGTAGCTTTCCTTTCGCATGCAGCATCCAATAGCAGAAGTATACCCACAAAAGGCCATCTGTTCTAAAGCGCCATCACCTTCTCATAGACGGCCAGTGTCTCACGGGCGGTCTTGCGCCAGGAATAGCGTGTGGCCTGCGCCAGCCCCTGATTGACCATCGACTGACGGAATGACTCCTGTTCCAGCAGCGCGATAATCGATCCGGCCATCTTGCGCTCGCTGGCAACCAGAAATGCCCCGTCCCCCACCAGCTCCTGCATTACCGGGATATCCTGCGCGACGACCGGCGTGCCAGACGCCATCGCTTCCAGTGCAGGCAGACCGAATCCCTCGTAGCGTGTCGGATATGCAAACACCCGCGCCATCCGGTAAAAGGACGGCTTATCCGCTTCCTCGACAAAGCCAGTCCACTGTACCAGATCATCGATGCCGAGTTCTTTCGCATATGCCGGAAGATCCGGGAAGACCGGCGATGATCCCCACGTCGGCTGCTTGCCCGCCAGTACCAGCGGGAACTTGTCACTGACACCCTGCGCGACATAGGTATAGGCCAGCAGCAGCTCATTGACACTCTTGCGCCGGTCAAAGCCGCCCAGATAGAGCACGAAGTCATCCGGCAGGCCGTACTTCCGGCGGACTTCCGTGTCACGCTCTGCCCCCATGCGCGGATGAAAGCGTTCCTCGACGCCGAGGTGAATCGGCGTGATCATTTCCGGCGGCAGGCTGAGATGCTTCACAATATCGTCTTTGGCCGCCTGACTCAGCGTGATCACATGCGCCGATCCTCGCGAAGCGGCAGTCACCAGTGAGGTATACAGCTTCGCCCCGAATGACGACGCATACACCGGCATCTCCAGCGGGATCACATCCAGAATACTGGTCACCAGCCGTGCCGGAGATGACAGCGGCGGCCCCCAGTAAGGCACATGCGCAATATCAGCCTTCAGCCGCTTGACCGCCGCCGGATAGCCGCGCTGTTCAAACATCACTTTACCGGGATTGCCGCCCCCTGCATTGACGCGGACGACTTCAATCCCCTGCGGGACCTGTTCCAGATCACCGGTGCGCGTCGGCACAATCAGCGTGAGTCGATGATCCGGCCCGACGCGCCGAAGCTGTGCCAGCAGATTATGCAGATACTGGCCGCTGCCTGTGTTCGGCTGATCCCAGAACCAACCGTTAAATGCAATATGCATGAAATCGTGTGTCTTTCCCTATACGTCTGTCATCCTGCGATTGTAGCGTATTGCGCAGTGTCCGGCGCGGGGCAACTGATCACCACCAGACCGGACAGACCAATTTTGAACCATCTGAAAAGCGGGTACGTATTACATGTTATCGGGAGTGGAACAGGGAGAGTGCAGATGTTGAAAATTCGCAAAACTGACCCCTTGACAGCAATTCAGAGTTCACATACACTGTAGTTACTCTAGTCGCTCAAGCGACTAGAGTGAATATGGAGATCAGAAAAGAGAACTCGCGATGGACTTTGTTTACGCCCCCACAGTCGTACAGATCAGCTTCAGGCTGGTGCCGGTCTGCAATATCTTCGAGACGCTGGGGCTGATGCAGGCCGTCGAAGAACTCTCTGGTATGAATCCGTGGATTTATGAAACAGTGTCCCACCTGCCGGAAGATGTACGGATCACCAACGGCCTGATCAATCGGGCTGGGGGATGGCATCTGGTTGCCGAGGCGGACCCGCAGCTTCTCGAACGCGAATTTCCGGAATTTCTTGCATGGCTGGAATCACTGGCACCGGAGAAAATGCGGGAAATCATGGCAGGCTGGATGATCGACATCCCAGGCGACAAGACACCGCCCACGCTCGATGAAATTTTCAGCAGTCGTGATGTGATGATGGGGCAGGTCAGCAAGATGGTCGCCCATAAGCAGAGTCTGAAGGATTACGACTACACAACCGACGGTTTCGATGAGGTTTTCCTGCTGATGCAGGACCCCTCAGTGCTGAAGGCCCGCGTGCTGGAACATCTGCACTGGGTCTGGGAGAACGTGCTGCGCGAAGAATGGGAGCACAAGCTGCCGCAGCTTCAGGCTTCAGTGGAAGCCTACCAGCAGCTCGACTTCCAGAACCTGACCGCACTGGAAGCGGTTCGCACCATCACCGGGCGCGATCTTTCAAACACTGGCTGGGAATGGTCGCAGACAGATCTCGTTTTTATCCCGTCGCCGCATATCGGCCCGTATATCGGAAGGTTCGACTCAGGCGATAACAAACGGAGCTATGTGATGTTCGGGGTACGCCAGCCACCGCAGACACGGGGCTACTCACCGGAACTCACCCGTGCGGAACTCACACCCCGCCTGACCGCTCTCGCCGATGATACCCGTCTCCAGATTCTGGAGACACTGGCACAGCACGATGAACTGTATGCGCAGGACATCATGAATATGCTGGATCTGACTCAGTCAGCAGCATCACGTAATCTGAGACAACTGGTTGCAACCGGATACCTGGTGGAACGCCGCCGGGAGACCGCTAAATGCTACAGCATCAATCGGGAACGCGTGGATGAAACCATGCGAGCACTGCGGCGACTGCTGCGGAAGAAAGGAGCTTCAGCATGATCTTGACAGCAACTTTCGAGGGGCCTGCGACATGGTAACACTCAACATGTAACAGGCTGGAGCAGCAGGTCAGCACGCAGCGGCCCGCCACCGAGCGGATAGGGATCGACCCGATCCCATTACAGGCAAAAACCTTTCAACCCAATTTGCGTATATACCACTGACAGGCACAACGCCCTGTCGGCCTGGTTCAATGATCGCCCTTTTCCGGGCCATATGGAGCTAACATCATGTACGACCATTACCAGAACACCCAGATCAGCAGCATCCGCCGCGAAGAAATCCGCCGCGAAGTCGAGCAGCAGCGCATGGCGCAGACCAACATCAACGCCGAGATCGCCGAAGAACCGATGCCGTTCTACGCCCCCATCCTCAGCACCGTCGGTGACGCGCTGGTGAACGCCGGCAGCGCCCTGAAGGAACGCTACAGCGATGTGCGCGATGCATACGACAATGCCCCGCGCACAGGTGTCCGTCCTTCGATCGCCAAGTAACGATCAAGGGTCACATCCAGCTTTTGAGTAATCGGGCAGATGGCGGACGAGCGATACGCCCACACCGATCCGGTCGTATCGCCCATCCTCTCCGCAGCAGCTCACCGGCTGCTGCCACCGCCATTTGCAGACCCAATCAGGGGGCGCAGTCCTAGGCTCGCTGCGCCCTCGCCTAATCCCACAAGCCCACAAACAGCGGATTTACTGACCTCAGTTTATACCAAAGTCTTATATCGAAATACAAATTGAATTTTCAGATTAATCGATCACGCTAATTAATCACGCTAATCAATCACGCTAATCGATTCGAAACAGGCGGCCTTCTTCGTCATCCTCGATAGGCTGGAAGCCGCACTTCTCCAGCACACGGATCGAGCCGAGGTTATGCTTCGCGGCATACGCATACAGTGGACGTTCGCCAACCGCCGCCAGAAACTGTGACAGCGCCTGTGTCGCGATACCCTTGCCCCAGTAAGATTTGCCGATCCAGTAGCCGACTTCGCGGTGTCCGTCCTGCAACCAGCTCACGATATTGCCTG
Source organism: Chloroflexota bacterium (assembly GCA_023430545.1). GTDB lineage: Bacteria > Chloroflexota > Anaerolineae > Aggregatilineales > Phototrophicaceae > JAEZAF01. The sequence continues at coordinate 27,334 of JAEZAF010000145.1, forward strand.
CGACTTCACCGTTGAACAAAATCGTCCGCTGGATATTCGTTGCAACCGGCAGGTTTTTCGCCCAGTGCGCCATGAACGCCTCGCGATCTCTGGACGGAAAATCCGCCATCGCCGTCGCTTCGGGATCAAGCTGCTGCTCGTAGAAAATCGTCAGATCGTCGTCGGTCACATCGCGGAGCTGCACGTCGTCAGATGTGTTACTGAAGCTCATCGGCGGCACCCCGTTTTTCTTTGGGCTTCCCTTTACGCTTGGGCTTGTCCCACTCACTCCCGTCATCCTGCGCGGTGGGGATTTTATTCGCAGGCTTCAGATATCCATTGGTGACAGCGATGTCGATGATCCGAATGAAAAGGATCGAGATGGCAAAAACGAGCAGTGCCGCCGCGAGACTGGCCGCATAAGCAGCGGGGATGTCCTGAGTGCGATCGATCAACGCCATCAGCAGCGGTGAATTCAGAATCAGCGCACTGATGATAAACACCGCCCCGATCGCCTGTGCATAGCCGCCCTGATACGTGATAGGCGCACCGAACACACGCATACTCAGGCGTTTACGGAGAACGGCTGCCAGACCATAACCAGCCCAGAACACCGTCAGCAGGAAATAGAATAACTGCGCACCGATTTCAGAACCAGACATCAGAACCCCTGTTAATTTGGCTGCACATTCCTGATTATATTCAGAATGCGCAGAAACGTTCAG
>JAEZAF010000150.1 GCA_023430545.1 Chloroflexota bacterium
CTGCGCGACAAGGCGCTCTATGCTGTGGATGAACTCACCGGTTTGATCTCCGCTGTCACACTGGTACGCCCCAGCCGGAATATCGCCGATGTTGAGGTAAAATCGATCCGCAAGAAGTGGAAGGACAAAGCCTTCGCCGCCGGTGTCAATCGTGAGGACATCGAGCAGGGCGCGGCGTCGCTGGATGTCGATCTGTGGGAATTCCACGTGCCGCTGGTGCTGAAGGCGATGCAGGCTCATGCCGCCGAACTCGGTCTGGACGGGCAGCCGAATAACCAGCCCGTCTCACCATAACGGACTGCATCTGCCACCCGCACAATTGGCAGCGGCCCCGCTTGAATATACAATTGCTGTAGATTCACAGGTTAAGGATTAATGGGAGCAATCGCAGGAATAGCCATGCATACCTATGAAGAAGTTGTGAAAATGCGCGATGCCAAGGCGAAATCACACCTTGAGCAGTACGCCCCCGTCTGGCTGATCAATGAGATCTTCATCGAACGGGACACATCGATTCAGTTTGAGGCGGTCTTTGTCCACAACCGCTACGGTTGGGTGAAGCGCCGCTACCGTTACGACGGGTTCAACGACGTGCTGTACCACAAGGGACAGACCCTGCTGAACGAGGATGAGGCGCTCGAAATCCAGTTACAGGCCCCGTACCTCACGGTGACAGTGACCGACATCCCCAACGCCTACGGTGGCTAGAAGGTATTAAAAAAGGCCGGAGCGATTTGCTTCGGCCTTTCTGTTTCTGATAGAGTCGGTGGTACTATGCGCCACCTGCCGTGCTGACCGGCCTGCGCCGTGACAGCATCCCTTCAAAGACGTGCAGAAGCTGGTCAGCGATCTGTTCCCATGAGTATTTGCGGGCCAGTGCCGCCGCATTCTGCCCCAGGCGCTGTTGCAGTGTCTCATCGGAAACCAGCCGGTAGATCCGATCCGCCAGCGCGTCCGGTTCGCGCACCGGCACCAGAAAGCCGGTCTCGCCATCCCGCACCAGATACGCCAGCCCACCCACTTCCGACGCGATCACCGGCGTGCCGGACGCCATCGCTTCCAGCGCCACCATTCCGAACGACTCATAATCCGACGGCATGATCACCACATCCGCCGCGCTGTAATACACCGACAGCAGGTGCTGATCCTTTGCGCCGAGAAACTCGACCCGCTCACTGATCCCAAGCGCCTGGGTCATGTCGATCAGCCGCGCCAGTTCCTGATCATTCGCCAGATCCGCCGGATTGCCACCAATCACGGCAAGTTGAGTCTGTGCAGCAATATCCGCGTGCTGCTGTCCCAGTTTCTGCAAGGCATAGAGGATCGTGTCAATCGCCTTCAGCGGCTCGATCCGGCCTACGAACAGCAGCAGATGCTGTCCCTGTGCCATACCAAGCTGCGCCCTCGCTTCAGACTGTGGGACCGGCTGGAAGCGCGTATCATCCACACCCGGCGGCACCACCGAGATCCGCCGCTTGTCCGCGCGGTACAGCCACAGAAGCTGCGCCAGTTCCGCCGGTGTCGCTGCAATGATCCGGTCCGCCTGTGCCACGATCTGTGTCTCATGGATCACCCGCAGGTCCGGCTGAAAGCCCGACACCGAACGAGGGTCAATACGGTTTTTCATATGGCCGAGCGTATGGAACATGTGCGCATAGGGGATGCCCCACACTTCCCGCAGCTTCTCCGCCACCAGACCACTCAGCCAGTAATGGCTGTACACCAGATCATACTGCTGGCTATCAGCAATCGGCTGACCGTCGGCGCGGTCCGACTTTGTCGTAAAGGCAATCACCCCGGCGGAAAACTGCTGCAAATAAGGGTGAATCGCGGCAGGGTCCAGCGGGACGGTAGGCCCCGCCGTGATGCTGATCACGCGGACGTTCTCGCCGCCGCGATAATCGACTTCCGGCGTCTCCGGCGAATCGCGGCGCGTGAAGATATCCACACGGATGCCACGCGCCCCCAGTTCTCTGGCGAGTTCGCGCACATAGACATTCATCCCGCCGGTCTTTTTGCCACCCAGCGCCGCAAGCGGGCTGGTATGCACACTCAGGATCGCGATTTTCTGGATTGTCACAGCTGTTTACTCCGACTGCCGCTGTCATACGGCTTATTTAGTCGCCCTTGATCGCGTTCAACTGATAGACGGGTTCGTCGATGCCGCCCATGCGGTATTTATACTCTTCATTACCCCGCAGGAAGTCATAGTCGGTATAGCCGTTTTCAATCGCATAGCGGATATGCTTCGCCAGCAGGATGATTCCGGCGCTCCATGTGCTGTACTTCTGGGACAGGCCGGAATTGTAGACCATCATCCGTTTGTTGTAATCAAAATTGAGATAGGTCGCGGCGCGTTCGCCGTTGATCGTCAGGAAAATCAGGTGCAGCCAGCCCTTTTCGGCCATCAACGGCATCACCCGCTTGAAGAACGTGGTATTGTTCGAGTCTTCAAGGAACCTGGCTTTGTCGGGTGCGCTGTCCGCCATCAGTTCGAGGAAGTAACCCAGCTCCGCCTGAAGGTCATGCGACTCATCGACGATGTACCAGTCGATGACATCCGCCCCACCCGCACGGCGCAGCTTACGCCGCAGTTCGTGACGGTTACGCTTGTCGAGCTGTTCCAGATAGGCATCCCAGCTTTCCGGCAGCGGGATCACCGGGCAGACTTCTTCAACCTCTACTCGGGTGATGAAGCCGTGCTGTTGCAGATAGGAAGTCAGGCGGGTGTAAGTGGGGGAAACTTCGGGCAGGTTACAGAGGCAGATACGGTCGAAGCGGTCACGATTTTCGGCGAGCTGTTCGGCCAGCAGTTCATACAGCGGCTCGGTACAGTCCCGGTCGATAATACAGTCCAGATAGTCGGTGACTTCGAAACAGCCCACAATGCGCAGCACACGCTCTTCGGGGTTGGTCGTGTCGATGAACCACGGCGCAATCGCCAGCAGACGGTCATCCTCGCGATCGCCTTCGCGGATCGTCACCACCCACAGTTCACCCGGCTGATAGGCCGCCCACCAACTGGACAGCCACTCGACCGTATTGAACACAGAGTCCGCAATACTGTGCTGCACCAGTGCATTCCATTCCGGTGCCAGCGTCTCAAAGACAGACGGGTCGTCATAGTACGTAATTTTCAAGCTGGGCATACCTTTGTTATTTCAGCAACCATATCGGGTTTTGGATAAATCGGAATTAGAAATGCAGAAACATTGTGTGAGACCTTCTGCATTTTTGATAACAGACAGGCAAGGCCATCAGGCTTTGATAGCAGACACGGTGTTGTATGGAAAACTTACATACATATGCGATTCGCATACAGTCAGTAACGCATCTGCGCCCGATAAGCCGGAAACAGACTTCAGTTGAGGGAAAACGGCGAGGTATCTTCAAACGCAGGTGGATCGACCAGCATTTCCAGAAACGTCACCTCGCGGCGGTATAACCGGCACAGATGCAGCAGCATGGTCAGCAGGCTGTCTGATGCCAGCAGTTCCTGTTTCTGCGACATGGAGACCCCTTGCAGCAGCACCGCCGCCAGATACCCAATCGTGGAAGGATCTTCTGGAAGCTGCGATGCATCGAAGTGAAGCTGCCCGGTACGCTCCAGCACACTCAGATAACGCGCCACCCACCGCCGCAGCAGCAGTCCTACCGGCGTCAGCAGCACGGAACTGCCCGGCTCCAGCGGGAGCATTTCGACCGAGCCGCGCAGATACGGTTTATCGTGATGCAGTTCGTGAATCTGAAACCGTTCCCGCCCCACCACCGTGATATTCATCCGTCCTTCTGGCAGCGCATGCACCTGCATGATCTGGGCGGTACATCCCACCAGCGACGGCTTCGTGGGTGGGGTAAAACGCGAAAACCCGATTTCCGGGCTGCCCTCTTCCACCAGCACGATTCCAAACGGCGTTCGCTGTTCGATACACTCTCCGATCATCAGCTTGTAACGCTCTTCGAAGATGTGCAGTTCAAGCGGCATACCGGGAAACAGGACGGTATTCAATGGAAAAAGTGGAAGTTCAATCATGCTTCGTGTGGGAACTCGGTTGATGGCCGGAAGCCGTATTCGCCTGATCAGCGGACGGGTCCGGCATTCTATTGCAGGCATTATACCGCCGCCGGACGGAGATCACGAACGAATCCGCCGCCTTCTCATGATTTGTTGAGTTCCTGTCCCATGCCACCGTGGATGGTAATATCAGATAGATTAACTTTTATTGATAATATACGCCCCATTCACGGTCATTTTAACCTGATCCGCTGCCCTGTCTGCTGACAGATTGCGCCGCGACAAACGACTGTCAAAAAGATGAAGTTCGTCATTTTGCGTCATCCACATGACGAGTATAGTATTCACGTTCTGCAACATGCAGCATACTGCAACATACAGCCTATGCTGCATCTGCCGCATCCGAAGCAACAGGAGTAACCGACCTATGACCACCAATTCATCTGAACTGATGCAAACCGAACCCCCGCAGAAGACCTCACTCGGCTTCTGGGACATCGTGCGGGACAATCTGGGCTATCTGGCGCTGTTTCAGGCGCTGCTGGCAACAGGGGGAAGCCTGTACTTCAGCGAGGTCATGAAGTACGTCCCCTGTGCGCTCTGCTGGTATCAGCGCATTTTCATGTACCCGCTGGTCGCCATCCTGATCGTCGGGCTGCTGCTGCACGAACGCCGACTGCGCCTTTACGTCCTGCCGCTGAGCCTGATCGGGCTGGCGATTGCCATCTACCATAACATGCTTCAGTACGGCGCGATCGCAGAAGCAGCAAACACACCCTGCACGGCGGGCGGCGGCGCTTCCTGCACGGCCTTATGGATTAACTGGTTCGGGTTTGTCACAATCCCGCTTTTGTCACTGATCGCCTTCAGCGTCATTACGCTGTGTATGATCTTCTACAAGCCGATTGAGATCACAGACGACGAACTCGAAGCGTAGTCATCTCAACGTCATCACCGCATAATCACGGAGTACCAGATGCATCACCTTGACTTCAACCGGCCACAGACCATCTTCAACCTGACAATCGGGCTTGTTCTGCTCGTCGCTTTACTTACCGGGTGCGGCGGGGAAGTCCCATCCACCCGGACACCTTCCGCGACCTCAGCCCCAGCGCGTGCGACCGACCCGACATCAGACACCCCTTCTGCCGCTGAACCGACCAGCTTTGCCGGATCAGCCGATGCGGGTCAGCAGGTCTTCACCGGTGCAGGCGCATGTTCAAGCTGTCACACAGTCAGCGGCTCCGGTGGATTGATCGGCCCCGATCTTGTCGGCGCGGCGGCCAGTGCAGCGTCCATCCATCCGGATTTACCGGTAGAAGAAGCGCTGAAGATCGAAATCATCGATCCCAATCTGCACATCACCGAGGGCTATCGCGGGGACCTGATGCCGCAGAATTACGAGGACACGCTGACCGAACAGCAGCTTCAGGATCTCGTCGCCTATATGATGTCCCTGAACTAACACAGGCCCTCGGCCTCAAAGTTCAGCTTGAAACCATCCACTTGTGACATTCGTCACAATCCGGACAGGACAGGTATCACTGAAAACGTGTGTACCCAGCCGGTATGATAGGCGTATGGCACTATTGTACCTGGGTGGGATCATCATGAATGTGCGCGTCCGGTCTCGGTTTCTGTGGGTATCAGGCATCGTTCTGGCAGCCCTGCTGGCCTTATTTCTGCCTTCAGGTAAAACGCTGAAGGCCCAACAGGTCCAGCAGGCACAGCAGGCACCAGACACCACACAGCCCGTGATTCTCTATCTCTTCCACGGTGAGGGCTGCCCCTACTGCCGCGCAGAACGGGAATATCTGACCGGGCTTCAGGCCGCCAACCCGCACCTCATCGTCCGCGAATATGAGATCTATCACAACGAGGACAACCGGCGCTATCTGCATCAGATGCTCGCCCTGCGCGGCGCACAGCCAAGCGGTGTCCCGGTCACCTTTATCGGGGATCGTCACTGGATCGGCTTCAGTGACAGCATCGCCAGCCAGATCGAAGACACCATCGCCGCCTGTCAGCGAAACACCTGCGCTGATCCGGGACGGGGAATCGTCCCCATCGCGAATCCGACATGGCCGCAGCTCAGTATAGATGCGAGTGATCCCGCCCTTTCCGCCGAAAACGCCACCCTTACCCTTCCCCTGATCGGTGAAGTCAGCCTGTCCGGGCTGTCGTTGGGGGTCAGCACCTCGCTGATCGCATTTGTGGACGGCTTCAATCCCTGCTCACTATGGGTGCTCTCGCTGCTGCTGGGGCTGGTACTGCATTCCGGTTCGCGTCGCAAGGTCATGATCGTCGGCGTAACCTTCCTCACCGTGACCTCCGCCGTCTACATGCTGTTTATCGTCGGACTGTTCAGCATCTTCAGTTTTGTCGGCTTCATTGGCTGGATTCAGGTCGCCGTCGCGCTGATGGCGCTGGCTTTTGCGTTCATCAACATCAAGGATTATTTCTGGTACAAACAGGGGCCGTCGCTCACCATCTCAGACCGGCACAAGCCGAAGCTCTATCGCGATATGCGAGGACTGCTTGCCAGCGACAAATCCGCACCCGCACTAATCGGTGCGACAGCCGTCATGGCACTGGGCGTGACACTGGTTGAATTACCCTGCACCTCCGGCCTGCCGGTGATGTGGACCAACCTGATTTCAGCCAATCAGGTCTCCGGCCTGGACTTTGCCCTGCTGCTGGGGCTGTACATGCTGATCTTTCTCGCCGACGAACTGCTGGTCTTTGGCTCCGTCGTCCTGACACTCAAGGCGAGCCGGTTCGAGGAAAAGCATGGCCGCATCCTCAAGCTCATCGGCGGTATGGTAATGCTGGCGCTGGCCGCCGTCATGCTGATCGACCCGGCCATCATGAACAATCTGACAAGTTCACTGCTGGTCTTTGCCGCCGCGATCGCCGCCGCTCTAGCCATCCTCGTACTGCACCGGCAGATCCTGCCCCAGTACGGCATCCACATCGGCAGTGAAGCACTATCCGCAAAGTCACCGGCCTCAAAACGCCGCAAGCACCCACAGAGACACCACCGCCGCCGCATCAGTCATTGACGCCGGTTGAATAGGGATAACAATCGGGCAGAGCGATGTATTCCACATAGGCAGCAACTTTAGAGATTTGAGGCGAAAAAAGCCCCCTGTCCCCGACCCTATCCCGGTGCAACAAGTTGCACTACCCAGTGCGGGTCCGACGGGAAGTGCATCCGTCGTCCAGTTCGAGGGAAAGGGTGAAAAACAGGTCACTGTAGTAGTCAATTCCCTTCCCTCGGAATGCAAACCGAGGTTGCGTAGCAAGCTCCGGTTTGCCGAGTGGGGGAAGGGAAAGCGGAATTTATTCCGCAGGGATGGGGGGCAGCCGTGTCCACTCCCAACCGGTTTTTCTGGAGTTATCTCCGCTAATTACCCCGTCTTCCCCGGCGGCCCATCTCCCCGTGCAGCGTGACCGTCTCAGAGATCGTCAGGTCTGTGTACGGCGCGCCCGGTGTATACGTCCCGGATTCATACAATCCATCGACCGCCGTCCCATCTGAACTGCCGCCGACATAGACCGTATACGCCGCCCATGACTCCAGTTCCGGCGACGAAAACACAAGCGAGTTATAGGTCTTGGCAGGTTCAAATGTGAGGATCGACTCGCCCGCGCTGTTTTCGATATGGATCATCGTACCCGGTTCATAGACCGATGTGAAATTGATCAGCAGCGAATTCTGTGTGGACGCCCGATCCGGAGCCTGCGCCATTGCCGAACTGCCCACCCCAATCAGCAAACCACCCGTCATGATAAAATGCCCATCGTAATCAACAGGCGCGTTCATGGTCCGCGTCGTCCCATTGACGATCACCACCCCATCAGTGATCTCGATGCTGCCATTCGAGTCGATACCATCCCCTTCGGCATCAATGACAAGGTGTCCACCCGTGATGTAAAGGATATAGTCCGGGTTTGCAGGCGCTCGACCTCCTGGGCCGCCTGAACCGTCATTTCCACCGGCGACATTCACGCCATCATCACTCGAGACAATGCGGATCTCCCCGCCGTTGATCGCAATCACCGTCGCCTCAATCCCCTCATAGGACTGTACCACGCTGATCACCCCGCCGTTGATTTCCACAGCCCGGTCGGCATGGATCGCGTCATCACCGCTCGAAATCGAGATGACGCCGCCATCAATCCGAACAGCGTCGTTTGCATGAATACCATCGTCGGCGGTATCCAGTGTCAGAGTACCACCGTTCACATTCACCCGGACATCCGCCTTCAGCCCTTTGGCTGAATCATCGCCGCCAATCGGAGCAAGGCTGCCCTCACCTGTCGTCACATTGAAATCACCGCCGTTGATCGTCAGCGTAGTGACCGCCTGCATGGCATCACCGCCCGCCTGTATATCGAACATGCCGCTTTCAATCAGGATGATCCCCAGATCGTCATCTTCGTTGTCCGCTTTCAGACCGTCACCCTGCGCATCCACCGTGATGGTCGCGCCATCAATCGTCAGCGAGTCCTTACCTCGGATGCCATCATCCGGCGCACTGACATTCAGCACCGCATTCAGAAGTGTGAGTGTATCCTTGCTGGTGATCCCATCGTTGAAGTGTGCACTGACTGTCAGCGTCCCGCCGCCATCAATCGTCAGCGCATCATCACTGAACAGCGCCGCATTCGGTTCGTCATCTTCCGGATCTTCATAGACATAAACGGCGGCATCCGACAGGATATTCTCCGTGCTTTCCACCAGATAGATCACCGCGCTGCCCGCCTCTTTGATATAGAGTGGTGCGCTGGTGTCGCTGTGCATCGTGACACCGTTCAGGATCAGGTTCACAACGTCCTCGTCATCCGTATCGACGACAAGCTGACCATCATCCAGCACCCCGCTGAGACTGTACGTCCCGGCAGACACCACCGTGACGACATTATTTTCGACTTCCGCGCCTTCCCCATCGACCGTGATCGTATTGCCTTCCAGCACGATCTGCGTATCAACCCTCGGATACACCGTTTCCTGTGCCTGGATACGCCCAAACCCGATAACCGCCATCACACTGATCACCAACCCTGACACGGCTGACACTCTGTATTTCATTGGATACACACTGCACTTCCCTTTCTCACAGCACACCACTCAGACATCAACCCTCAGTCTGCGGGTTAAATATTTCACAGGTATTGCGCAATTGTAAGATCTTTTTACAAAGCCGCAGGTCATCCAGTCACCCTGCACCAATGGGCAAACTGTGCCAGCCAGACGCGACGCGCTAAGATTACCGGTACAAAACCGCGAAATCGCAAGACCACAAGGAGTAAATCCAATGGAATACCGGCCTTTGGGACGCACCGGCGTGATGGTTTCGAGCCTGTGTCTGGGAGTGATGAACTTCGGCGGTGTCACCAGCACCGAGGACTCGATTGCGATGATCGACCGTGCGCTGGATGCAGGCATCAACTTTATCGATACCGCCAATGTCTATAACGCGGGAGAGAGCGAAGTCGTGCTCGGCAAGGCGCTGAAAGCCAACGGCAAACGCGACTCGATTGTGCTGGCGACCAAGGTCAACGGCGCGATGGGGGAAGGCCCGAATGATCGCGGCATCTCGCGTTATCACATCATCAAAGCCTGTGAGGAGTCGCTGCGCCGCCTGCAAACCGACCACATCGACCTGTATCAGCTTCACCGCCCCTCACTGACCATCCCGCAGGACGAAACCCTGCGTGCCCTCGATGATCTGGTGCGGTCTGGTAAGGTGCGCTATATCGGCAGCTCCACCTTCCCCGCGTGGATGGTGATGGAAGCCCTTGCCACCAGCGAGCGCCATAACCTCGTGCGCTTCGTCAGCGAACAGCCGCCCTATAACCTGCTGGATCGTCGGATCGAAAACGAACTGGTCCCGCTGTGTCAGAAATATGACATCGCCCTGCTGCCGTGGTCGCCGCTGGCCGGTGGAATTCTGGCTGGACGCTACAACACAAACGCGGCAAATTCAGCATCCGGAACAGCCTTCCCCGAAGGGTCACGCGCTCAGCGTCAGGGGGCAAGTTTTCAGGAACGCGTGACCGATCGCGGCCTTGAGGTTGCCCAGCGCGTCAGCGACATGGCCCGTGAGCGCGGCATGACCGCCTCGCAGTTTGCCCTGCTCTGGTGCCGGGATCAACCGGGCATCACCGCGCCGATCATCGGCCCACG
>JAEZAF010000158.1 GCA_023430545.1 Chloroflexota bacterium
TGCCCTTCGGCCACCAGTTCGGCACCTGCGGGTCTTCATGCATCTTCCGCCCGACACCGTGACCGGTATAATCGCGCACGACATCATAGCCGTGACTGGCCGCAAACTCCTGAATCGCCAGCGCCACTGTGCGAATATCATTCGGCAGCACGGATTTCTGAATGCCGAGCATCAGCGCCTGCTCTCCAACTTCCAGCAGACGTCGCGCACCCGGAGAGACCTCACCTACCGGCCAGCTCCATGCGGAATCCCCGACAAAACCCTGATAGGTACAGCCCACGTCAAGGCTGATGATGTCACCTTCCTGTAGAAGACGCTCTTCACTGGGAATGCCATGCACGATCTCATGATTGATGCTGGCATTGATCGTAGCAGGATAGTTCGGAGAGTTCGGCTTCGGATAATTCAGAAATACCGGGGTTGCGCCGTGGTCACGCAGCACCGTTTCCGCAATGCGATTCAACTCAGCAGTGCTCACACCCGGGCGAATCGCCTCTTTCATGGCCGCATGCGCACGCGCCACGATGCGCCCCGCTTCCCGCATGATGGCGATTTCATCGGGGGTTTTCAATACAATCTGCATTATTGGGATTTTCTCTGCTCAATGATCTGTACGAGACGTTCAGAGACTTTGTCAATCGGCTGATCGGCGTTGATGCGAATCAGCAGCCCCTTCTTTTCATAATAGTCGATCAGAGGGGCAGTTTCGTTCAGAAAAATATCAATACGCTTGAGGACCGCATCGGCGCTGGCATCATCCGGGCGGCGTTTCAACGGCTCACCATTCGACTTTAATTTTGCCACCAGACGCGGCGGATAGGACTCATCCCCGTGCTTTTCAAACTCAAAATCAATCGCATCGGCATTGTAGTAAATATTATGCGTGGTGTTATCAGAGGCAGTCACACGGCCAAATGCGCGTTTAAAGGCGATATACGGGTCAAGCTCCAGCAGAAGCACGGCGGTCAGTGTTTCGCCCTTCTGTGCCAGATATTTGCCCAGCCATTCCGCCTGCGCGATGTTACGCGGATATCCATCCAGAATCACGCCATTTTTTAAGTCTGTCTTTTCCAGATGATCCTGCAGGACCTCATTGGTCTCCTGGTCGGATACCAGCTTCCCCGAAGCGAGAACTGCCTGAATCTTCCGGGCGAAATCATCATCCCGGCTTTTCAGGGCACGGAACAGGTCCCCGGTCGAGACGTGCAGCAGATCATATTTTTCACTGATATAAGCAGCCTGTGTCCCTTTGCCAGAGCCTTGCACGCCCATGATAATCAGATTGACCGACATCGCTAATGCCACTTTCTTTGTGTACAAACGCATACAAATAAATTTTAGTTTCTGCTGGCAGGTCTGCCACAACCCTGAAAGGCTCAGGACGTAAAAAGCAGTCGCCTTCTACCTGTTCGGTAAAGAAGGCGACTGCTTTTGAGTTGTTGCAATATCAACTAGCGCATGAAGCCTTCGTAATTGCGCATGACGAGCTGGGCCTCAAGCTGCCGCAGCGTATCAATCACAACACCGACGACAATGATCAAACCCGCGCCAGAAATCACCTGCGCCGCGTTTCCAAGGCCGGTCGTGACAATCGCGCCACGGAACAGAAGCTGATTCAACGCATCCACCAGACCGGGGAGAATAGCGATAATCCCAAGGAACAGTGCGCCTACCAGCGTAATACGCCGCGTCACACGCAGGATGTAATCCTCAGTGCGCTTGCCCGGACGAATACCGGGGATGAAACCACCATTACGCTGAAGATTATCTGCCAGATTCTGATTCGCGATCATCACATCCGAATAGAAGAATGTGAAGCCGAAAGTCAGCAGGAAGAAGAAGAACCAGTACAGGAAACCCTGCTGATTCCCGAAGGTCGTCTGAAGTGATGTCCCCAGAGGACCGGGCGGGAAGAAGCTGGCAAACACTGCCGGCAGTGTGATAATCGCCTGAGCGAAGATCAACGGGATCATACCGACCGGGTTGACGCGCATCGGGATATGGGTGCTGGCACCGCCATACTGTTTACGGCCACGCACGCGCTTACCATATTGCACCGGTATCCGTCGCACACCTTCCTGAATATAGATAATGACCACTACCGAAGCCAGGGTAAGCACCACAAACAGCAGCACATCCCACACCCACTGTGGTGAGTTCGCAATCAGGTTCGCCAGATTGGTCGGCGTGCTGGCGACAATACCAGCAAAGATGATGATCGAAATACCATTTCCGATCCCCTGCTCGGTGATCAGCTCACCCAGCCAGACCGCAAACATCGTCCCTGCTGTCATACTGGCGAGGACGGAGAGTGTCAGCAGCAGGTTCGAGCCAAAGCCGGGGATAATCACACCACCACCGCTGGCCGCGAGATTGGCATTGAAGATCTGAATCTGACCAAACGCCTGAAGCAGCGCCATCGGTATCGTCAGGAAATAGGTATACCGCTGGAGTTTTTCCTGACCACCCGGTTCACGCTGCATCTGCTCCAGCGCTGGGATAATCGGGACCAGAAGCTGGAAGATAATTGAAGCGGTGATGTACGGATACACACCGTTCGCAATCACGCTGAAATTGGAAACCGCGCCGCCCGACAGCAGATTCAATACCTGAATAAACTGCGCCCCCTGTGTCGAAGGGTCCAGCAGACGTGCCAGATTGTTGCGATCCACGCCGACAACCGGGACATGCGCCGCGAACTGGTAAATCAGCAGGATCAACCCAGTGATTAAGAGACGGTTGCGGACATCGGGCAGACGCCACGCATTCCGTAGAGCATCTAACATGATAAAACCCTCGTATGCCGTCGATGGAACAAGCAGAGGTCGATGGCATCAGCACATCGACCTGGACTTTCGCATCGCGATTTCTATTTTTGCTTCAATTCGTCAAGCTGAGATTTACGCAGTTTCTTGACCGTCGCATGTGCACCAGTGACGACCAGTTCCAGCTTATTCACTGAACCACCCGCCGCCGCGATCTTGTCCGCCGCGCCTTTGGTAATGCGATGTGCATGAACCGTCAGCTTTTTGCTCAGTTCGCCGCGACCGAGTACTACCACCGGAGCGTCCGCATTACGGATGAGACCGGCTTCCTTCAGCGTTTCAGGGGTCACCACTGCGCCCGCCTCAAATGACTGATCGAGGAAGTCCAGATTCACTTCCTGATACTCGATACGGAAGATGTTGGTAAAACCACGCTTGAACGGCAGACGACGCACAAATGGGAGCTGTCCACCTTCAAAGTACGGGCCTTTACCGCCACCGGTACGGGCACCCGTACCCTTGATACCGCGACCTGCTGTCTTACCCTTGCCAGCGGCAATACCGCGACCGACGCGGGTTTTCTTACGTCGTGAGCCCGGAGCGGGCTTCAGATCCTCTAACTTCATAAAAGTCGGCGTGCCGTCACCTGATAAGGCTTAAGGCCCGCCTACCTCCTCTCGTCTTCCCTCTTGCTTCGTCGTGTGCTTGTGTTGCTAGTCTACGTGGCGGCCACCGACCAGACGACCCTGGAGTTTCTCCAGACCGTCCCAGTCACCATCTGCCGCAAACTGCGCCTGTTCCGCCCACGTCTCAAGGCTGGGGGCGAGCTTCAGTCCAGCGTTTTCAATTGCGCTGCGCAGTTGGGCTTCGGTGGCTTCTGCCAGTTTGCTGAAGGTATCGATGCCTGCGGCCACCAGTGCGGCGGACATCTTCGGGCCGATCCCCTCAATCTTGGTCAGATCATCACCAGCCGCCTGCTTGGACGATTTCCGTGCAGGCTTGGCAGCAGGTTCAGCTTCAACTGCGGGCTTCGCTGCCTGCTTCCTGGCAGGCTTTGACTTTGCAGTTGTCTGTTCCGGTGCATCTACTTCCTCAACCTGAAGCAGATGTCCAATCGTGTTGATCATCCCGCGAATCTGCGGGGTCTCACGATGGATCACGGTCGCGTGCAGCTTCCGCAGCCCCAGTGTCTCGGCGGTTGTACGCTGATATTTGCGATACCCAATCGGGCTGCGAACCAGCGTGATTTTGACGTATCTTTCGTTCGCCATCGATTATAGCTCCTCTGGCTGAACGCCCTTGGCCTTGGCAACCTGTTCCCAGAACGGACGAACTTCGTCCGGTGACTTACCGCGCATGGCGGCCAATTCTTCTGGACTTACCAGTTGCTCAAGCGCCGCAATCGTCGCCATCGCTACGTTAAGCAGATTGTTGCTGCCCTGGCTCTTGGTCAGGATATCGCGCACGCCGACAGCTTCCAGCACAGCGCGGACACCACCACCAGCGATCACACCAGTACCGGGGGATGCAGGCTTCAGCATCACCTTCGCACCAGCAAAACGGGCAGTCACTTCATGCGGGATGGTCGAGCCAGACAGCGCGACCTTGTGCATGTTACGCTTGGCGCGTTCCGAACCCTTGCGAATGCTGTCCGGGACACCGCGCGACTTGCCAACACCGATACCGACGCGACCCTTGTTGTCGCCAACAATCACCACGGTACGGAAGGCAAAACGACGACCACCCTTGATGACTTTTGCGACGCGCGAGATGTCAATCACGCGTTCATCAAGTTCTTCACGTTCTTCCTCACGCTCACGGCGATCACGGCGTTCGCGCTTGTCAGGGCGATCTCCACCGCCGCTACCACCGCCACGCTCATTACGACCGCGCTGTTCGCGCTTCTTTTCTTCAGGTGCCATGCTCTACTCCGTAACCTAAAACTCTAATCCGGCTTCGCGAGCGCCTTCGGCCAGCGCTGCGATACGGCCATGATAGGGATAACCACCACGGTCAAAGACGACCTTGTCGATCCCGGCACTCTTGGCACGTTCACCAACGATCTTGCCAACAATGCGGGCCGCGTCGGTCTTGTTCTTACCGTTTACCTGCGCGGCAACGTCCCCATCAAGGGTAGACGCTGCAACCAGCGTCGTACCAGCAGAGTCATCAATCACCTGCGCGTAAATGTTCGTCAAACTACGGAACACATTCAGACGTGGGCGTTCAGTCGTCCCCACGATACGGTTGCGCGCGCGGTAATGCCGGCGGTTGCGCAGTTCACGCTTGTTTTTGCTTTTAATATCAGCCATGTCTGCCTACTTCTTCGTCTTTCCAGCTTTACCGGCCTTACGGCGGATCACTTCGTCCGAGTAACGAATACCCTTGCCCTTATAAGGCTCCGGCGGACGCAGCTTGCGAATATCAGCGGCGACCTGACCGACGACCTGCTTGTCAATACCATCAACATTCAGGCTGCCACGGCGTTCCTTCGGAAGTTCGAACGAGATGTTCTCCGGCGGATTGACGACGATTTCGTGGGAATAACCCAGCTTGAGCACCAGATCTTTTCCCCGCAAATCCGCCGTATAACCCACGCCTTCAATAATCAGTGTTCTGCGGAAACCTTCGGAGACGCCGGTGACCATATTGGCCACCAGCGCACGGGTAAGACCGTGCAGCGCGCGATGCTCACGCTGGTCAGAGGGCCGTGTTACCACGATCTGACCGTTCTCGTCACGTTCCACAATGATGTCCGGGTGGACATCATGAGTCAGCGTACCTTTCGGACCTTTCACGGTCACCCGGTTTGTTTCCTTGTCGATGGTCAGATCGACTTTATCCGGGATCGTGATCGGCTTCTTTCCCACACGAGACATGTTGGACTCCTAATTTACCAGACGTAGCACAGCACTTCGCCGCCAACGCGTTCGCGGCGAGCCTGAGATGCCGTCATGACCCCCTTCGGGGTCGTCATAATAGCGATACCTGTACCACTCAGCACGCGCGGCAGATCGGTGCGACCGCGATAGACGCGGCGACCCGGCTTGCTGATGCGTGACAAGTTCGTGATCACCGGGCGACGTGTACGACGTGCACCATGATACTTGAGTGTGATCACAATCATCGCCACCGGCTTTTCATCACCGATGCGATAATCTTCGACATAGCCCTCTTCCTTGAGGATGCGGGCGATTTCGACCTTAATGTTGGACTTCGGGATACTGACTTCTGACTTGCCTGCCAGCAGCGCATTACGGATGCGTGTGAGCATATCGGCAATCGGATCACTTATCATAACGCGCTTCTCTCCTACCAGCTCGACTTGACAAGTCCAGGGATTTCGCCCTTCATCGCCATCTCACGCATGCAGATACGGCACAGGCCGAAACGGCGATAGTACCCTCTTGGACGACCGCACCGCTTGCAGCGATTGCGGACCTGAACCTTGTATTTCCGGCGCTCTTCGCGCTCGATCATTGATTTCTTGGCCATCGTTCTGTCCTAGTTATCCTGGAACGGCATGCCGAGCAGTTTCAGCAAACGGCGGCCTTCCTCGTCATTGACTGCCGATGTGACAATGGTGATTTCCATGCCACGCACCTTATCGACCTTGTCGAACTGAATCTCCGGGAAGACGAGCTGCTCCCGCAGGCCGATGGTGTAATTGCCGCGACCGTCAAGCTTCGCAGGAACCCCACGGAAGTCACGGATACGCGGAAGCGCGATATTGATCAGACGATCCAGCAGCGCCCACATCTTCTCACCACGCAAGGTCACCTTGACACCAATGGCGCGGCCTTCACGCAGCTTATAGGTAGCGATGCTTTTCTTCGCACGGGTGATCACCGGCTGCTGGCCTGTGATCGCACGCAGGTCTTCAACTGCGAAGTCCAGTGTGCGGGGGTTTTCGTTCGCTTCCCCCATACCGATATTCACAACGACCTTCTCGATGCGCGGAACCTGCATGACATTGTCATACTTGAATTCGCTCATCATTGCAGGAACGATGTCTTCCCGGTAGCGCCCCTGTAAGGCGGGTAATTGCTTTGTTTCTGCCATTATTCAGTCGCTCCGGTTACTCAATATCGGACTGGCACTTCTTGCAGAAGCGCACCTTGAATCCATTGTCTTTAACGCGGTAACCCACGCGGGTCTTCTCGTCGCACGACGGGCAGACCAGCATCACGTTCGACAGATGCAGCGGCGCGTCAAATTCCATAATCTGCGCCGGGATCTGCTGGTTACCAATCTGGCGTGCCTTGCGGTGGCGCTTCATGCGATTAACATTGCTCACCACCACGCGATCTTCCTTGGGCAGTACCTCAAGGACTTCGCCCCGATCGCCAATATCTTTACCGGCGATCACCTCAACGGTATCGCCCTTCTTAATGCGCTGCATCGTTCATACTCCCTTAGAGCGTCTCCGGGGCGAGCGACACGATTTTCAGGTAACCGCGATCGCGCAGTTCACGCGCAACCGGCCCAAAAACACGTGTTCCCCTCGGATTCTGCATGTCGTCGGCGAGCAGAACGGCAGCATTATCATCAAACCGGATATAGGAACCGTCACTGCGGCGGAATTCCTTGGCGGTCCGTACAATCACTGCCTTTACAACGTCACTCTTCTTAACGCTGCCCGTCGGAGAAGCAGATTTCACTGCTGCCACGACGACATCGCCCACGCGACCATATTTGCGCCGGGATCCGCCAAGTACGCGGATCACCAGCAGTTCCTGTGCGCCGGTATTGTCGGCCACCTTTAAGCGAGACTCGGTTTGAATCATGATTACGACTCTCCCTCAACCTGTTCGCCCGTCAGGACCTGACCTTCAGCATTCTGAAGGACGGCCTCGACAGCCCAGCGCTTATGCCTGCTGATCGGGCGGCTTTCGACCACCCGGACAATCGAGCCAACCGGAATCGCGTTGGATTCGTCATGCGCCATCACGCGCTCGGTCAGCTTCACGACTTTCTTGTATACGCGGTGCATTCTGCGGTGCTCAATTTCAACGACAACGGTTTTATCCATCTTGTCGCTGACAACGCGCCCCACCAACCGCCGACGATTATTTGTCATGATTACTTCTCACTCTTCTCGGCTGCGGTTCTGCGTTCGTGCAAAAGCGTCTTCAGCCGCGCCAGGTTGCGCCGGTTTTGACGAAACAACTTGGGATTCTTCAGTTCACCGGTCGATTGGTTCACGCGCAGCATGAACATCTCATAGCGATTATCTTCAATCGCCTTTAACAGATCCTCATCGGACATCTTACGAATTTCTTCGCGTCTCATTGGGTGATCTCCACGCCCGAAATCGGGTCAATCCGCCGGATGAGCTTGGTCTTGCACGGCAGTTTGAAGCTGGCCAGACGCAGCGCTGCCAGTGCATCTGCTTCGTCTACACCACCCATCTCGAACAGCACACGGCCCGGCTTGACTACCGCGACCCAGAACTCAACAGAACCCTTACCGCTACCCATACGGGTTTCAGCAGCTTTCTGCGTGACTGGCTTGTCCGGGAATACCCGAATCCAGATCTTGCCACGACGCTTGATGTAGCGAACCATCGCACGACGGGCAGCTTCGATCTGGCGGCTGGTCAGCCACACCGGTTCGGTGGCCTGCAGACCATATTCCCCGAACTGAACGCTCGCACCGCGAAGTTCAGTTCCCTTCATACGACCGCGCATTTGCTTGCGGTACTTTACACGCTTCGGCATCAACATGATTGCATTCTCCCTAACCCGACGGCTTAGCTAACGTATCCAGCCGTCTTACGGGCTGACGTAAACGTCGCTGTTTTCGCCGGTACGTTGTTTTTCTTCCTGCTGGAGGATCTCGCCTTTGTAGATCCACACTTTGATCCCGATTTTGCCGAATGTCGTCATGGCTTCGGCTGTGCCATAATCGATGTTCGCACGCAGTGTATTGCGCGGCACGCGGCCTTCGGTCATCAGTTCGCGACGGGCCATGTCACCACCCGCCAGACGACCTGCAACTTCAATACGGATACCCTGACCACCCAGACGCATCGCCTGGCTGATGGCACGCTTCATCGCACGGCTGTGGCCGATACGACGCTCAAGCTGATTGGCGATGTTCTCCGCCACCAGTGTGGAATCAAGGTCGGGCTTGGCGATTTCGCTGACTTCGACCTTGACCTTCTTCTGGGTCAGGTTTTCCAGATCGGTCTTGAGCTTCTTCACGGCTTCACCCTTGCGACCGATGATGATACCGGGGCGCATGGTGTGAATGGTGACGACGACCTGATTCGGGAAGCGCTCAATCTCTACTCGAGAAACACCAGCACGTCCGGCTTCACGCTTGATGTAGGTCCGGATCTTCCGATCTTCCTGCAGCAGGTCAACATACCGGTCGCCTTCGGCGTACCAACGTGCATCCCAGTCACGGTTAATCTTCAGGCGGAAACCTACCGGATTTACTTTACGACCCATTACCTAATCCCTCGTTCTGCCAGGACAACTGTCAGGTGTGAAGTGCGCTTGACACGCGGCTTGTACCGCCCACGTGCACCCGCTTTCGAACGACGCATACGAGCGCCTTCATCCGCGAAAATCTGTGAGACGACCAGCCGGGCAGGGTCAATATCCAGGTTGTTCTGTGCATTCGCCATTGCGGATTGCAGCGTCTTGCGGACGATTTCTGCACCCTTCTGCGGCATAAATTGCAGTACAACGGCAGCCTGCTCGGCATCCATCCCACGAACCTGATCACACACCAAACGCAGTTTCTGGGGAGAGATCGATAAGTACTTCGTCTTGGCACGTACTTCCATCATTCAACCCCTTAACTATCTCTTTTTCGTCTTCTTCTCGACCAGGTGACCGCGATACGTGCGTGTCGGCGCAAATTCACCCAGTTTATGACCTACCATGTTTTCCGTCACATAAATCGGGACGTGACGGCGACCGTCGTGTACCGCGATTGTATGCCCAACCATCTGCGGGAAGATGGTGCTGGCGCGGCTCCAGGTCCTCACCACCACCTTCTTGTTATCGGTATTCAGCTTCTCGATTTTGCCGAGCAGCTTGGGCTCGATAAACGGCCCTTTCTTCAGTGAACGCGACATCGTGCTATCCTATCAACTAAACGCGCTTGTGCGCTTATCTACGCTTACCACGACGGCGGATGATAAATTTAGCCGTGCGCTTGTTCACGCGGGTCTTCTTGCCCAGTGCGGGTTTACCCCACGGAGTCTTCGGACCCTTCAAACCAATACCGGAGCGACCTTCACCACCACCATGCGGATGGCTGTTGGGGTCCATTGCGGTACCACGGACAGCCGGACGCCATCCCAGCCAGCGGGAACGTCCCGCCTTACCGATCTTGATGTTGGCGTGATCAGTATTGCCTACCTGACCGATCGTTGCCATGCAGCGCTCGTGGATCAGGCGAACCTCACCGCTTGGCAGACGAATCTGGGCGTAGGTGCCCTCTTTCGCCAGAAGCTGCGCGGAAACACCGGCAGAGCGAGCAAGCTGTCCACCCTTACCGGGCAGCAGTTCGATGTTGTGAATCTGCGTACCGACCGGGATGTCGCTGATCGCCATCGCGTTACCGGGACGGAGGGTTGCCATCTCGCCGTTACCGACGGTATCGCCAACCTTCAGGCCGAGCGGAGCGATGATGTAGCGCTTTTCGCCATCTTCGTACTGAAGGAGCGCAATGCGGGCGCTGCGATTCGGGTCGTATTCGACCGCGATAACTTCTGCACGAGCGTCAAATTTGTTGCGTTTGAAGTCAATCAGACGATAACGGCGCTTGTGACCGCCACCACGATGGCGCACAGTCACGCGTCCCTTATTGTTACGGCCACCCGTCCTGCGAAGCGGCTCCGTCAGGGAACGCTCAGGCTTCGATTTCGTGATTTCCTCAAAACTGTGGCCCGTCATTCCGCGACGACCGGCGGAAGTGGGCTTGTACACTTTTACAGGCATCAGTTTAACCCTTACACGTCAAATAGTTTGATCGAAGCGCCATCTGGCAGCGTTACGACCGCTTTTTTCCACTGCTTCGAACGGATATAAGTCTTGCGACCACGGGTCCCGCGCTTGGCAGGGACAACCATCGTGTTCACCTTGACCACTTCCACATCGAAGATTTCCTCGATTGCTTCGCGGATCTGTGTCTTGTTCGCCTTGCTGGCGACTTCAAACACATACTGGTTGCTGGCTTCGGTCATCCCGTTAGACTTCTCGGTGATCACCGGGCGCAGGATGACATCGTAAATATGCAGCGCTGGCATCGATTATTCCCCTTTACCCCAAATGCTCGTAATCACATCCAGAGCATCTAACGGCATAATGACCTTGTCATACTTGAGCAGATCGCGAACGTTCAGATAATTCGCGCGCAGATAGTACGCATCGGACAGGTTACCAATACCGCGCTGTACATTCTCGTTAGGACCGCTCAACAGAACGAGTGCGGAGTTATCTCCAACCAGCCCCTTCAGCATCTGGCGCACGTCTTTAGTACGGGCAGACTCTGGGGCAAAGCTCTCCACTACAACGAGCTGTCCATCACGAACCAGCGCACTCAGGGCACTGCGGATCGCTGCACGGCGCATCTGCTTCGGCATATTCTTGGTGTACTTGCGCGGCTTCGGACCGTGCGACACACCACCACCGACGAAAATATTGGGTGTGCGTGCACCGTGACGGGCACGACCGGTCCCCTTCTGGCGGAACCACTTCTGCTTGGTGCGGTTCACTTCAGCGCGGGTCAGGGTGCTGTGCGTTCCGAGACGGGCGTTTGCCGCCTGCATGACCGCAGCCTGATGCATCAACCCAACATTGATGTTCGCTTCAAAAATATCGGAAGGCAGTTCAATAGTCTTGACCCGCTTCCCGTTCATATCCAACACTGAAACCTGCATGGCTCTCAAATCCCCTTATTCGCTTTACTTCTGCTTTACGGTCGGCTTCACAATTACGAGGCCTTCTTTCGAGCCGGGGATAGAACCCTTCACGGCGATCAGGTTGCGTTCTGAGTCGATCACCATGACTTCCAGGTTCTGAATGGTTACCCGTTCGTTGCCGTAATGTCCGGCCATGCGCTGCCCCTTGAAAGTCTTACCGGGGAATGTACGCTGACCGACCGAACCGGGTGCGCGCTCACGGTCTGACTGACCATGAGTTTTTGGCTGACGCTTAAAGCCATGACGCTTGATACCACCGGCGAAACCGCGCCCTTTACTTGTCCCTACCACGTCGACGAATTCGCCTTTTTCGAAGACATCGACCTTAATTTCTTGGCCTTCTGCAATCTCTGAATCCACATCGCCTGTCTTGACGCGGAACTCGCGCAGGTACTTCAGCGCGGGCAGATTATTGCGGCGCAGGTGACCAAGCTGGCCCTGAGTCAGGCGGTGGGGTTTGGTCTCTTCATAACCCAACTGGACGGCGATATAACCATCGCGATCCTGCTGCCTGATCTGTGTAACATAGCATGGCCCAGCCTGGATGACGGTCACAGGGGTTACATTGCCCTGTTCGTCGAAGACCTGGGTCATGCCAATTTTCTTTCCGATGATGCCCTTCATTATCCTGTTTGCCTCCAGCGGGATGCTGCGCGTAACCCTTTTCAAAGAAAATTCGTACCCGCCGGGAACTCAAGTTCCCGCCCCCGAACTGTATTAAGCGTACCGTGTAAGTGGCAGGGTACGCCCGCAGCGGCGGGCAAAGTGACCGCTTTCGCCTGATCACCCTGTTTTAAACCCGCATGCTCACGAGCATGACTAGCCTTAAATCTTGATTTCGATGTCCACACCTGCGGGCAGATTCAGCCGCATCAGGTTATCAATGGTCTTGCTGTCCGGGTCCAGAACGTCAATCAGGCGTTTGTGCGTTCTGATCTCAAAGTGCTCCTGCGAGTCCTTGTCGATAAACGGTGAACGACGCACGGTAAAGCGCTCAATGTGTGTCGGCAGCGGGACCGGCCCGACGACACGCGCACCAGCACGTTCTGCTGTTTCGACAATACGCTGCGCTGACTGATCAAGAACTCGATGATCATATGCTTTCAGCCGGATGCGTATCTTGTTCTTTACTGCCATATTGTCCTCTACGAGCGGTGTGACCACCCTGCTGTATCACTAAACTTGGTTGAGTGAGACAAACACCGGGGGCCGATAGTGCGACCTCCCGGTGTTTGTCGCTTTCAGGAAATGACCTCAACGACGTTGCTGTTGAGGTCACTGGATAGACAAGCTTACTTCAGCACTTCCGTGATAACGCCAGCGCCGACGGTCAGACCGCCTTCGCGGATGGCGAAGCGGGAACCCTTTTCGAGCGCGACCGGGATGATCAGCTCGACTTCGAGGTTCACATTGTCACCCGGCATCACCATTTCCACGCCTTCCGGCAGGGTAACGGTACCAGTCACGTCCATGGTGCGGATGTAGAACTGCGGACGGTAACCGTTGAAGAACGCCTTGCTGCGGCCACCTTCTTCCTTACGGAGAATGTAGACTTCGCTCAGGAAGCGCTTGTACGGAGTGATGGAACCCGGCTTCGCCAGAACCATACCACGCTCAACTTCTTCACGCTTGGTACCGCGCAGCAGCACACCGGCGTTGTCACCTGCCTGGGCAGAGTCCAGTTCCTTGTGGAACATTTCGATACCGGTCACAATCGTCTTCATAGGGGCTTCACGCAGACCGATGATTTCGATTTCCTGGCCCTTTGCCAGTTCACCACGCTCCACGCGACCGGTGACGACCGTACCACGACCAGAGATCGTGAACACGTCTTCAATCGGCATCAGGAACGGCTTGCTGGTTTCGCGGGTCGGTGTCGGGATCCAGGCATCGACGGCATCCATCAGCTGGAGGATCGGCTGGAATTCCGGTGCGCTCAGATCACTGCTGCTGGATTCAGTCACGGCCAGCGCGGAACCACGAACAATCGGGGTTTCGGCAGAGAAGCCGTAGCTGGTCAGCAGTTCCTGGACTTCCAGTTCCACCAGTTCCAGCAGTTCCGGGTCGTCCATCTGGTCAACCTTGTTCAGGAAGACCACCATGGCCGGCACTTCGACCTGACGGGCCAGCAGCACGTGTTCACGGGTCTGCGGCATCGGGCCATCGGGTGCGCTCACGACCAGGATCGCGCCGTCCATCTGGGCGGCACCGGTGATCATGTTCTTGATATAGTCACGGTGACCCGGGCAGTCCACGTGGGCGTAGTGGCGTGCATCGGTCTCGTATTCAACGTGACGGATGTTGATGGTGATACCACGGGCCTTTTCTTCCGGCGCATTGTCGATATCTTCGTACTTCATGCGCGTCGCTTCACCCTTCAGAGACAGCGTCTGGGTGATGGCAGCGGTCAGCGTGGTCTTGCCGTGGTCGACGTGACCAATCGTACCGATATTGACATGCGGTTTACTGCGTTCGAACTTTCCCATTGTAGTTCCTATCCTTTTGTTCTAGCTAACTGAATGGTTATCAGCCTGGTTGAACGAATGACGTTATTGCTGGGTAACGCGCTTACTGCTGCATTACTCTACTAACGCCCGCCTTTGATCACCTCATCGGCGATAGACTGGGGCGCGATAGTATACTTGTCAAATTCCATCGTGAATACCCCACGTCCCTGAGTCATGTTACGGATGTTTGTCGCATATCCGAACATCTCACCCAGCGGAACACTGGCACGAATGGTGGTTTCACCCTGTCCACGCGGTTCCATACCCGAGATGATGCCACGACGGGATGAAAGGTCGCCGACGACGGAACCGGTGAAATCATCCGGCACCACAACTTCGACCTTCATCGACGGCTCGAGGATCACAGGGCCAGCCTTCTGGACACCTTCCTTCAGACACATCGAGCCAGCGATCTTGAACGCCATTTCGCTGGAGTCAACATCATGGAACGAACCATCGACCAGGCGGGCCTTAACACCCACCACCGGGTAACCAGCCAGCACACCACCCAGGGTAGCGTCACGGGCACCGTTCTCGGTCGGACGGATGAACTCACGGGGGATAGCACCACCCTTGATTTCATCGATGAAAAGCAGGTCCTGCTTACTCTCTTCGCGTTCTTCATCGGTCATGGGTTCAAATTCCATGACAACGCGAGCATACTGACCAGAACCACCGGACTGACGCTTGAAGGTCGTATCGACGCGGCTTGAACGGGTGATCGACTCGCGATAGGCCACACGCGGGCGTCCTACCGTCGCCTGAACACCGAATTCGCGCATCAGACGGTCAACCAGCACTTCAAGGTGAAGCTCACCCATACCGCGCAGCTTGGTCTGGCTTTCATCGACTTCAACCTTGAAGGTCGGGTCTTCTTCCGCCAGACGGCGCAGTGCAATACCCATCTTGTCCTGATCTGCCTTCGAATTCGGCTCAATCGCCACTTCAATCACAGGATCCGGGAACTTGATTTTCTCCAGCACAATCGGGTTTTCCGGTGCGCAGAGGGTATCACCAGTAAAGGTGTCCTTCAGCGCCAGGATAGCCGCGATGTCACCGGCATGTACTTCTTCAATATCTTCGCGGCGATCTGCGAACATACGGACGATACGGCCAATACGTTCACGGGTGCCCTTGGTACTGTTCTGAACGGTGGTACCCGTCCGCAGTACACCAGAGTACACACGCACGAAAGCCAGACGACCGACATACGGGTCAGTGTTGATCTTGAAGATCAGCGCTGCCAGCGGTTCCTCGTCATCTGCGTGGCGCAGCATTTCTTCTTCGGTGCGCGGGTTCTTACCAGTCACCGGCGGGATGTCCAGCGGTGAAGGCAGCAGATCGATCACGCGGTCCAGCATCAGCTGAACACCCTTGTTCTTGAGCGAAGATCCGCACAGCACGGCCTGCACGCGGCCAGCGAGCGTAGCGGCACGCAGGGCTGCCAGCAGCTCATCATTGCTGATCGCTTCTTCCATCAGATATTTTTCTGTCAGGAATTCATCGTTCTCGACGATCTTTTCGATCATCTCGGTGCGCATCGTCTCAGCGATCTCGCGATGGCTTTCCGGGACAGGATGACGCTCGATGATATTGCCATTCTCGCCAGAGAAAGTCACCAGTTCCAGCGTGAACAGGTCGATGATCCCCTTGAAATCATCACCCTGGCCGTAAGGCATCTGGATCGGGACGGGATTACCGTTGACACGCTCGACAATCATGCGAACGCAGCGCTCGAAATCTGCGCCAGTACGGTCCATCTTGTTGACGAAGCAGATGCGCGGCACCTGATACTGGTCGGCCTGACGCCAGACAGTCTCAGACTGGGGCTCCACACCGGCCACGCCGTCAAAAACGACCACACCACCGTCAAGCACGCGCAGACTGCGCTGCACTTCTACGGTAAAGTCCACGTGTCCCGGGGTGTCGATCACGTTGATCTGATGATCTTTCCAGGAGGCAGTCACTGCAGAAGAGGTAATCGTGATACCACGCTCACGCTCCTGCTCCATATAGTCGGTGGTGGCAGCGCCTTCATGAACTTCACCAATGCGATGCACCATACCGGTATAGTACAGCACACGCTCAGTAGTGGTCGTTTTACCGGCATCGATATGAGCGATGATGCCGATATTTCGAACCTTGTTAAGATCGAATTGGGCTTCTGATTTTTTAGCCATACTTGTTGTTTACAATGCCTATAGTGCTAATGCGGCGTAGTGTAGTGACCTCTCGGCCTGTAAGACCCCGAGAGGTCAGCCAGACCTTTTCAGGTCGAAGGATTTAACGGAAGTGCGCAAAGGCGCGATTTGCTTCCGCCATACGATGTGTATCGTCTTTCCGTTTGACAGCGTTGCCCTGATTGTTTGCGGCATCCATCAGCTCGGCGGCGAGTTTGGCCGCCATACCGCGACCACCACGTGCCCGCGAGTACTGAAGAATCCAGCGCATCGCCAGTGACGTAGCGCGATCAAGCGGGACTTCAATCGGAACCTGATAGGTCGAACCACCCACGCGGCGCGGCTTGACTTCAACAGTAGGCGTCACATTACGGAGCGCCAGTTCGAAGATCTCAACCGGGTTACGCTTGGTCCGCTCTTCAATAATCTCAAAGGCTTCGTAGATAATGCCCTGCGCGGTACTTTTCTTACCGCCGTACATCATACGATTGACGAACATCTGGATATTCGTATTGCCGAACTTCTTGTCCGGCATCACTGGACGCTTAGGTGGGCTGCTTCTTCTAGACATGCTTCGATATTCCCCGTTTTACCGCTTCTTGCCAGTCGGTGCCGCTGCCTGTCCTGGCTTCGGCCGCTTGGCTCCATACTTACTGCGTCCCTGCGCACGCTTCTTCACACCGTCAGTATCCAGTGTGCCACGTACAATGTGGTAGCGAACACCCGGCAAATCCTTCACACGACCACCGCGCACCAGCACAACACTGTGCTCCTGCAGCGAATGACCTTCACCCGGGATGTAAGCGGTGACTTCAATCCCATTTGAAAGACGAACGCGAGCCACCTTCCGCAGCGCGGAATTCGGCTTCTTGGGGGTCATTGTCTTAACCTGGGTACACACACCACGTTTCTGCGGCGCACCCTTACGACGGCGTGTGCGCTTCTGGGAATAAGCGTTGAGCGTATACTGAAGCGCCGGAGCCTTAGTCTTAGACTTCTTGGCTTGCCGCCCTTTGCGCACCAACTGATTAATTGTTGGCATAAACCTCTCCAAACTTTCACTACAAAGGTCTTGTCTCAGGCATGCAAAAAGGCGTACTGATACCTCAAGAACGCCTATCAATTGCAACCACCATGACGAGCCACACTGTTCGAAGACGGTGCGCTATCGCCATATACACTCAGTTCAGCACTCCATTGCCTTCAAGGTGAGGGTTGTGTGCCGTTCTTGTGGGGTGTCATGTTATCAGCAGGTTCATAACGTGTCAAGGTAAAGTGTTGCTGAAAAGTGGTAATTCAGTGTGAAAAACTCATGCGGTTCTCATTTTTCCTCGCTTTGTTTTTTAACACTTTTTAATCCACTTTCGAATCAACTACAGACGCGCCACCCCGATCACCTGGGGCATGTGAGTACCAGACATCCCGATGACATCCCGATGACATCCCGATGACATGTAAAATTTCGGTAAATCTCTCGCTCAACAGTGCCCGAAATCCCAAAAACCACTCCGATCTCTCTGGTCGATTCACAGTACACGCCCTATACTGAAAAGATCACCAGGAGGAGTGTATATCGTGTATCGTGGGCTTGTCATCTGTGTTCTGATCCTGATCGCCGCTGCGCTGGCCGGATGCGATGCCGGTCCTTCACCCGTCGCACAGGCTCAGGGCCAGCCAATGCCTACCCTGCTGCCTACCAGTACCCCACCGCTGTATAACCTTCAGGACGCGGATCGTGTAGCCTTCGAGTTCCTCAGCGCCTGGGAAAACCATAACTATCCGCTGATGTACGATCAGCTCAGCACCACTACTCGAGAAGCTGTGCCATATGACACCTTCCTCGCCGCTTACAGCACATCAGAACAGATCATGTCGCTGACCGCTGTCAGCACGCAGGCGAATAGCTCGGCACGTGACGCGACGAATTCGGATGTGATCCTCTTCAATTATGATGCCTCATTCGAGACGGAACTCTTCGGCGGCTTTACTGACGCTGGGCGCGAACTGCTGATCGTTTACGATCACGCCATGCAGCAGTGGAAGGTCGCATGGTCGCGCGACACGATTTTTAAGGAAATGGGACGCGGTGCGGCGCTGCGACGTAATACAACACCGGTCATACGAGGCAATATTTATGATCGGGATGGCAACATCCTCGCAGATATGGAGAACACGGTGGCACGGGTTCGCGTCATCAAGCGCGATATGCCCGACCGCACCGCCTGTCTTGGGATGTTACAGCAGGCGATTGAGTCTAACCGACCTGAAGTGATCGAAAACATTCTGGCGCAGTCCGCCGATGACTGGATTGTCGATGTCGGCGTGCTGGACAGCCGAAGCTATAATCAGTGGCACGAACAGCTTCAGACGACCTGTAACGCCACCTTCGAAGCTCGCCGCGAACGCCGGTATCTCAATGGCACGCTCATGCCGCATGTCGTCGGCACGGTCGGTTACCTGAGTGAAGCCGAAATCCCGCAGGCCGTCCAGCTTGGCTTCCCGCAGGATATGATTTTGGGGCGCAGCGGCATCGAGCGCAGCCAGGATGCCATTCTGCGCGGCCAGCCTGCTGCCCAGCTTTCACTTGTCAGCGGTTCCGGCCAGACACTCCGCGTTCTGGCAGAACGGCCGATGCAGGTCGCCAACAGCGTCTGGCTGACAATTGACAGCGACCTGCAGAAATTCGCACAGGACGAACTGACCCGCGTCTACACCAATAACCCCGATCTGGAAAAGGTTTCCAGGGGCGCTTCGGCCATCATCCTCAATGTAAAGACCGGCGAAGTATTGGCGATGGTCAGCTATCCAACGTATGACATCAACGCCTTCGCCCCCTTCCCGGTCATGGGCTTTAACGAAGCCCGCGAACAGGTACAGGATATCCAGCAGGATGAACGCAATCCGCTGCTGAACCGTGTTACCCAGGGACGCTACCCCAGCGGCTCAGTGATGAAAGTCGCGACGACTCTGGCCGTGCTCGACAGCAATATCTATGATCGTAATCGGCGCTTTGTCTGCGGCGGCATCTGGGAACGCGACGGCGTGACCAAAACGGACTGGCTTCCGGGCGGGCACGGCACCGTGACTCCTTCGATGGCCGTCACCGTAAGCTGCAACCCCTTCTATTATGAAGTCGGCTATCAGATGAACGCCGTCGATCCCTTCCTGCTGCCAACCTATCTGCGTCAGTTCGGGTTAGGTCAGCCCACAGGCATGACAGATGTCGAGGAAGATCGCGGCTATATCGGTGACCCGGACACGCTGCGTCTGAAGACTGGCAACTGGACCTTCGCCGACGCTGCTGTGATGGCGATCGGTCAGGGCGAAGTCGAGGTCACACCGCTGCAAATGCTCCGGGTGATCGCAGCCATCGCCAACGGTGGCGATCTGGTACGCCCACAGCTTGTCCTTAAAACCGGCCTCTTAAATGAGACCATCAGCACCCTGCAGCCAGAGGTGACCGGTACGCTGGGCGTGCGCCCGGATGTGATTGCGACCGTGATCGAAGGCATGTGCAATGTCACCACACAGGACTATGGCACCGCCGAATTCGTCTTCCGGGACTCGCCGCTGCAGGCGATTGGTGTCTGCGGCAAGACGGGCACCGCGCAGGACCTGCCGCGTCCGACAACCCATGCATGGTTCGGTGCGTATGCTCCGAAGGACGATCCCGAGATCGCCATCATCGTCATGGTCGAAAATGCCGGTGAAGGGTCGGCAGTCGCAGCACCAATCGTCAAAACCATTCTGGAATACTATTTCTTTGGCACCAACTCCGGCGCAACCGTGTCTAACTTCTGAGCATGTTATAGCGACATGCTCCGTTTACAGGCGCACAATCTATCCGGCTGAGCGAAATGCGCTGGAGATAATGCAACTCATGAGTCAATACCGATGCGAAGACTAAAATGGCTTTGGCTGGCCTTATTCTGGGTAATCTTCACCTTCATCCTGCTTGAAGGCGGGCTGCGTCTCATTGGACCATCCCTGCCGGGACAGTTAGGCGTCACTGCCCGCACCATCATCACCGGGCAGCCCTACGCCGAAGACTGGACCCCCGCATGGCAGCAGAATCGCGATCACTACTACGCACTGCGCCCGAATATCCAGAATGCCCTTCAATATGGTACGGCAACAGTCAGCTTTCATCTCACCACCAATAAACTGTGGGACGATGGCCTGCCTGCTGACGAAGGCATCGGTTTCCGCAATCCCCCCGTGACCTACGGCGTCGATGTTGTGATCGTCGGTGACTCGTTCGGTTTCTGCTTTACAGAACTCGATGACTGCTGGGTGAACCTGTTCGCGGCAAACGACAATCTCGGCGTCGTGAATCTCAGCCAGCCCGTAACCGGCAGTGAGAGCCATACCCGTATGCTGCGCGATTTCGGCGCACCCTTCGAACCACCGCTGGTGATCTGGCAGTTCTTCGGCAACGACTTCAACGACGACTACGGCCTGCACGTCTTTCGTGGAGACATCGAGCCAATTGTGGACGAGATCGACGCACAGACCGCTGCACCAGAGTCCACCAGCCTGACGGCTTGGCTCAGTCGGAATTCCGTCGCCTACGCGGTACTGGAAACCGCCCTGACCGGGCAGTGGACCGGCGCGCCGGATCAGGGAGCCTTCCAGCCGCAGTACAGCGTCCCCTATGCCGACGGTCAGACCATGCAGTTCGGCAAACTGTACGAACGCACCGCGCTGGATATGTCCCGCCCTGCCAATCAGTACGGACTCGAACGCTCGCGTGAGGCTTTTCAGGAGGCGCAGCAACAGGTCGCCGGATGGGAGGGTCAGCTTGTGGTGATCATCATCCCCACCCGTGAAGAAGTCTATGACAACCTGACCGAGCCGATCATGGGCAAGGCAGAACTCGACAAACAGCGCAGTGCCCGCCTCGCCATGCTCGATCTGTGTGGCGAACTGTCGCTTTCCTGTCTCGATTTACTGCCCGGATTTCAGGCGCTGGCAGCCGAGGGTCAGGCGCTGTACTACGCCGACGATATGCATCTGAATCCTGCCGGAAATCAGGCACTGGCAGCCCTTTTGACCGAATGGCTCGAAGCGAATCAGGAAGGCTGATCTCATGGCAGAGACCATCATGATCGTCGATGACGAAGAACGCATCATCCAGCTTGCACAGATGTATCTGGAGCAGGAAGGCTACGCCGTCACCAGTGCGCAGGATGGTACCAGCGCCTATCAGCAGATCATGCAGGATGAACCCGGCCTGATCATCCTCGACCTGATGATCCCCGGCATTGATGGCTGGGAACTCTGCCGGAGGGTGCGTGCCAGCTCCGATGTCCCCATCCTGATGCTGACTGCGCGCAGCGATGACATCGACAAGATCGTCGGGCTGGAACTGGGCGCAGATGATTACCTCACCAAGCCCTTCAACCCGCGTGAGCTGGTCGCCCGTGTGAAAGCCATCCTGCGCCGCACCGACCGCCGCAGCCCTGAAGAAAGCGGTAAAAGTCTGACCATCGACAACCTCACCATTGACCCGGAACGGCGCACGGTCCACGTAGACGGTAAGCGGGTCGAGCTTCGTCTGAAGGAATTCGATCTGCTGCTGCTGCTGGCTCGCAATCCCAGACGGGTCTACGACCGCGACAAGCTGCTCGAACTGGTCTGGGGTTATGATTTCGCCGGAGAAACCCGCACAGTCGATGTCCACATCGCACACCTGCGCCACAAACTCAAGGGCATGTCTCCGACCATCGACACCGTGTGGGGATTAGGTTACAAGCTGGAACCCTGAGTTTCATGTCATTACGCACACGTCTGCTGATTTCCTATTTCGCCCTGTTAGCCATCACGCTGAGTGTGATGTTTGGCGCACTGCTGCTGATTATCAGCCGCCAGCCCGAACCCGTAAACCAGCGCTTCGGTGAGCTGAGCCTCAAGGTACGTTCATTCAGTGTCCGCCAGCTTGCCCAACTGCTGCGTGCACCTGCCTTCCCCACCCTTCGCAACAGTCGGCTGGATGAGACCGCCGAAGAATATGACCTTCGCATCATCCTGTTGCGCGGCGAGCGTCCTGACGGATTGTTCGTCGAATACGATACGCAGGGAGAATATCCTGATGAGGATCACTTTCTCGAACTCGGTGTCGATTTAGAGGCCGCCGCCTTCACGCAGTTGAATATGTCGCTGCCGGAATTCACCAACAGCAGCACCACCGCTGGATCATTTCGCGACCCGAACCAGCAGGAATGGATTTTCGTCAGCGTCAGGCCGCGTAACAGTGTGTATACCCTTGTGCTGGCCGATCTCGACCCCGGGCGCAGCCTGCGCAGTGCGCTGACCGATTTCGGATCAGCCCTCGGTGTGCCGCTGCTGCAATCCGCCGTGGTTGGGCTGGTGGTAGCACTGCTTTTAGGGATTTTCACCAGCCGTGCGATTGCCGGATCACTTCAGCGCGTAGCATTGGCCGCCAAAGCGGTTGCACAGGGGGATTACGATCAGGTACTGCCGCTGGAGGGACCAGCGGAAATCCGCGCTGTCGCCGTGGCCTTCAATCATATGACCGAGGAAGTGCAGAAGAATCAGCAGTCGCAGCGTGATTTCCTCGCCAATATCACCCACGATCTGAAGACTCCGCTGACCTCAATTCAGGGATATTCTCAGGCCATTGCGGACGGCACGGCGAAAAATCACATCATGGCAGCAGATATCATCAATGACGAAGCTGCACGCATGGCCCGTCTGGTCAATGACCTGACCGAGCTGTCACGCCTGCATTCCGGCGCGGCAACATTACGCATCGCCCCTGAAGATGTCAACCAGATCGTGGGTGCCGTCGCACAGCGTCTCGCACTCGTGGCGCAGCGCAAAAGTATCACCCTCAGTACCGAGCTTCAGCCGCTGCCACCCGTCATGGCGGACGGCGACCGGCTGGCGCAGGTCTTCACCAATCTGATTGGCAATGCCATCACCTACACCCCAGCACAGGGGATCATCCGCATCGCCACCTGCCTGTCAGACCAGCCAGTCCCCTCGGTCATGATCACCATTCAGGACACCGGCATCGGCATCCCAACCACCGAACTGGATCGTATTTTCGAACGCTTCTACCAGGTGGATAAATCGCGTGGTCCCAGCCGGGGTACTGGCCTCGGCCTTGCCATCGCCCGTGAGATTGTCGTCGCCCATCACGGCCAGATTTCAGTCAGCAGCCCCGGCGAGAATCAGGGCGCGGTCTTCACCGTCACACTGCCGCTAACCCGTGAGCGTATCAACAGCTAGAGCGTGTTATAAACTTTTGCCTTTAAGTTCAAGGCGGTACGATCCTTACCCTGAGAAACGACGTCTCTCCATCCCTTATCTTTATATATGTATAACGGAGAGGAGACTCAGCCCTTGAACCCCCTCGGCCATGCAATGGAAAGCGGCAGGCTTTTAAGGGTAGGTGTTTCCATTAACTCTCACGAATACCCCGGGATCACCCCGACAAAATACGCGGCGGGTAGGGACACGGCACTGCCGTATCCGCTTGACTCTGGAGGCTGTTTAGATACTCGGCTGACCTAACGGACGAATGCCGCTTAACTTTTAAATACAGAAAAAGCCATGCGCAGCAGTCTAAGGGATTTTAAGGCTACAGCCCTGTTTTTTTGGTCCACTCCGTTTGAAAATTCGAACCGCACAGTTCGAACATTTGTGCTACGCTTATAAGCTCACAAGAACCCCTCTCTGAGGCGGGCAGGGGTGAGGTTGCAGCGCCTTTGCAGCAGAATCGTGCTGCAAATCTGCCGCCGCCGTTTATTTTGAGGGAAGATTTGTTGCAGCAGCACTTTTTTTCTGTGCTGCCGCTGCTGCTGCTACAAATTATCGCCCGTGCGGACAAACCGATACCCCAACGCATTGACGACCGCTGTGGGTTGATCTGCCTGAACATCGAAATCCAGCACGCCAAAATCACAGGCGAAGCGATTTGCACTCAATGCGACCGCCCGGACTTCGACGCGGTCATCTTCCGAATAGATCATCAGAGCATCACCCTCGGCACGGATCACCCACCGGTCAATATCGGCATCATAGACGCCAGTCAGGTGTACCAGTTCGACGGGATCAACCTTGCTTAAAGGCTGATCGTAATTTTCGGCCAGCGCCCCATTGATGACGGCATAGCGCTCGTCTACCCGTGTGAGACACGGTCGCTCAGTCAGCCTGCCATTGACGCGGATGCCGTCCAGCGCAACGTCGATCAGGCCGAGATCATAGCTCAGGTAGCGTCCGATGTAGGGTGTCAGATCGGGGAGAACAGCACCGCTTTCCGGCTGCCCCGTTGACAGGTCTGCCTCTGACAGCATCAGATCGAGCGCATGATTCATGATCTGTCCGGCACTTCCCCAGAAGCCCGGGGCGCGGTTGAACAGCATCACCATCCCACAGCCGACATCGGGGAGCATCGCCAGCACCGCACCATACTTGCCAATCGCGCCGTTATGCCCGACAAACCGCATCCCGCGATACTGCATTCCACGAAAACCGAGTCCATAGCCTTCGCCGTTATGCCTGTCCGCCTGTATCTGATGCATTTCATTCCGCACCGATACCGAGAGTCCGTCATCCCCTAGATGTGCTAGTGCGAACGACGCCAGATCGTGGGCTGTTGTCATTACATACCCGCACGGATACTCCATCGGATTATCGATAAAGGGCCGTTTGACACTCACCTGTCCCTGTGCATCACGGGCATGCCCCAGCGCCAGCGGATAGGTCAGCGCTTCCAGTGGGTCAAACGTCGAGCGCGACATCCCAAGCGGAGCAAACAGGTATTCACGCATCAGGGCCGTGTAGGGTTTGCCCGTGACGATTTCACCCAGACGCGCCGCCAGATTGATCCCCGGATTGCTGTAGTGAAAACCGGTCCCCGGTGGCGCGATCAGGCGGTAATGAGGCAGTTTTTCCGCCGTATACTGCTCCAGATCCGTCCTGTACCGCCGCTGTGTACGCCGGTCATGATATTCCAGATCACTTGGCAGCCCGGATGTGTGGCTAAGCAGCATCCTCAGCGTGATCTTCGCGGTCGCGGTCGGATCGCTCAACAGCAGCTCCCGATCGTACTCGCAGATCGGTGCATCGAGGTCCAGCAGGCCATCTTCCACCAGCCGCATGAGCATCGTCGCGGTCATCGGCTTGGTAACTGATCCGGCACGGAACACCGTCTGTGGAGTGACAGGCAGTCCAGCATCCGGCTCGATACTCGTCAGGCCAAAGCCGCACTCATACACACGCCGTCCACCCTGAATCAGCGTGACGGCCAGCCCCGGCACCTTATGCGTCTGCATCTGTTCAGCAATAAGCGCTTCGAGGCTGTCAGCCTTCATGGTATGATGCGTCATTCTGCTCTTTCCTGCTTTTCGCGTTCTTTCGCCTGATTCCAGAAGGCATCCAGTTCGACCAGCGTGAAGGCACTGAAATCGCGACCGCTGGCGCGCACCTGTTCTTCAACATAATAGAAGCGCTGGGTGAATTTGCGCGTCGCCTGCCGCAGCGCCGCCTCTGGATCATCGACATCCAGCCAGCGTATCCAGTTCACCAGCGCGAACAGCAGATCGCCGGTTTCATCCAGTTGTGCTTCGGGGCTGTCCGCGGCCTGCACCTCGTCGATTTCTTCCAGCACTTTGGCGCGGACATCAGCGATATTGTCCCAGTCGAATCCGACTTTCGCCGCTTTCGCTTGTATCTTATAGGCCTGCATCAAAGCGGGCAGCGCAGCCTGGACGCCATCCAGCACCGATTTCGGTTTACTCTGACCGCTGGCGGACTTTTCCTGCTGTTTGATCGCTTCCCAGTTCGTGACGACCTGATCGGCGTTCTCAGCGTTCACTTCCCCCCATACATGCGGATGCCGTCGGATCATCTTCTGATTGATCTGGCGCAGCACATCCGTCATATAGAAATCGCCTTCTTCAGTCGCGATCTGCGTATGCAGCACGATCTGAAGCATCAGATCGCCAAGTTCCTCGCTTAAATCGTCCATATCCTCGCGATCAATCGCATCGAGGACCTCATACGCCTCTTCAATCAGATAGGGGCGCAGGGACAGATGCGTCTGCTTGCGATCCCACGGGCAGCCTTCCGGTGCACGCAGATGCGCGATAATCTCCTGAAAGCGCTCAAAACTCGACATCTCGCCGAGCGCAGGCAGATACAACGAGGTCAGGTGCTCGATATGGTCACTGTGATCGATCTCGTACAGCGCCAGTTCCTCAACTCGTCCCTCGCCAGTCCCGGCGGCATGAATCAGCTTTACCGGGAAATCATCCGGATACTGGTTCATCAGCGTCAGCTTGACATCCGACGCCACACGCCGGTTATATACCTGACTGATCAGCGCAGGTGCATCCGGGTTGATCTGCGGGTGATGCTGCGACGCAATCACCAGCGCATCGGTGATCTGAAGTCCATCAATCGCGTCGATCCCAATCTGCCCAAGCATCGGCTCAATGAAGCTGATCCCGTGAATCACCTCAGTCGAGACCCCTTTGGCCTTCGCCCCTTCAATCAGCCGCGCTGTGGTCGATTCCCCGACAAATGGGTCACCCGGTACAGCATAGACTACATCACGCTGAGAGGCTGCTTCCAGTACCTGTGCCACGATGCCGTCATAGACTTCGCTGAAGGCGGTTGCGCTTTCGTACAGCCCATCAAAGCTCTGATAGCGCTCGTTTCCGGGTAGGTCCGGCACACAGGGATGCAGGCGTGTCCGCAGATAGACCGCATCGGCAGCTTCCAGCGCCTGCCATGCGCGACGCGTGAGATCAGCAGAATCCCCCGGCCCCAGCCCCAGAATGGTTAAGGTTGTCATATGTTACGGGCTTTCATCTAATGTCTTCATCATGGCGAGCGCAAAACGTGCCGCCGTTTCGAGTCTGGCAGGCTCGATATGCTGTGTGGTGTCGTTCGCCTGTGCCCAGCGGATCGGGTCACCATCCGCGCTGACTCCGGTCAGGCAGATGGCACGGAATCCCTGACCGCGCAGTGCGCCGACTTCATCACTCATCGCCAGTGAGGTCCCGCGCACGGCCAGCTCCGGGTGACTCCGTGCCGCCCTGATCGCCAGACCGAGCGACTCGTCATCTGGTCGATAACCACCCAGAGATGACATCGAGCCATGCTGAGTCACATACGCGATATCACCGGCACCGACGCGCTCAAGATCGATGAAATAAGCGTTCGCCAGCTCGACACGGTGCGCATCCAGCAGATGATGAATCCCATGACAGCCAGATTCTTCTGCTCCGGTAAAAGCCAGCCACACTTCGGTATTTTCCATCGGTTCGGCATTCACAGCCGCCCCAAGTCCGATCAGACATGCGACGCCAGACGCGTTATCGTTGGCCCCCGCCACAAACGGTCCAGATTCATCCAGCAGCACCATCGGCAGTGCGGAGAACAGGGCCAGCACAGTCGGTTTCCGCAGCCAGTTCCAGCCGAACCACTGCGCGACCGCGTTCGCAAACCCAAGTGTGATTCCGGCTGCGGTGAGCATCCTAAAGTACGGACGGACCTGCGGTGATGTCGAGATGCGGTGGCGGTTGGTATCCAGATGCGCAATCAGCACCACCTTATGTCGTGCTCTCCGTTTTGCCGGAATGCGGATCAGCAGATTGGCGCTGTCTTCGCTGGCCGACAGTCCCGAAAACGGCGTCCGCCCGCCGGATGCGAACTGCAACGCCCAATATGCACTTAGGAATGTGACCACGGCCCCCACTTTGCGCAGACTCTTCGGTATCAGGTTACTGGCAGCCCCAACAGCGGTGTGTGCCAGCAGCGCATAACCCCACGTATCCGGGGCCGAAAAGCGCTGCACATCAGCGGGGATCTCGACACCGGCATCCGTTAGAGCATGGCGCACATACTGCCTCGCCTGCATTTCGGCACGGCTTCCGGCAGGGCGCGGCCCAATATTATCCGCGAGTGCATTGACATGCTGAATCAGGTTTGCAGCGGACAAAAAGTCCATGTACTGTCCCCTTTATTGTTGTGACAACGTAACGTTGCGACAATTTCACCGCACGAGTATAGCAATGCCTATTTGAGAAATCACGACAGAACCTCGCATCGCAGCACAAGGACATCATATAAAACAAAAGGCAAGCCGTTTCCGACTTGCCTTCATGTTTTGCTATTCAGATTATCCGGTAAAGATCAGCTCCAGTAGAGCCGCCGGACTTAGCGCTTGGTGTAGGTCGGGGCCTTACGCGCACGCTTCAGACCTGGCTTCTTCCGTTCCTTGACGCGAGCGTCACGGGTCAGGAAACCGCCGGAGCGCAGCGCGGGGCGCAGTTCGGGGTCAATTTCGAGCAGCGCACGGGCCACACCGAGCTGGATGGCATCACGCTGGCCAGAGATCCCGCCACCGTTTACATGCACGCTGATGTCGTAGCTGTTTTCCTGACCCAGCTTGGTCAGCGGTTCCAGCAGGATTTCGACATCGCCTTCACGCGGCAGATAGTCACGACCATCCTTGTCATTGATAATCAGGTTGCCAGTGCCGCCGGGGAAAAGGCGCACGCGGGCGGAAGCGGCCTTACGACGGCCAATTCCTTCATAATACTGAGAAGACATTCTTCATACGCTCCTTACTTCAGGTCCAGAACTTGCGGATTCTGCGCTTGGTGCGTATGCTCCGCGCCAGCATAGACTTTCAGCTTATCCAGCATGTGACGACCGAGCGGGCCATCGGGCAGCATACCCTTGACCGCGGCTTCAATCACCCGTTCTGGATGCTTCTCCAACTGACGGCGCAGGGTGATTTCTTTCAACCCGCCGTGGAAGCCAGAGTAGTGGAAGTACTTCTTGTCATCAAGGCGATTTCCGCTGACGACCAGCTTATCGCAGTTGACGACGATCACATAATCGCCTGTATCAATATGAGGCGAGTAGGTGGGCTTGTGTTTGCCGCGCAGGACCATCGCGATTTTCGTGGCGAGACGCCCCAGCGTTTGACCCTCGGCATCCACAACCCACCACTGACGAACAACGTCAGCCGGTGTGGTTACGAAAGTTTTGGTTCTCATTGCAAATTCCTGTCTTCTGGTGAGCGTCCCTCACCTAAATCGGGTGAAATGTTCTGCGGCGGCGGATGCCCCGCACTACTCACGTCTGCAAATTCGTTTATTTTACTGGTACTGCGCCGGATATTCCACTGCGACTAACACCAGTCCCTGAGGCGGGGCCATGGTTTTCGCCTTCGAAATATCAGCAGCGCGGAAGTGCGCTTCGAATGCTTCCACGCTCAGGCGTCCCCGCCCGACATCGACCAGCATTCCCACCATCCGGCGTACCATGTGCTGTAAAAAGGCCGTGGCCTGCACCTGATAACACCAGAAGTCGCCCTGTACATCCCATTCAGACTGAAAAACGTGCCGCACGGTGTTGATTCCGGCGGGCGGCTGCCCGAAGGTGGCGAAGTCATGTTCGCCAATCAGCAGACCTGCCGCATCCTGCATCTTTTTCAGGTCCAGTGCCTGCGGGACATACCACACACGCTGATGGTACAGGGGTTGCCGCTGCGCGGATGACAGTACCGTGTACTTGTACATCCGGCTGCTGGCGCTGAAACGCGGATGAAAATTCGCGTTCTGCTCAACCCGCACTGACTGAAGTGCGATGTCGTCGGGAAGCTGGGCATTCAGTGCTTTCAGCAGAACCTCTGCCGAATGCTTCCACGCCGTCTGCTCCATCTCAAAGCAGATCACCTGCCCTGTCGCATGTACGCCGGCGTCTGTCCGACCCGCCCCGATAACCGTCACATGCTGTCCGGTCACCACTTCTACTGCCTGCTCAAACCGCGCCTGAATGGTTGGTATACCCGGTGCCTGTCGCTGAAAGCCCTGATAGCGCGTGCCTTCATATGCCAGTACACCACGGTAGCGGGTGTATTCACTGCGGTCAGTCAAATGTCCTGCGCCAGACTAGGCGGTCTCGACGCGGTCCACCAGCTCGATCAGCACCATCTCGGCGTTGTCACCCTTGCGCGGCCCCAGTTTGTACACACGGGTGTATCCGCCCGGACGCGACGCATAGCGCGGTGCCAGATCATCAAACAGTTTCTGTACCAGTTCACGATCATTGTTCAGGCGGCTGGCCGCGATGCGGCGCGCATGAACAGCGATCTGATCGTTGCCAGCAGCTTCGGCTTTCGCCAGACCACGCTTGGCAATGGTGATCATCTTTTCGGTATTGCCACGGATGAATTCAGCCTTGGCCTGGGTGGTGCGAATGCGCTCATTCTTCAGCAGCGCCATCGTCAGATTCAGGCGCAGTGCTTTACGATGTCCGCTGTCGCGGTTGAGCTTCTTTCCTTTTACGCGATGTCTCATGACTTATCCGTATCCTTGAACCTGATCTCTGTGCCGCAGTTACTCAGCGGCTTCTTCTTCGTCTTGTCCAGACGGCAGATAGCCCTTTTCCTGCAGCTTCTCTACCAGTTCGTCGAGTGATTTCTCACCAAAGTTGCGGATCGCCAGCATCGCGTCC
This sequence comes from Chloroflexota bacterium, assembly GCA_023430545.1. Taxonomy (GTDB): domain Bacteria; phylum Chloroflexota; class Anaerolineae; order Aggregatilineales; family Phototrophicaceae; genus JAEZAF01. The sequence goes on from JAEZAF010000158.1 coordinate 30,896, forward strand.
TGACCGCGTTCCAGCATATCCAGCACATCTCCGACCGTCGTAATGCCCGTGCGCTTCAGTGAATTGAACACACGCACGCTCAGGTCGAGTTCTTCAATCGGCCGCACATACAGATCCGGGCGCTTGCCATTCGACGGCACATGATCATCCGCCTTGCCTTCGCCTTCGTCCATAATCCCGACCAGAACATCCACGTCAATACCGCTGATAACGGTCAGGTGACGAATCAGAATCTGTCCCGCCTGCGCCAGGGCTTCCTGCGGACGTACTGTGCCATCCGTCCAGATTTCGAGCACCAGCTTGTCATAATTAGTGCGCTGGCCCACACGCGCACGCTCAACTTCAAAGTTGACACGGCGCACCGGGCTGAAGATCGCATCTACCGGAAGTTCGCCAATCGGCAGACGACCGCGCTCTTCTGCAGGGCTGTACCCGCGCCCAACCCGCACTTCCATTTCCATTTCGATATGCGCATTCGGCGAATCGACGGTAAACAGATACAGGTCACTGTTGATAATCTGGACTTCCGGTGGAAGGCGAATATCGGCAGCCGTCACCGTACCTTCACCGCGATGCTCCAGACGCAGACGAGCCTGCTCACCATCCAGCACCAGACGAAGCTGCTTGATCTGCAGGATGAGCTGTGTCATGTCTTCACGAACATCAGGAATCGCAGAGAATTCGTGATGAACGTCCGAAACACGCACACTGGTCACGGCAGCCCCCGGCAGAGACGACAGCAGAATACGCCGCAGCGCATTCCCCAGTGTCAGGCCGTAACCGCTTTCCAATGGGCTTATCACAAAGCGACCGTAATTACGCGTACTCGCGTCGATCTCTACCTTGTGCGGTAAAACCATGTTACTTGTAACCAACCCACTTCCTCCTCGTCATGTTCGACTTGCTAGCGTCAGATACTTCGTGGGTTTAGACGCGACGTTTCTTGGGTGGGCGGACACCGTTATGCGGGACAGGGGTCACATCACTGATTGAACGGACTTTCAGCCCACTGCCCTGAATGGCGCGGATCGCCGCTTCACGACCGGGGCCGGGGCCTTTCACAAACACATCGACTTCCTTCATGCCGTGACCCTGTGCCGACTCAGATGCAGTCTGCGCAGCCATACGGGCGGCATACGGAGTGCTCTTGCGGCTACCCTTGAACCCGCTGGTGCCAGCGCTCGACCACGAGACAACATTCCCCGACTGATCGGTCATCGACACGATCGTGTTGTTGAATGTCGCAAAAATATGTGCCTGGCCGTAAGGGATATTCTTTACGACCTTCTTGGTAACCTTACGGCTAGCCGTTCTCTTTGTACGTGCCATGCAACCTCCAAAATGGCTATTACGTCAAGACGCGCCCTGTCTCTTATCAAAGGGGCAGGGCGCACCAGCAAAGCGTGCTACAATCTGCGAAAAGGCGTGGCTTGCGGCACGCCCGTAATAGATTTCTTCCTTAGACTGCACCGTTGTCTACTGACAGTAGAGCCGACCCACCCGGACAGGGAAGTCAGCTCTGGAGTGACAGATGTGCAGTAACGGAGAAAAGTCGTTACTTCTTTGTTGCACCGCGACGACGGCCACGTCCTGGCACGGTCTTCTTCGGACCGCGACGGGTACGGGCATTCGTGCGGGTGCGCTGTCCGTGCACCGGCAGATTACGGCGATGACGCAGACCGCGATAGGAACCGATCTCCGAAAGACGCTTAATGTTTTGCAGCGTCTGGCGGCGAAGGTCACCTTCCACAGTCAGCTTGCCAATTTCATCACGTAAACTCTGAACCTGCGCTTCAGTCAGATTCTGTACGCGAAGATTAGGATCGACACCGGCGTCAGCCAGCAGTTTCTTGCTGGTCACGCGGCCCACCCCGTAAATGTAGGTCAATGCAATTTCCACGCGCTTGTTACGCGGCAGGTCTACACCTTCAATACGCGCCATTCTTCAGCGTTCTCCTTCTTTGAGCAACGAGTGCTTAACCCTGCCGCTGCTTGTGCTTCGGATTTGAACAGATGATCATCACGTTCCCAGCGCGCTTAATTACGCGACACTTGGGGCAGCGACGCTTCACCGAGGTCGTAACTTTCATGATTTAATTTCCTCAAACCAGGTGTTGACATCAGGATATGCATTCTAGCAGTAAGCGAAAACCATGTCTACGGCGAATTTTCGACGCGACTCATGGTGACGCAATCTGTTGTAATAATAAGGAAGATCATACTCGTGGTCGGCATGAAGGGCAATACCGAAGCAGATGAGTGATGGCGTTCCTTATAATCAGTGGCATCGTGTGCAGCGTTGACGTCCCGACCCTGTATCTGGAAAAGCCAGAACTCCCCTTTTTATACGAAACTATACAAAATATACTCTCAGACATGCGAATAAATATCCAGGTAATGCAAGTATAGAACGAAGTCGGCATAACACACTTGGGCATTTCTCCAGTCTCCGTCCCCGACACATAAGCTATACTACAATGATGCGTCATTATCACACTTCATTACGAGGGAATTCATGCTGGCAATTGTGCGCGCCTGCGCGGTCATCGGGTTGGATGGCTGCATTGTCGAAGTTCAGACCGACTTCAACCCTCGGGCGAGCCTGCCCAGTTTTTCCATCGTCGGCCTGCCGGATAACGCCGTCAAGGAAAGCCGCGAGCGCGTCCGTGCCGCCATCAAGAACAGCGGCCTCACTTTCCCGAACAAAGGCTATCTGGTCAACCTCTCACCCGCCGACATTCCGAAGCACAGCACCGCTTATGATCTCGCAATCGCTGTCGGTGTACTGGCTGCCACCGATCAGGTCCCGCTGAATTCACTTGAAAATGCCTTGTTCATCGGCGAACTCTCATTGGATGGCCGCATCCGCCACGTTAAAGGCGTCATGCCTATGACCTATGCCGCACGTCAGGCCGGCTTCGAAACGATTTACGTCCCGGTTGACGACGCAGCTCAGGCAGCACTGGTTGAGGGCATCAAAGTTATTCCGGTCCCATCGTTGGGGGATCTCGTCGAGCATCTTTACAATCTTGCACCGATTCCGCCCTATCGCACTGACCGGACTGCTCTTACTTCTACAGATCATCTGCCAGACGGCATCGTCGATTTTAGTGATGTGAAGGGACAGGAACTGGTTAAACGGGCACTGGAGATCGCCGCAGGTGGTGCACATAATGTCCTGCTCAGCGGCCCGCCGGGGACAGGTAAGACGCTGCTCGCACGAGCGATGTCTGGCATTTTACCCGGCATGTCGCTGGAAGAGGCACTCGAAGTCACCCGCATTTACTCCGTGGCAGATCTGCTGACAAGTGATCATCCGCTGATGCAGTCCCGCCCGTTTCGTGCCCCTCATCATACCATCAGCACCGCCGGGATGATTGGCGGTGGTTCTATTCCCAAACCGGGTGAGGTCACACTTGCCCATCGCGGTATCCTGTTCCTCGATGAAGCAACTGAGCATAATGCCAAAACACTGGAAGTCCTCCGCCAGCCTATTGAAGACAAGATTGTGACCATTTCACGTGCCAAAGGCAGCTTGACTTTCCCCGCCAACTTTATGCTGATAATGGCAATGAATCCATGTCCTTGCGGGTAACCGCAATCGGATAAGAACCTCGAATTGCACCCTGCAACTCAAGCCGCTTCTCTGGCACATTTAATATCACTTTATCGACCACCAGTTTAATAATCTGCTGCTTGACTTCGAACGGTGGGTCGATTGGGATATTCTGCGCTTGCATCTGCTGAGACATAGCAAGCACGGCATTTTTACGCTCCTCTAGCTGCTCCGGTGTCAGTACCTCTTCACGCAGGCGAATAAGCTCATCATTCATACGTACGACTTCATCCTTCAGGATTTTACGCTGGGCAGCATATTCGTGTTCGTCAAATGCCCCTGCCATATAAGCTCGGAGTAGCTTTTCATCATCATCGGATCTACTGGAGACTTCACGCTCAAGATATGCGATCTGTTCCTCGAGCTGTCGATTTCGTTCACTAGTGGCGTCCGCATCCAGAGCATCGAGCAGTAAATCGGGTGTAAGAAGCGCCTGACATACAATATTCCAGACAGCCTTATCCAGTACATCACAGCCGATCTGACTGTTTTTGCACACGTCAGAATTAGAGAGATATTTTGGACGGATATTAAACTGTGGACATCTGTAAACCCGATAAGGGGTTTTCAGCTTTTTACCTTTACGCTTGCGCTGGGTTGATCCAGTGAATGTCCATCCGCAATGAGCACACTGGACAAGTCCAGTCAACAGATAAGGAACTTTCGCATTGCGTCGTGCAGTCTGACGGTTCTTCTCAAGCATCCGATTAGCTGCTTCCCATTCCTCAGGAGTAACAATAGCTGGAACAGGCACATGAATCCATTCTTCACGTGGGCGCTCGATCTTGCACTTTACAGCACGCATTGAAAAGCCATCTTTTGATGGTTTCTGTACGGTCTTATGCTCCCACCGATGCGCATAGAAATCACCTTTATAAATTTCGTTTCGAATGAAAAGCCGGACTTGAGTCGCTTCCCAATGCTTGTACTGCTTAGGTGGCTTGATACCTGCCATTTCGAGTTCGAGGGCAATACGGCGCATTGGCACTCCCTCTAGAACACGATCATAAATCAGGCGGATAATTACGGCTTCATCATCACGCAAGGCATAATAACTGTCTTTCTTCGAAGCTGCGCTCTCTTTACCATTGGCATCGACCAGCTTGTAACCATAAGCAGCAACACGAGCGGTCACACGACCACTACGTGCTTTATACAGATTACCCTCCATCATGCGTTGCTTTGCCTGCTCCATACCGTCCTGCGCAATCGCACCCATAACGGCACGTTCAATACGGCTGGAAAATTCTTTCCAGAAAATCGGCTTAACACCAGAAGAACGCATCTCATCAAGTAAAAATCCCTGATGCCAATCCGCATTACGAGACAGGCGATCAAGATGTTCCATGATCACGGCGTTTGCATGACGGGAAGCAGAGCGCAGCTCTTTGCGAAGTTTTGAAAGACCGGATCGTCCCTCGAACTCAAACCCGGTGTGGTCATCTGCATAGACCATATCCCATGCAATACGATAGCCGTGATTACAAGCGGCTTCGTGAATATGAGCGATCTGTCGCGGAAGCCCAGAGCGACCATCATCTGCCTGATCATCACCGGAAACCCTGATATAGGCATAGGCAGGTTGCCCCGAGGGGTCTCCGATAAAACCGTTTATACTGAGAGCATCAAAATCGTTCTTGAAAAACAGTCGGTTCGCCATGTGTGCTGCTTTCCTCTGGTGATTAGCGAAATTTTGGAGGGAACACAGCGCAGAAAATACTTACGCTGCCCGTCATGTAGAGGTATTGTCGTCATCCTGTTTTTTTATCGGATAACGAGCCGCCATTTGAGGACGGTATTCCTCTTGTTTCCAACGCTCCAGGTCACTGGCATAGATATACCAATACCGACCAATCCGCGTTGATCTCACTTTGTTGTTTTTCGCCGCAAGCAACATCGTGTTGCGGCTGACACCCGTCCGCTTTGCTGCATCTGCAATGGAAAGCAGATCTTCTGTATTGGCCATATAGCCCTCTAAAATGTAGTTCAAATGAACTACTTTTGTCAATAAGGTGAGGGTTATTCTAACCTTACCGGAGGCTCTTGCATAAAGGGCATCATTTTTCGGACTGGCAATCAGTCTCCGTGTCGGAGATGCCTTCGTGTGGAGAGGTAGGGATATCCTGTTCCAGCCAACTGATCAGGATTTGCACCGCTCTCCTGAGGCTGACCGGCGTGGGTAGTGCTTCTATCTGGGGAATGGAGTCATTGCCTTCTGTCATGCGGTTCTATTCCGAGTTCACCCTGTACGTGATGTAAGTAGGTTCATCCCGCGCATGAAGTAACGCCGGACTGAACCTTCACATCCACAACATAACAGCCTCGGAAAATCAAACCTGCAAATTTTACCCAGTTTAGTGGTCAAAATTTGCAGGTATCAAAATCAACTGGTATCGCAGACAACTACCCTCAGCTGGATACCCTGTTATTCCCCTTCAAAGCCGTGACTCCTGAACTTCAGCGTGCGGCTGTTCTCGTTAATGGTGCGGACTGTCGCATCATCGAAGCCGGATGAGCGTTCGGCGCTAATTTCGACGGTGATTTCAACATCCGTACCCGTCAAGCTGGTGAGGCGCTGGATGATCTCTTCCACAATCGTCGCCATTTCCCGGTTCACACGCTGCGGATCGAGTGAAACCGTGCCGTGATAACGAGAGGTAAGTTTCGGTCTGGGCGGCGTGGATGTTGTGACACCTGTCGTGACACCCGGCGTGCCAGAGCGTTCAGCAGAAGGAACCGCTGACGGCTGTACGGTTTGCTGCTTCTGTCGGTCAAGCTGTTCCTGAGCGATTTCAGGTTGGACAATCACCGCGTTATCATCGAAGTAGAGGGAGGTGCTGTGCCCAAGCGTCAATCCTTTGTAGGTGCCATCCAGCCCGACCATGGTTGCATAACCGAAGGGTGCGTCGGCACGGGTGACGCCATCTTGTATCGCTTCGAAGAGCACTTCCTCATTATAAAGACGGGGCAGATAGCAGTACCGGGCGAGATATTCCCAAAGCTGCTTGATACCCAGATGCGGCTGATCACGCCAGAGATATTTGTCGAGTTCCATACGCAAATTGTCTGGTGACCAGCGCTGGATGAGGAACTCACTCTGGCGGAGTTTACGGGCGGCCCGATCATAGAAGCTGTCCTGTCCCGCGATACGATGGGCCTGATAATCAATCGGTCCCGTAGCCTCGGACTGAGTGGGGACAATCAGCCAGGAATAGGTCTCCTGCAGACGTGCCAGCAGGGTTTCCTCAGTCCGCCTGAGAGCAGTTGCAACCTGTTTGCGCTGCTGGGCATCCAGGTTGAGCGGCTCGGCTTCATCGTCAATCGACTTCCATGCCAGATACTCCCGCAGGGATTGCTCCCACGCCTCGGCATTGGTGACATCCGGCGCGATGAACACCAGCATATTGCGATAGAGGCGCGGTGAGTTTCCACGACTTTCAAGGATCTCTTTCGCGACCCGTTGCGCCTCTGACTGGCTTCCACCGTTTTTCTTGTGCCCATAATCTGGTGCAAGGACAACTACACGTGTACGCCACTCGTCAGCGACATCACCGGAACTCTGTGGCGCGATGTGTGCCGCTGCGAAGTCCTCTCGACGGAATTTCACGGCACGCAGACGGTCGATGGCTTCCTGATAGATCAGGTCGGGATGGATATTCTGAGCACGATCCTGTGCCATGCGGTTGACCGTGGGGCGGGTATCATACCAGTAACGGCTGCCATCCGTGTACAGATAGGTCAGCTGATTGCTCATGCGGCGGAGGGCATCGTTAAACGCTGCTAACTGCTCTCCGGGCTGCACCGTCGCCAGCCGGATGCGGACTTCTTCGACACCGCGTACACTCTGACCGGCAACCGAGGGCGCACTGCCGACGAAAATCGCACGGGCGACACGGCGGCTGGCGGTGTACTGCCCCAGTGTGGGGATGCTCTTGTCGATCTGATACGGTTTGGAGTCTTCGCCGTCGATGTCGGCATCAACGATGGCCGGCCAGTTCTCCGGCAGATAGCGCAGCATTTCGTTGCGGACCGTCGCTGCAAACAGCGGAATCGACGCGGGCATAATCATCAATGACTGGTCGTTGTCTGTCCACAGACGATGAATCACCGTTGCCATCAACCGCAGGACGCCGCGTGTGCGCTGGAAGCGGTCCAGCGTTGACCAGTCTTCGTACAGCCGCGCGAACAATTCCGGGTGAATCGGATAGGCTTCCTTCATGCGGCGCAGGTATTCACCTTCACCCGCACCCGACGGAAACTCACCGCTGTTAGACGCATACATCTCGCGGAAGGCGGACAGCACGGCATCACGCGCAGCGTAGTCCATTTCCGAAGAGAACAGGCGGCGGCGCACGATCTCGAAACTCTCCGTTGCTGTGACCGGTTTCCAGACCGCTTCAAGGCGTCCGATGGTCTTGGCAAGGATTTCAACCGCGACCTTCCCCCCTTCACCGCCGATTTCAATGTCGCTTTCCGGGATCGAGACCAGCAGCATGGAGTCGTCAGAGCGTTTGACGGCTTCGGTCAGCGCCTGCATAAAGGTCATGACCGACTCAAACGTACCAGCGGGCAGCCGTTCCGGTGCGTTATAGAGATTACGAGCAAACGCCACCAGCTCGTCAATGATGATCAGCGCTGGACCGAACCTGTTCAGCATTTCAACCAGCGTGTCGGAACCCGGGCTGACCCCTGCCAGATCGTCTTTTTCGACCATGCGATAGGCTTCAACACCGCCAATCTGATAGGCAATGTCGCCCCAGAGCGTGTGCGTTGTCGCATCCTTGTAGATGCGTGGTGAAGTGGCGCTGAAAGCGATCCCCACGACCACCGCCCGGTTCGCCTCGATCCGGTCATCGATATTACCGACCTGTTTGACGATATTCTCGCCACCCGGAATCTGACTGAAGCCGATCGCTCCACTGAACAAATGGTACAGCGCCAGCATACTGTGCGTCTTCCCGCCGCCGAAGCTGGTCTGAAGCTGGACGACTGGATCCCCGCCCTGACCGGTCAGGCGCTTGACACCCGTCACCAGCAGATCGAGCAGACCTTCGGTGAGATACGTGCGGCGGAAAAACTCCTGCGGATCGCCGTATTCAGGGTCTGCATTTCCCTGCACCACCTGGGCAAGATCAGCGGCGAACTCCGCCTGAATGTAACGCCCGCTGGCAACATCTGGGTGTGGTTTGACGACCATTCGCCACGGACGCAGGCCAGGAGTGGTGGTCGTTGGTGCTGCTTCCAGAGAACCCGTTTTTTTCGTCGTCTGCTTCTGTTCCGCCTCAAACCGCAGACGCAGCAGTTCCTGTGCAATCCCGCTGCAAACCGCCGCCTGTTCCGGTGCGCCTATTGCTTCGAGCAAACGACGTGCAATATCAGCGGCTTCGTAGGCCTGATCATTTGTAAACGGATTCTGGTGTGCCCACTCATTGCGAATATCGGTCAGGATATTGACGTAACCCCGCTCGGATTTACCCAGCGTCGTTCTGAAAACCTGCTCCCACCGCCGCTGCATGGCATTCAGACAGCCTTGTGTATCAATCTCGCGTGCAACCGCTTCCGCAGTTCGGCTGACAAGACCACCATAGGCACCGCTGCTCAGCGCATTATTGAGTTCGTCAATCACGCGATTGCCATAGACACGTGCATACTCGCGCACGACAAACGGACCCACCCCTTCTTTCAGTGCGTCCATTACATCGCTGACACGATCACGATTACTTTTTGCCATGAGAGATCCTTTATTCTGTGTACAATGCATCTTCTGCCCATTTCGCCGGATTGCTGACGATATAGGCATGGATATGATTTAACGCTGCTTCGTTGCGAATGATGTGTTCGTAATAATTACGCTGCCAGAGGGGATGATCCGGTGCATCTGGCAGACGGTTGATCTGGCGTGTGACCGCTGCCTTGAACGTGCGGACGATCGATCCTAATGAATTTGGCGTGACGTTGTTGGGGGTCGCGCCACGTTTCGGTGGTTGTTGGGGTGTGGTGGATTGTTGGATCGGTGGTTGTAGGGGCGCAATATATTGCGCCCGTACGTCGTTTCCCCCCGATTGCGCCCGGACACCGTCATCACCCAATTGCACCCGGACACCGTCATCACCCGATTGCGCTTGGACCTGTTGCCCATTGGCGGATTGCATCGGTATGGATTTTTCATTGGCCGATTCCATCCTGGTGGACGATTGGGATTGTTGGGACGCGGCGGATCGTAGGGGTGCAATATATTGCGCCCCTACAGAATGTGTCACCACAGAATCACCGCCCGTAATCACGATGATGCCGTGCATATGATTCGGCATGACGACAAACGCGTCCAATTCCACCATCGGATAATGCGCCGGGATTTCGTCCCAGCACGCCTGCACGATTTGTCCCCATACATTACACACCATCTCACCGCTGACAACCGCGCCGAACAGCGGCAGACGCTCGTGCGTGCAGAGCGTGACGAAATACGCGCCAGACTGCGTGTAATCGTAATCCCGCAGGCGGATCGACCGGCGGTGATAGATAGGATCAGAAGGCATGATCTATCATGCCCCTACAAATCGTTGAATAGGGACTGCTGTTCCGTCGCCGCACCAGACTGCTGCGCCTCGCGCAGGCGGGCCGTTTCCTCACCGATGCCTGCCCAACTGATGACCAGCGCGTTGTAATCCCGCGCATGATCTGCCCAGCCCTTGCGCTCGCAGATGCTGTACAGACGATAGGCGAGATTGCGTGCCTCTGCCGCCATGTCCGGGGGCATCTTCTGCATCAGCATGGCCGAGCCGGTTTCCCCATGCGTATTCAACCGCTCAATGAGGTGATGCGTCGCTTCCCAGATGGTCGGACGCTTGTCCTGCCGGGGGTCCCATGCGCCGGGATCGTATTCCGACCAGTGCATCAGCCGGACCTTGCCGCGCCCGGAGACGACAAGCTGCGCCGCTTCGACACCGGCGACGCTGGTGTTCTTGGCGCGTGCCAAGGTATCGGCCCGACCGAACTCGCCCTCATTGAAGGCGAACTGCTCGAACCAGGCGATGGCAAAGCGCGTATCCGCGTCGATGTCGCCATCCTGCTCGGCCAGATACGCATCCAGCTCCTGATTGATCAGCCCCAGCGCAGTGCGCACGCTCAGCGGACTGCCATCGGCCTCCAGCACCCTGCTGTAACGGGAATAGATCCCCATCCCCGGCCCGATGCTGGCCTGCGCGAGATCGACCGGCGCAATATTGCCAGACTGCATCTCCTTGAGCGCCGCCGGAAGCTCACGCCGCAGCGTATCGACAAACCCACGTCGCGAGATCGTCGGCGCATCCTCAGCACGCGGACGGCAGACCAGAATAATAGAAGAAGCGAGAGCGTTGGTGCCGATTCCAATAGACCGAGCACCTCTCTCTGTTCGCATAGGCCATGTACCCTCAATACTGAAGCCCGAATCGATCAGGCTTGTGAGCATCGTTTCCCAACCGGTACTGGTGACCTGTTTAGATGCGGCGGGTTGGGGCGCAATAGATTGCGCCCTTACGCCGTCGTCTCCAGCTTCATCCTCATCCGCCGCTTCTGTGTCCTGCTGCTTGAAAGCATAATAAACGGTCAGTGGATAGTTATAGCTGACAAACCGCCGTATATTTTTGAAGGTCCGCAGCATCCCATCCTCAAAGTGACGGTTGGCTGCCTCTTTACTGCCATGTCGATATGGACTGGCAATCAGTTCTGGTTCCTTGGGAACAAGCATTGTGCCGAAAATATCAGGGTAAACATCACGAAGGCTTTTACGCATCCACACGTAGAAAAAATCTGATAGATCAGCATATCCTATATTCGAATAATAAGGAGGATCCGTTGAAATCACAATTCGATCATCTAGCAGGTGGATAGCGGCGTCTTTTTGTCCTGCGCTACTACTATACGAAATACTATCCCCAAAAAATTTAATCGATTCGGTCGCTTTCGCGACCCATTCGATATTGTCGTAAAAATTACCACTCGAACTTGAAAATGAATTAACCTCGGCATAATCCCAAACCATTGGAATCGCCTGACGTGAGAAAACTCCGCGGACTTTGTCCGCGGAGTTTTGCCAACTTGCAAGGGAACAACCTCTTTCTGAAAGGCGATCCACCGCAAACGCCAGATACACACTGATCGCTTCGGCATAGGCGAGTGCGCCGCGACCGCCGTCGCGCAGGGGGATGTCATCATCTGGCAGACCTGCGGCACGTGCATCCTGATACGCCTGCTCACGTGCTTCGGCCACAAGGTCGCTGAAGGTGGTCAGCGCGACAAGCTGGCGTGGAGTGAAGAGGTGGCGGAACTCGGTTAAGCCATAAAGCGGCGTAAACATTGAGCGTTTATCGTCAGGAATTTGCCCTATGGGTTCCCATTCAGGTTGTGCAGACTCGGCAATCTTGACGTGCCATTCGTCAGGGCTGTAGTAACTGCGTCCATTTTTGCCTTCGGTCACAATCGCCATCAGCATCGCACTCATGCGCCCGGCCATGCCTTCCGCTTTAATGTGGTCTTTCGGAATCGGCTCACCGGAGATGATGCAGATCGCGCCCTTGCGTGTAAGCATCGTGCCTTCCTGCCCCTTCGGCGGCAGTCCCGGCGTTACTTCAAAGCGAACGGTGTTTCCCTGAACAATTGGCTTCGCCCAGGTTTCACGGCCTTTTTTCTTGCTCAGGATGAACGAGCGCACCAGCGGCACATGCGCATTCACCGCCGGGTTGGGGCTTTTCACCGTCCGTGCCCACAGCCACGCGATCACAGTTTCACCATTGTGTGTCGGGTACAGGTGGCCGATCCGTTCCCATGCCTTTTCGCGCATCCATTCGCCGTAGTAGCGCACATCGGCAGCCAGTCCGGCAGCGCCTTTCCAGGTGGAATCCTGTGGGGGCGCAATATATTGCGCCCGTACATCATCCCCTCCCAATTGTGCCCTTACATTTTTCCCTTTGGATTTATCTCCGCCGGATTGAGCTTCACCACCGAACATCTTCGCACGGTCACGGGGGTTCACCGGCGGCAGGTTGGCAAAGCGCGGCGGAATCTCAATCTGCGCCTTGTTGATCATCACGGCGACCGGGTTCAGGTCGCTGGCGTGCGCTTCCAGTCCGAGGCGCTGTGCTTCCAGCGGAATACTGCCACCCCCGGCGAACGGGTCCAGCAGCGGCGGCGGGTTGCCTTCAGTCGCGATCTGGATCAGTTCGCGGGCCGTGTTCAGGATCTCTTCGTCGGTCGTGCTTTCCCATTTCACCAGCAGTTCGATGAAGTCAAACAGCCGCATGCGCGGCGTGTCACCGTTGGTGTGCACATTCTTGCCGATATAGGGCAGGTTGCGGCAGGCTTCCACGAACGCAGGCAGGGCATCCGGGCTGTCCGGGTCATCCACCAGCGAGGCGAAGATCACCGCACGGGCAGCGGCCAGCGGTCGGCGTGCCCACCACAGGTGCAGGGTAGAGGGGTGTCCGTGCCGGATAGATTTTTCACGTGCGCTGGCTTCGTTAATGGCTTCAAGGGGAAGTGCGACTTCAATCAGTTTCTTGCGGTAAGTCATGAATCTTCCTTACTTTTTCGGAAATTGCTGCTGCCAGACCTGATAACACGCTTTGCGCTCGTTCTCCCAGAAAGCCAGTTCCGCCTCAGGGTCGTCGCTGGTCAGGCGTCCAAGTTCACGGGCATACGATAAAAAATTCGCTCCGGGTTTTCCATTGACGTTGACAGTGAGCGCACTGAGCATTGGGCGCTTGTGCATGACTTCGTTTTCGGAAATGGTCCCAAGCACCCAGCCCAGACTGGCACCCATGTAACTACCACTCAATGGCAGTCCTGTTAACAGTGCCAGTTCCTGATAGGTGACGGTGCCACGCATCCGCGCCGCTTGAATCAAGGCGCTATAAACCAGAAAATACTCTACGGTGTCTTTGCTGCCAAAACGATTCTCAGACATCAATACGCCTCACTATATTCATCTTCGCGTCGCAGCGTCATCTCCTCAGGCCATGTGTCCACATGAAACACACGCAACGTCTGTGAGGGCCGCTGACGTGGGGGAAGCACTGCCTTAAGACGACGCACAAGCTCTGCCTGTTCTTCTTCGCTCAGTTGTTCAGCCAGTCTGACCAGTGTTTCAACGGTTGGCGATTCCATCATTTTGTCGCTCCACTAACTCGCATCGCGGCTGTCACGCACGATCTTGTCCTCATCATACCAGTCTCTGCGGCGAATCGATGGTTCTTCATTCACTGCATGATGCAGGATACTTGCATGGTAAAGGGCAAGATTCTCTTCCGCAGTCAGTTTCCGGTCACCTGCCTGCTTCTGCAAGTGTTCCAATAAATCGCGTTTTTGTTCTTCTGGTAACTGATCAATCAGGCCTAATAAGGTTTCATATGGAATGTTCAACTGAACTGCCATCAGCTCGGCTCCTCACTCATGCTCAGC
>JAEZAF010000192.1 GCA_023430545.1 Chloroflexota bacterium
CGGTGGTCCTGGAGAGCGTGCTGTCTGCTATCTGCTGATCCTTCAGCACGGCATCGACCTGCGGCAGATACAGCAGCGGTGAACCGGCCAGCCCTTCCAGATCCCCGAGCAGGCCAAGCGCACGCCGTGTCAGCCTTGTGAATTCAGCTTCATCCAGCGCCAGTAGATTCAGTGTTTCGTCGCGCCACGGGATTGCGTTATAGACCGCCCGCAGTACTTCGCGCTCTTCGCGTGCCGCCGGGGACACCGTAAACCGGTCCAGCCCCTGCTGAATCAGCGGCGCAAACACCAGACTGAGGATTGTCACTGAGAGGATGCTGTACAGCAGGAAGATCATCCCCGGTGATGCGCCTTCGATCTGCATTACCAGCGCCACCTGTCCACCGAAGATCAGGCATGCCAGCACCACCGCCGTCAGTGACCGCAGCGCATCCGGCAGCAGCGCCTGTCCCTGATCATCGGCATACAGCACGGCGATTCCCCATCCGAGCAGCAGCAGGTCGATGTCCATCAGGACCAGCACCAGTTCAATCGACAGCCACGGAATATTGAGAAGCTGTGGAAGTGTCACCAGCACCAGACTGCCGCAGAAAAAGACAGTTGCGACCCAGACCGTAATCATCGCACGGCGTCGGCGCGGCCTGTGTGGAGTGGCCGCCGCATCTTCCTGATCTGCTGTGCGCCCCATAAAGGCCCGTATCGACAGGAACCAGCAGACCGCCGGAATCACCGCCAGCAGCGGATAGGCGTCAAAGTCTGGCAGGATGATGGCGACCAGCAGACCGAGATCGAAGGCAATCAGCCCCAGACCGGCGAAACGCACCCCGGTATGATCCCATCCGCGACGGAGCAGATACGAGCCAAGCCACAGGCTGAAGCTGTAGATCAGGATCAAAGGCAGCGAAAGTGGATTCAATATGTCTCCTGTACCATGAGTCTGAACTGTATATCGCTATTTTAGCTGGTAAATGCACAGCGCCGCGATAGTCGCGGCGCTGTTGAATGTAGGTTTTTACCGATTACTGGCTGTAGAGTGTCACCGATTCGCCAGACTGAGTACAGGCGAATTAACCGGCAAAGATTGACTTCAACGGCAGAGTGAAGCCGGGTAACACCGTCCCACCGTCGAGCGTATCATCAATGCCGAGCGTTCTGATCCCTTCCGCCTCATGCACTTCAATTTCCTGTTTGCGCGAGAAGACCAGCCACACCACCTGAGCGCCGTTTTCCAGATAATATAGCGCCTTCTTACGCATCTTCAGTTCAACGTCATTCGGTGATTTAATCTCAATCACCAGATCCGGCATCCGGGGCACAGCGCCCTCGGTCACCAGCGGACCGGTGCGCTCATGATGGGTAAATGCGACATCCGGCAGATAGGAATGATGCTCATCTTCTGGCATCCGGTGACGGGCTTCAACCACCACCCGGCCAATCGGATTGGTTTTAAGGTAGATGCCGATCTCAAGGATGAAGTTAGCGGCAAGGTAGCCATGCTCTTCAGTCGGCATCTTCTCAACGATCTCTCCGTCGTTCAATTCAAACAGGCGGTCACTGTTTTCAGGCCGTGTGATGAATGCCTCAAATTCCTGTGCTGTCACTTTTTGTTGAACTGCCATCGGTTAGAGCCTTTTTTGCTTTGCAGCAATTTTAACACAGGGCCGATCTATGTCTCGCGTCGGACTATCGATTTGCCAGATAATCCAGTACGTCGATCTGTGTGATGATGCCGACCACGCGCCGGTCCTCTGCGCCGCCATCCGCCAGAGTCTCCGTCACTACGGCGACCTTGCTGGTGCTGAAGGCGCTCATCACCGTCTCGACCGGTGTATTCAGGCTGACGGTCTGCACCCGCGTGTCGATCACGTTCGCCTGCTGGATCGACATCTGCGCCGCATCACTGGCCGACTGTGACAGCAGATAATTCAGCAGGCTGACTTCCGTCACGATGCCGACAAGCTGGCCGCGTTCGCCCACCACCGGAAGCTGCGAGACATCCGCCTGTTAAAGCTGCGCCACCACCGGCTCAACGGATGCCTGTGCATCTGCCGTGATGATCTCATGACCCTGCTGACGTTCAAGGATATTGGCGACGGTCGCTCCAGCCCACGCGCTGTCGAGGAAGCGGTTTTCGCGCATCCAGTTGTCGTCAAACACCTTGCTCAGATAGCGCGAGCCGTTATCCGGCAGCAGCACCACCATCAGCTTATCAGGGCCGAGGTCGCGTTCCGCCGCATAGCGTAAAGCCCCGGCCAGCGCCGCCCCTGCCGACACCCCGCAGAAGATCCCCTCTTCGCGGGTCAGGCGGCGCGTCATCAGCATCGACTCCTTGTCGGTGACACGCACCATATCGTCGATGACCTCAAAATCATAATTGGCCGGGATAAAGTCCTCACCGATGCCTTCGACCTTGTAGCTGTGGGCTTCGGTCATCTTGCCGGTGTAGAAGTAATCGTACAGGATCGACCCGACCGGATCGACGCCGACGATCTGGATTTTCGGGTTCATCTGCTTCAGATAGCGCCCCACACCGGTGATCGTGCCGCCCGTCCCCATACCGGTCACGAACACGTCGATCTTTCCGGCGGTCTGTTCCCAGAGTTCCGGCCCGGTCGTCTCGACATGCGCCTGTGGGTTGATCGGGTTATTATACTGGTTGGCGAGGATGGCGTTCGGCGTCTCTTCCGCAATCTGACGGGCGACGCTGTAATAGCTGCGTGGGTCATCCGGCTCGACATCGGTCGGCGTGACGATCACCCGTGCGCCATACGCCCGCAGCACCTTGATCTTCTCTTCCGACTGCTTGTCCGGCACGACGAAGACCGACTTATAGCCTTTCAGGATGGCCGCAATCGCCAGACCGACGCCGGTATTGCCAGATGTGGCCTCGACGACCGTCCCGCCGGGTTTCAACTGACCATTGCGCTCAGCATCTTCGATGATGGCGAGGCCGATACGGTCCTTGACGCTGCCGCCGGGATTGAAGAACTCTACCTTACCCACGACCTGACAGCGCACCCCTCGCGCCAGCCGGTTGAGGCGTACCAGCGGCGTATTGCCCATCGTGGCGAGGATATTGTCATAAATCTGTGGTGTGGAATTGGTCTCAGTGGAGCCGGACATTCGAGTCTGATCGTCAGCGATCATCAGGGTTTCCTTCCAGAATCCTTGTCATAAGTTGTATTTTACGTATTCACATTGTAAGGGAAAATACAGTCTATGGAGGATGCGATTGCGGAGAATGTTACATCAGGGCAGAGTCAGGATTGCGTATAACCCTGTGTGATCAGGTCAATTTCCTGCTCGATTGCCTGTCGTTGTCTGCTGTTCCGCTGGGCAAGCAGGGCCACCACTGCCATTTCCAGCGCCAACCCTCCAACCACCACATAGGTGAAAAAAGGAGGCAGGTCAAACATCTGCGGCACCAGTGTGAACATCGCCACAATGACCAGCACATCGAACACCGCCATCAGTACAAAGACAAGCTGAAAGGCGCGTTCCCTTTTACGCTGGGATTGCAATTGACGCTCCAGCCGCATCAGATGCGCGGCCTGCCCGGTGATGTGCTGGAGGTGGTTCTGGTGATCGAAACTGGATACGGTGTCAGTCATAGGATGAATAATATTTTGAGTATCAACAAAACCCCCTATCCCCGACCCTT
>JAEZAF010000238.1 GCA_023430545.1 Chloroflexota bacterium
GCGGCAGCCGGTTATCTGACACCGATCGGGCAGGGCAAAGTCGAGCTTGGGCCTTACGATTACCTGCAAAATGCGGTCGATGTGTTTGGCCCGTCGATGGCGATTGAGAGCGCGGCGACCCGCGTCGGCATGAGCAGTTCCGCCATCTTCGACCCGATGTGGAGCAATCGCAGCGTCTGTGAAGCTGGCGAGACGCCGCTGGCCTGTGAATACCGCCGGACCAATCCCGCGGTGGCGGTGATCATGTTTGGTGCGAATGATGTCCGCATTCTGAACAGCGAAGGCTACGAGACGCAGCTTCGGCGCGTGATCGAAGAGACACTGGCGGCGGATATCCTGCCACTGGTGGTTTCCTTTAGTACCAACCCGCAGATCGACAATTATTACCAGACGCTGGTTTTCAATCAGATCACGCTCCATCTGGCCCAGGAATATGAAGTGCCGTATATCAATTTCTGGTCAGCGGGGCGCAACCTGATTAACGGTGGTGTTGGCCCGGATAATGTCCATCTGACCGATCCCGGCGCGAGTTTTCGCCTTGGAAGCAACGAGTCCCGCTATGGGATGACACTGCATAACCTGATGGTGCTCAATACCCTCGATCAACTGCTGCATACATGCGGTGATGTGATGCCAACTGCGACGCCTGAAGCTACTCAGGAAGGAGATCGCTAGACTTGTCTCGATTTCTGCAAATGGACAGGGCAGGAGGAAACCGCTGGCTCCTGCTGCTGATCACCCTCTGTCTGACCGGTTTTAGCCTGTCGCGCTCTGGTGGAGTGACGGCAGCCGCGCCACCCGTGCAGGGACTGGTCGGGGTGATCCTGCTGGAAAGCGGCGAAGCACTCTATCAGTATCCGGATCCGCAGAGCAGGATGAACGGATTTTACGGTGCGCATGACACCTTCCGGGCACTGGCCGTTTATGCTGATGGTAGCTGGCTCTATGTAAAGATGGACGATGATGGGGCTGAGGGATGGCTTCCTCAGTATGCGGTGACGCTGACGGGTGATGCTAATACACTACCGCTGAAGTCGGTGGAGCCGGTTGAAATCCTGCTCAATGCGGAGTACTGGAACTTCTCCGAACAGTCGCATGAGATATTCCTTCAGGGGCAGGCACTGGGAAATTATCCTGATGCTTTCAGCAAGATTGGCGATAGCATCACCGTGAACCGAGCCTTTCTTCAGCCATTTGGCAAGGGTGTATATGATATCAGTGCCTATCCTGAGCTTCAGACGGCGCTGGACTTCTTCAATGTCGATGAAAACCATCCCACGACCTCCTATACCGGGCCGACGAGGGCAGCGGGGGTCGGGTGGACGACACGCACACTGCTGGAACCCGATACCGATTTCCTGTGCGCACGGGGCGATCTGCGCCTGACGTGCGAGTATCGCAATACGAAACCGGCCTTTGCACTCATCATGATCGGGACGAACGATGTGGTCAGTATGCCGGTTGAACGGTATGAGCAGAACCTGCGCCGGATTCTCGATATTTCGATTGCGTATGGCGTGGTGCCGGTGTTGAGCACGATCCCGCCGCAGCGGCGACAGGATGAGACGGTGCGGACCTTCAATCTGAAGATCATCGAGGTCGCGCAGGATTATCATATCCCGGTGTGGAATTACTGGCTGGGCCTGCAATCCCTGCCAGATAACGGTATGAGTCAGGACGGTGTGCATCCCTCTATGCCCCCCAGTAACGCAGGGACCACGATGTTCACTGAAGAATTTCTTCAGTACGGGTACACCCTTCGTAACCTGATGGCACTGAATGTCCTGCATCTTATGCTATATCAGGTGATGTACATCGAGTAGACCCGCTGATGTTGCAGCGCATTGCAGCATTGAAGCCCCTGACATCGCACTTTCAGGTTCAAACTGGCTTGCAGCAGCAGCAGCAGCGGCAGCACTAAAAAAAATAGTGCTGCTGGTAGCAACTTACTGTTGCTGCAATTGTGACGCTTCAATGCCGATTGTCAGATGTCATGTTAAGGTGCAGGTATTGCATAGTTTAGCACGGATGTTCTGGGTGTGCGGTTCGGATTTTCAAACGAAGTGGACCGAAAATTGCTGAAGCGAAAACATCCCTATTCCTGTCTTTCAGGGGTAAGGATTTCATTTTTGGTTCAGATGTGTACAAGCGAACAACGCAGGCTTGTCCCATGCGTACCATGTTAAGCCATGTTACATGGTGAAGCAGGTGTAAATCAGGCCACTGGTGCCCCCCATCCCTGACGAACAAGTTCGTCTTTCCCTTCCCCCACTCGCTGCCGACGGGAATGGCATCCGTCGTTGGCTCCGAGGGAAGGGGAAACAACCCACTCATACACAAAAAAGTCCTTCCCTCGGAAAGCAAATCGAAGATTAGCCGAGTGGGGGAAGGATTTAGGATGGGGGGCCTTTTTTCGCCTCAAATCTCTAAAGTTGCAATACACGCGGGCAACGCAGGTGTTACACGGTGTAGGGATAGACCCCAAAGACCGTCATAGGGTTATACCCCGCAAGCGAAGCGGTTGAAGACATGACATCAACTTCACTTCATCGTTTGACGTGTTTCTGAACGTGAT
>JAEZAF010000154.1 GCA_023430545.1 Chloroflexota bacterium
ATCAGGGCGTAGCGAATCTCTTCTGTCAGGCGCTGGCAGACGAATTCACCTTTTACACCAAGCTGCGCAAATATCACTGGAATGTGACCGGCCCGGATTTCTTCGCGCTGCACGAGGCGTTCGAAGAGCAGTATACCGAGGTCGAGGCCAATATTGACGAGATCGCCGAGTACATCCGCACCTACGGCGTATTTTCACCGGGGACGCTGGAAGAATTCCGCCAGATGACCACGCTGGAAGAATCGCCGGGGACGGTGCCCAGTGCGCATGACATGGTGGCGGACATCGTCGGCGACCACGAGAAGATCATCCAGAATCTGCGCGAGATGGTCGAGAAGTGCGAGAATCAGTACGAAGATGCAGCCGCCGCAGACATCCTGACCGGCTACATCACCGAGCATCAGAAGGCCGCGTGGATGATGCGTGCCTTCCTTCAGGGTCTGGATACTGGCGACCAATCGCGGTAACAGCGATCTGTAGTGTAGGGACAGGGCCACATTGCAAGCAATGGCGCCCTGTCCGACATCGTTTGCCTTCAGAGGCGTGGGATAATTCCCGCGCCTTTTTGATTCTATGCACGATTTCAACGGCATTCCTACGTAACACCACCGCCTGCGCCACGATTGCCATTGCTTACGATTTCATGCCTTAATTCAGACTTATGATAAGGCTATCAAACGGCACCAACCTCAACTCAAGGACATATGATGCGAAAGTGGTTTGTTATTCCTTTAGTCATGTTTATTTTGCTTAGCGGCCTCTCGACTGTTTGGGGACAGGCAGCACCGACAACCTGTCCGGGATCGCTGCCTGCGCGCTTAACCCCCGGTCTGGTGGCGCGTGTGATCCCCGGGGACGCGAATAACGTCCGCGATCAGCCTACCCGTTCAGGGGCAATTGTAGGACAGATCCCCGGTGACATGATCTTTGCAGTACTGGAAGGCCCTGCCTGTGCTGATGACCTCACCTGGTACAAGGTTGATTACAACGGCATTATTGGCTGGACCGTCGAAGGGGCGGGCGACGAATATTTTCTCGAACCGCTGGAGGCAGATATGACTCCAACGCCACTGCCTACTTCAACGTCCACTCCTACTTCAACACCCATCCCTTCGCCAACGTTAAGCCCTACGCCGACAGTGTATCTCTCACCGACACCGAGGCCTACGCTGGTACCGAGCGCGACGCCGACACCGATTCCGGTTCTGGTAAATCCATTCGCAGACCCGCAGTATCCGGTACAGAACATGCTTAAAATCGGCGCTGATGTTTTAACCAACTCGACGCTTGGCGACCAGGTACAGGTTCGTCAGCAGCCGGGACTTGGTGGTGCAGAACTGATCAAACTCCCTGCGGGTGAGCAGCTCGGTATCATCGATGGCCCGGTGGAGATGGATGGCTACCGCTGGTGGCAGATCGAACGTGCGGACGGGGTTGTCGGATGGATAGCAGAAGGCATCCGGGAAAACGGACGCTTTCTTCCCCTGCTGCTTCCGCTGTGTCCTGCGGAGATCAGCGATCAGGCGGAACTCCTTGTCATTCAGCACGATCAGGTTATTGACACGCTGAATCTGTACACCGCGACTTCGGATGAAGAACTGCTGTGTAATCTGAGTTATGCATCTGCGCTGTGGCCGACCGGAGGCCGCGATATTGCCTACTGGTCACCGGATGGCAGCCAGATCGTATCCAACATCGGTGGACTGACGGTCATTAACGCAAATGGCAGTGGACGTCGGGCAGTGACGAATGATATTTACGGCGTTGAGGCGCAGTGGTCAACGGATGGCACCTTTATCACTTATACCGCGTCTCTGCCCGAACAGCAGTCAAGGCACGTCTGGGTGGTGCGCCCCGATGCAACCGGAACCCGTGTGCTGACCAGCGGGTATACCATCAATGATCTTGTTCGCTGGTCACCGACCGAAGATCGTCTGGCGTATCGTCAGTATCCTCCAGCGCTGGACTCGGATGTCATGACCCTTGGGTTTATCGGGGCGGATCTCAGCCGACCGCGCTCTTTTGATGTCGATGGTGCGCCAGTGGTGTTCAACTGGTCCCCTGATGCGACGAAAGTGGCGATGGTGCTAAGGGAGACCCATCAACTGGTCGGGATGGATGTTGAAAGCGGAGAACAGACACCGCTGGCCGCCATCACGGATATGTCACAGTATCTCGATCTGATGTGGATGCCTGATGGTCAGTCGATTCTGGTGCTTGGTCAGGACACCGGCAACGCCAGAAAGCTTATTCAGATTGATGTCGAGAGCGGAGAACAGACTGTTACTGCATACACCCAGCAGTGCCAGCAGAGCGCTGCAAAACTGAGTGTGGATGCTGAGGGCAAAATCCTGATCTCTGGCGGTACATGTTCAGCGATTGTTGATCTGGCTGCGGATACTGTTGAATATCTGTTTGATGACCTTCCCAGCTTTGTTGATTTCCGCCCTGCTCGCTGATTTGTGCTGAAGTGATGCATCCAAGGCGTGTGATAATTCCCGCGCCTTTTTGATTCGGATAAAAGTAAACGGCAAGGTAAACACATGAAAACACTGATCGATAAATTACTGGCAGATGCCATCTCATCAGATCCCGATATTTGGGATCAGTCGCGGTTAGCGTTGTGGTTCCTGATGGAGTACAACCGAAAAGATGTCTATAACGAAGATCTGAAGCAGTTTTATCGAAATTACCTTTCTGACGATTTCATTGGCGTTCGTATTGGCCCTGAACTGGAGCAATATCTTGTCATCAAGGTTGTGGAGATTATCCAGAACGTTGATCACTACACAGATCCAGGGCTGTTTATGGTCATCAGTTGGGCGGAGAATGTCTCTGCGGTAGGGGCACTGCTGCATTTAATTCAGAACTTTCCCTCACCCTGTGACTCGGGAGTGGCATTACAGGCTATTACCTGTCTGCTCAATAACATGTTGGTTGATGATCAGGGTCAGCCTGGCCCTGAGATTGTGACACACTTAATCCTGAAAAACCCGAAGCCGTTTCTGGAACGCATCATTAAGGATGATCAAGATAAGGATATGGTCACCAAAGCTCGATATGCGCTGAAGGCTGTGGATAGTTATCTTGATAAAGCTGGCAGAAAATGAATGGATCTTCAGACATTGACGTGAAATGCATCACAGCCTCGTGAATTTTCGTACAATAGGATAGGTCAAAACAGATGAGGGTTTACTGGTAGATGCAGACTTCAAATGATCCCAACCATATCGATTATGACGTGATTGTCGTCGGCGGGCGACTGGCGGGATCAACGCTGGCGGCGCGGCTTGGGAAATTTGGCTATAAGGTGCTGCTGCTCGAACGCGGCACACTGCCCAGCCTTCCACCCGTTTCCTCGCCGATTATCTACGCCTCCACCATGACACTGCTGGACGAAATCGGCGCAAGAGAGTCGGAGTACGCCCGCGACACACCCAAAATACGCCGGATGGTACAGGCGCTTTCAGCCGGCGTGCAGATGGCGATCACGCTGCCCGAAATTGAGGGGCGCGATTATGCCTACGCGGTGGACCGCGCCCGCTTCGATGCCGGTCTGTGGGATGCCGCGCTGCGCTTTCCGACCGTGACCGGCTGGCAGAACTTCGCCGTGACCGATCTGCTGTGGGAAGGCGAAGGCGCACAGCGCAAAGTCGTCGGGGTCATCGGACGCGGTGAGGACAAAGTAGAGAAACAAATTCGGGCGCGGCTGGTGGTCGGCGCTGACGGACGCTTTAGCCTCGTCGCACGCAAGGTCAATGCACAGGTGCGTGAAAGCGAGGAAGACTATCCCGCCTCGATCTACTATGCCTACTGGAAAAACGTCCAGCGCTACGACGAAAACGGTGATGCGACCGCTGTCGCCTATGCGGGTGATGGGCCATATGGCCTTCTGGTGATGGACAGCGCGGAGAATACGTCAGCGGTGGTGATGGAAGGCCGCGCCGATTTCTTCGCCAATGTGCAGGATGCCGAGGCCTTTTACCTCGAACACTGCAAGGCGCATCCGCTGCTGGCAAAGCGGCTGGAAGGCGCGGAGCCTGTCACCAGTGTGCGCGGGATGAAAGAGGTGGGCAACAATTACCGTGAAGCCGGTGGACCCGGTTGGGCGCTGGTTGGCGATGCCTATCACCAGAAGGATGCGCTCGACGGTCAGGGGATTTACAACGCTGTCTTCAGTTCCAAGGCGCTGGCACACGCCTTCCGGGACTGGCATCGCGGCGAGATGACATGGCGTGAGGCGGTCGAGTGGTACGATGAGACGGTGCGCATCAAGACTTACAGCGCGTTCAAGGCGCTGCTCAGCCGCATCCAGATGAGCTTCTATGCGCCACCACCGCCGGAATGGATGATGAACTCGGTCACGCGCTGGATTATGGACGACCCGGCGATGCAGGATCTGATGGGCCAGTTTGTGACGCGCAAGATCCCCGCCGAGATGATGCAGATCATGTCGCCGGTGGTGGTCACACGGGCGGTGCTGCGCGGCGGCCTCCGCGACCTCGGCGAGCAGGTCAAGGCACGGCTGGGATTGTCGTGATTGAACTCATCCATCAATCCCATCTCAATGTAACACCTTTTTGCGAGAGAGGGACTCGTAGGGACATGCTTCAGCGTGTCCGCCACACCAGCCGCGCATTATGGCATGTAGGGCCGCATTCTTGCGGCCCATTTATCCCCAGAACATCCCATCGTTTGAAAATTCGAACCGCACAACTCGAACATTC
>JAEZAF010000106.1 GCA_023430545.1 Chloroflexota bacterium
CGGTCGATCATGGCGTGCTGCGCGACCGATGTGTCCGGCGGATTGTTCAGCGTGTCGATCACACCCGCTGCGACCGCTTCAGCATCTTCAGTCGGGACGAGTTTACCGAGCCGCCCGCCATCCAGCAGATCCGGCAGGCCGCCGACCGCTGTCGTAACCACCGGGCAGCCGGTCGCCAGCGCCTCAATCACCGTGACCGGCGTCCCCTCATTTACGCTGGTAATGACGAATACATCCATATCGGCGTAGGCGTCGGTGACTTCCTTCTGCCAGCCCGTCAGCGTGACGGCATCGCGCAGGCCGAGTTCGTCGATCTGCGCCTGAATCTCGTCGTGCAGTTCACCATCCCCCACCAGCACGAAATGCGCGTCCGGAATCTGCTGACAGATCAGCGCGGCAGCCTGTAAAAACAGCGCGTGATTCTTCACCGGCACAAAGCGCCCGACGATCCCAATCAGCGGTGCATCCTGTGGGATATTCCAGCGCTGACGAAAGACCCCGCTTTTGCGCTGCGTCTGCGCGAACGGCTCCAGATCGAGTCCGAGCGGCAGCACGGTGATATGTTCCTTGCGCGTGACATGATACTGATCGGCCAGATCACGGCGCAGGCCCTGCGTCAGCGCGATGATGGTATCGGTAATGCGCGATGTGATCTGTTCCAGCGTGATGAAAAAGCGCGTTTTGTTCGGCCCAAAGTAACCGTGAAAGGTATGCCCGTGAAAGGTGTGGACGATCACCGGCACACCGGCCAGCTTCGCCGCCCACCGCCCGACGAATCCGGCCTTGGCGGTATGGGTATGCACGACGTCCGGCTGATGCTGGCGCAGCAGTTGATACAGCTTCCAGATCGTCACCAGATCGCGCACCGGATGCAGCGACCGCCCCATCTCTGGAAGCGTGATCGGCTCCACGCCGTGCTCACGGGCGTAATAGGTCATATCGCCCTCTTCGCCTTCGATCAATCCGCTGACGAGCGTGCTCTGATACGGGTAATGCGGCAGCGACAGCTTCTCGGTCAGCAGGGTGACGACCACCGCCGCTCCGCCGATATTCAGGCGGGCGATGATGTTAAAGACCTTCACAGGCTTGTCAGGCATAGAGGGTTGAGTCATGGACGATACACTCGCTGGTAGACGGCAAAGGTTTCATCGATCATCCGCTGGGCGTTGAACTGCTTTTCGAGGCGTTCGCGCCCCATCTGGCCGAAGCGCTGGCGCAGGGCAGCATCTGACAGCAGACGGCGCAGGGCGTCGGCCAGCGCATCAGGGTCATTGGGTGGGACGGTCAGGCCGGTCTCGTTATTCAGGATCACTTCCGGGATGGCGCTGGCGGTGCTGCCGATCACCGGCACGGACTGCGACATGGCTTCCAGCAGCGTCATGCCAAAGCCTTCGCGCGTGCTGGGCATCAGCAGCAGATCGAGCGCGGCGACCACCCGCAGCGGTTCGTCGCGCCAGCCAAGCAGATGCACCCGATCCGTCAGGTTCAGCGTTGCAATCTGCGCTTCGATCGCGTCACGCAGCGGGCCGTCCCCGGCGATCACGAAATGGGCATTCGGGTAAGCGTCCCGCACCTGGGCGAAGGCCTCCAGTGCATCAGGGATGCCCTTCGCTTCCATCAGACGGCAGACCATGCCGACAAAGAGCGTGTCGCCGACAAAGAGCATGTCGGGCGGCAGATGGAGTTCAGCGGCCAGCGACTGACGTGCGGCTGTCCGGTCGATCTGTGCCACTGGCAGCGGCATCCCGTGATAGACGACATGCACCTTATGCGGCGGCGCGTGTTCGACTTCAATGCAGAAGCGCTTGATCGCCTCGGAAATCGCAATCCCGGCATCGGTCAGACGCCACAGACCGCCGTACACCGTCCGCAGGGGCTGGCGTGTCCGGGCCGGGTCGTCATCATGGCGGGTGCTGATAATCCGTGGGACACCAGCCCACTTCGCCGCCGGGATGCCGTGGACATCAGCGTGCATCAGATGGGTATGGACAATCTGCGGCTGCAAGCGGAGCAGCACATCACGCAGGACACGGTACAGGCCGGGTTCGAAATGGCGATAGATCGCCACGCGCTCCACTGGCACATTGATCTCACGGATGGCCGCTTCCATCGTGTCGGCGGTGTTGTTCGGCTCCGCAATCAGCACGACATACGGGTCCACACCGTGCGTGCGCAGCCCCGGCAGCAGATCCAGCAGATGACGCTCGGCCCCGGCGATCCCTTTGGCTTTAATCAGATGGACGACACGCACCGGCCTATGCTCCGGTCATCTGTGTGTCGGAGTCCCCCGGCTGAACGCTCTCATCGGGTTTTGCAGGCGGACGTGCAGCACGTTTCACAGGGGGCGGCCCAAACTGCTGTCTGATAAAGCGCACAGCATTATCAACGCCCTGTTCGGCGCGGATCTTCTCGCCGAGCACTTCGGCGCTGCTGCGGATCATGGTATCGGTCACCAGTTCGCGCAGACGGGCGGTCAGCAGACGCGGTGTCAGGCGGTGGCGCGGCAGCGGATGCGGCCCAGCCCCCAGCGCAGCCACGCGCCGTCCCCAGAATGGCTGATCGCTCATATGCGGCACGACCAGCGTCGGCTTCCCGGCATGCAGCCCTGCCGCCGTGGTCCCGGCCCCGCCGTGATGCACGACGGCGTCCATGCGTGGGAACAGCCAGCGGTGCGGCACACCGTCGATGGCGTGCAGATGGTCTGGCAGGTCATCCGGTGTAAAGTGATGATTTCCCCACCGCGCCGGGATCACACCGCGCAGCCCCAGAGTCGTCAGCACGCGGTCGATGCGCTGCACGGTCGCCACGGGATCACTGCTGGTCATGCTGCCAAAGCCGATATAGATCGGCGCTGGCCCCGCTTCGATGAACTGGACCAGTTCGGCAGGTGGTGTCCACTGCGGCTGCTCCAGAAACCAGAAGCCAGCGGTATAGACATGCTCGTCCCAGTCCGCTGCGGGTGGGACCATAAACCGGCTGAAGCCGTTGACAGTCGGTGTGGCGTGCAGACGCTTGTAATACTGGTTGACATCGACCGCAGACAGGCCGAGCGTCTCGGTCCGAAAACGGTTCATCGTCGGCTCGTAGACCTTGAACAGCATCCGCTCAACGAAACGTCCCATCAGCAGATTGAGGATGCTGGTCCCGCGCTGGAAGATCGGGCTGAGCGAGGCGGGGCCGCTGCGTGTCGGGCGGTAAGGCTGAAGCGCCGCACTGATCAGCGGCAGATTGTAGCGTTCAGACAGCGCCGTCCCGATGAAATCCGAGACAAAACCCGTGATGATCGCATCCGCGCCCTGGACGCCGCGCAGACCGCCTTCGGTCATCTGCGGGCCGTACTCGTTCATCAGCCGCCCCATGTGAGCGAGCTGCTCCGCCGGATTGCGGCTGCTCTCTGACCATGCCACCCCGCTTTCGCTGGTCATCATGGTATCGACATCAATCGTGCCTTCGGCTTCGATGCCGTGATCCTGCGCCCACGCGACGAAGTTCTGTCCGGTCACCAGTGTGATGTCGTATCCCGCCGCCTTGAGTCCGAGCGCCAGCGCCAGCATCGGCTGCACATCGCCGCGTGTCCCTAATGCGAAAACAGCAATCCGTTTTACTGCCATGAAGTCACCCTGTGGGCTGTCATCGTCATGCGCGCAGACGTGCGCACAATCGGGATCGAGGTCAAGCAAGCCGAGAAACGAGCCGTCGTGTTCATCAAAATAGGCTTTCTAAATAAGTTCCATTTGCGACCGGTAATATTCCAGCGTCCGCGCCAGACCGGTCTCGAAGTCCACGACCGGCGCATAATCCAGCAGTTCTGTTGCCTTCGAGATGTCAGCCATCGAATAGCGGATGTCCCCGGCACGCGGCGGCGCATGAACTGGCTGGATGTCCGTCCCCAGCAGCGCGTTGATCTGATCGACCAGTGCGCACAGCGTGATCGTTTTCCCCAGCGCGACATTCATCACCTCGCCTGCGGCATCCGGTGAGGCGGCGGCCAGCAGATTGGCATGCACGATGTTATCGATATAAGTAAAATCCCGCGACTGCAAACCGTCCCCGTAAATCGTCGGTGGCTGCCCGGACAGTATGGCCTGAATGAACAGCGGGATCACCGCCGCGTACTGTGACTTCGGGTCCTGACGCGGGCCGAACACGTTGAAGTAGCGCAGGCAGACTGTCTCCAGCCCGTAGACGGTGGTGAACATCTGGCAGTAGTACTCGCCGGTGAGCTTGGCGACACCATATGGCGAGATCGGATGCGGCGGCATCGCTTCATGCTTGGCGACGGCGGTCTCGCCTTCGACATCCCCATAAGCCGACGAAGACGCCGCATACACGACCCGGCGCACACCCGCATCCCGCGCCGCGATCAGCACGCGGAGCGTACCAGTCGCGCACTGCTCATGCGTCTCAAGCGGATTCTCGATGCTGCGTGGGACCGAGGGCAGCGCCGCCTGATGATAGATCACATCCACACCTTCGAAGACCTCCGGCAGCGCGGTCGAGTCGGTGATACTCACGCGGTGGAACTCAAGCTGCGGGCCATAGGTCTCCAGCAGCGGCCCGAGATTCTGTTCCCGCCCGGATGACAGATTATCCACTACGCGCACCTGATGGCCTTCACGCAGCAGACGTTCCGCGATATGCGAACCGATAAATCCCGCCCCACCTGTGACAACATATCTGGTCATGGTCTGCAATTCTATCCTGTTTAAACCTGATTTTAGCCCTGAGAGGAAGTGCGTTCTGAGGAAGTCGCCGCCGGGGATGCGCCGCGCCCAAGCTGGACACGCAGCCGCACGCGGATCATGAAGGCGTACATCCCGGCCAGGATCAGAACACAGATGGCGTTGATGATCCAGACCGATGACGAGGGAAGCACGGTCAGGATCAGGCCCGTGAAGCCGAAGAGAATCCCCATGCCGCACAGCACAAGCAGCGTCGTCCGCTGGCTGAGGCCGAGGCTCATCAGCCGGTGCGAGGTATGATCCTTACCGCCCTGCATCGGAGAACGTCCTTCTGCCAGACGCGTGAACACCACCAGCAGCAAATCGAAAATCGGGACCGCCAGCGCCAGCACCGGGATACTCCAGTAGGCGTCGAAGGGGCGTTCCCAGTACTCGACCTTGATCGCCAGTGTCGCGACAACAAAGCCGATCACGTATGCGCCAATGCTGCCCATAAAGGTGCTGGACGGATTGAAGTTGTAAGCGAGAAATCCGATGGCACTGCCCAGCAGCGCCGCCGCCAGCAGGCTGACGAGGCTCAGATGCTGCGACAGCGCGATCAGCAGGAAGGTGAAGGCCGAAATCGCCGCCAGCCCGGACGACAGCCCGTCCATGTTATCCTGAAAATTCATGGCGTTGATCATCGCGACCACCCACACGATCGTCAGCGGATAGTCCAGCAGCGGCGTGTTGAAAAGCCGCAGGTAGACGCCGGATGCGATCAGGCCGATGGCGACCGCTGTCATCGGGATCAGCCGGATGCGTGCCGAGAGGTTGTAGCGGTCGTCGATCAGTCCGACCAGTGCCAGCAGTGCGCTGCCGCCCAGCACGGTCCCCAGTTCACGCAGGTGACTCGGTGGGCTGAACAGCAGTACCGACAGGGTAAACGCCGCATAGATCGCCAGTCCGCCCATCAGTGGTTTGTGGTCGTGGTGAATTTTGCGCTGGTTGGGCTTATCCACCACGCCCAGACGCATTGCGATCTGGCGCGAAAGCGGTGTCAGCCCCAGTGAGGCCATAAACCCGACCACCAGTGCCGGGATAAATTGCAGCGTATGATCCATAGCGCGCGGACAATCCGGGATATCTGGAAGATTCTCGGCCCAGTATAGCCCATAACGCGGTGATCGTTTAGTGTATAGGTCACATGGGCGGTAAAAATGCCGCCCCATATGCACCAGGTTAAGGATTTACAATGCGGAAAAGCACCCCCTATCCCCGACCCTATCCCGGTGCAACAAGTTGCACTACCCAGGGCGCATCTGACGAGAAAAGCATTCGTCAGATGCTGCGAGGGAAAGGGAGAAAAGCAGGTTTAACGGGTGGATAAAAAGTCCTCCCCTGTCAGTGCAACTTGTTGCGCCGGGGAGAGATTTAGGTGGGGGTCTTGGTGGCCTAATTTCGAGCGTGTAATTTGCTTAACTTGGTACGCATGGGCCGGGATTCTTCCGGCCCATTTTATCGTGATGGGGGATTTTTCATGATGTACATTCAGGCCAGCCGATAAGCCGCTTTCTGTCGTTGGACGGCCATCTCTCTGGCAGTGTGATTACTCACACCGTCGTGCAGTCTACCCGGCGCTTTTTGCGGGACGGGCCGCCCCAGTGCGCCTGCTTGACCTTGCTCCCGGTAAGGTTTGCCAAGCCGCAGACATTACTGCCTGCGCTGGTGGTCTCTTACACCACCGTTTCACCCTCACCGCCAACCGAAGCCGGCGGCAATACACTTCTCTGTTGCACTTTCTGTCGGGTTACCCCGCCCGGTCATTCACCGGTACCGTGCCCTGTGGAGAGCGGACTTTCCTCAGAAGCGTGCGGCGTGCGCCCACTTCCGCGACCGTCTGGCCAACCTGAATGTCATCCTATTATAACTGATCTGTTATGCGACATACAGACTTCGCAGGCGGTATGTTGATAGGAAGTACATTGGAATCGCGATGGATATATGCTACATGGGCATAGTAGTGTATGAGATAAATAGCCGTTCATTGTGCAAATACTCATAATTTTTACTGAATCCCAACATAATTAAAACCTGAAATCAGTGTTTAATAGAGCTACACCCAACTGCTAAGGATGTTTCGTGACCCGTAACTTCATTTTTGAAGACCTGTCCGATGCCGTCATCGCACTAGATGCACACCACCACATCATTGACCTCAACCCGGCCATGCGCAGGCTGTTCCATCTGCCTGCAGATTCAGTGGGCAAGTCGGTGCGCGAGGGGCTTGGTGCCTATTACCGCTATTTTGAGCCATTTCTGACTCAGGAACAGGCACGTACGGAAATCACCGTCAATAATGGTGAAACGCATCACTTCCAGCTTCAGATGCTGCCGCTGACCAAACCCGGTGAAGCGCCGGGCCGGTGGTTTATCCTGCACGACATCACGGAATACAAGCGCACACAGCACGAACTGCGCTTTCATTCCAGCCTTCAGGACTCGGTGACCGATGCCGTGATCGTCACCGATATGAACTTCGTCATCCGAAGCTGGAACAAGGCCGCAGAGAATATCTACGGCTGGCGCGCAGACGAAGTGATTGGCCTCCCTACCCGAGACGTTCTCCACAGCACCTTCCCGGACCGCGATGAATACAATCGCACGATTGAGCAGCTCATCGAACTGGGATACTGGAAAGGCGAAGTCACCCAGTACCACCGTGACGGCCATCCGATTCATGTCCTCGGATCGGTCGTGCGCTTCAATGATGACACCGGCCAGCCCATCGGGATTGTGGCGGTCAATCACGACATCACCCAGCGCACAGAGATCCAGCGTGCCCTGGCGGAAGAGCGAAACCTGCTCCGTACCCTGATCGACAGCCTGCCAGAAGCGATCTACGTCAAGGATCTGGATTATCGCTTTATCCTGAGCAACCGTGCGCATGATCATATGCAGGGGATCAAGCACGTAGGGAACCGGATCGGGAAAACCGTCTTCGACCTGTATCCCCATGAACTGGCGGAAAAATATCACAGGGACGACCAGCAGGTCTTCAACACCGGTCAGCCGCTGATCGATTATGAGGAACGGGCCGGCTTCGACGAAGAGACCATGCGCTGGTACACCGTCAGCAAGATCCCGCTGCGCAACCTCAACGGTGAGATCACCGGCCTGGTCGGTATCACACACGATATCACCAACCGCAAGGCCATCGAAGAAGAACTGGGACGGCTGGTCGAAGAACGCGATCAGCTCTATCAGCAGTCGCAGCGTTCACTGGCAGAGGCCAACCGCTACGCCAGTAAGCTCAGCCTGCTGAACGGACTCAGTCAGCAGATTGGGCTGGCCGATACCGAAGAGGAACTGTTTCAGATCGCGTCAGAATACCTTGAGCGGATCTTCCAGAATGAACAGCTTTTGATTCTGCTAAGGGAACCCGACAGCGATAACATGCGCGCTGCATTTGTAACCGAACTCAGCGAGAAATTCCTGGCAAAAGACACTGTGTTCCCGATCGGGAACAGCTTTAGCGGCAGCATTCTGAGAGCACAGAAACCGACCAATGTCAGTGACGTGAAGGTGATCAACTCACCTTTTGCCACCAGTATTTACGAGAGCGGTATACGATCGGCTGTTTTTGCCCCCATGCTGGTCAATCAACAGGCGGTCGGGGTGCTGTGCATCGCCACCGAACGCATGAATGCCTTTAGTGTGCA
The DNA here is from genome assembly GCA_023430545.1 of Chloroflexota bacterium. Lineage (GTDB taxonomy): Bacteria > Chloroflexota > Anaerolineae > Aggregatilineales > Phototrophicaceae > JAEZAF01. Next base: position 8,384 of record JAEZAF010000106.1, read on the forward strand.
GGATGAAGACCTGCTGATGCATGTCGCCGCGTTTCTGGGGGTTGCCAGCCAGAATCTGCGCCGCAGCCAGCAGCTTCAGAAGGCGATGTTCGCGGCGGAAACCGCCAACCGTGCCAAGAGCGAATTTCTGGCGAATATGAGCCATGAGCTGCGGACACCGCTCAACGCCATCCTCGGTTATGTCCAGATTTTGAGCCGTGACGGGCTTCCAGCGGAAAAGCAGAAGGAAGGACTGGAAGTCATCTATCAGAGTGGCAATCACCTGCTCACACTGATTAACGACATCCTCGATCTCTCCAAGATCGAAGCGCAGCGCATGGAGCTGAACCTTGCGCAGTTTGATCTGCCCAAGCTGCTGAAGAATATCGCCGGCCTCGCACGCATCCGCGCCAGTGAGAAGGATCTGACCTTCATCTTCGAAGAACTGAGCGACCTGCCCGTCGGTGTGATGGGCGATGAGGTGCGGCTGCGGCAGGTGCTGCTCAATCTGCTGAGCAACGCGGTCAAATACACCAACAGCGGCGGCGTGGTCTTCAAGGTCGGGTTTCATGAGGAGCGCCTGCGCTTTCAGGTGGAAGATACCGGCATCGGCATCAGCACGGAAGACATCAACCGGCTGTTCAAACCCTTCATTCAGGTCGGACAGCGCAATCTCTATGTCGAAGGGACCGGCCTCGGTCTGGCGATCAGCAAACAACTGGTCGAACTGATGGGCGGCGAGCTTCAGGTCAGAAGCACCCTCGGTGAAGGCACCACCTTCTGGTTTGAAATCGACCTGCCTGCCGTTGAAGACTTCGTCAGCGAGACACCGCTGGTGGCGAACACCCTCACCGGATACGAGGGGGAACGCCGCCGCGTCATGATTGTCGATGACCGGCAGGAAAACCGGACACTGATCCACAATCTGCTGGAACCGCTTGGCTTCATCATCATGGAGACGGTGAATGGTCGCGACTGTCTCGATCAGATCACCGATTTCGCACCGGACGCTGTCATCATGGACCTGCGGATGCCGGTCATGGGCGGTAACGAGACCATGCGCCACATCCGCGCCATGCCCATTCGCCAGCCGGTCCTGATCGCCGTCTCCGCCAGCGCCTTCGATCATCACATGGAGCAGAGCTATCAGGCGGGGGCAAATGCCTTTCTGTCCAAGCCTTTCCGGATTGAACGTCTGCTGGAGGTGCTTGGAAATCATTTAGGGATACAATGGACTACAGATCAACCTGAAACGCAGGAATCACAATCCGCCCAGCAGTCCCTTGTCCCGCCCCCGGCGGAGATGCTTGACACGCTCTACGATCTGTCGATTCAGGGTGATATTCGCGGCATCCTGGCGATCAGCCAGCAGCTCGAGCAGGAGCAGTATCAGGTCTTTGCTGCGAAACTGATGGCAATGGCGCATGATTTCAAAATAAAAGAAATTAGACACTTTATTCAGACTTTTCGAGGTTAAAGACATGCAGCATAAACGCGGGGTCATCCTGATCGTCGATGACACACCCTTCAATCTCAACGTCCTGATGAACTTTCTGGAGGCTGCGGGATACAGGGTCCTGATCGCGACAGATGGGGAGAGTGCAGTAGAACAGGCGGAGTACGCACTGCCGGATATCATCTTGCTGGATGTCATGATGCCGGGAATCGACGGCTTCGAGACCTGCCGCCGCCTCAAGCGAGTCGAGGCCACGCAGAAGATCCCCGTGATCTTCATGACCGCCCTGACCGATACCTCGGACAAGGTACGCGGGTTTGAAGCGGGTGCGGTCGATTACATCACCAAGCCGCTTCAGCAGGAAGAGGTGATCGCACGGGTCAATACCCATCTGGAGCTGGCCCGTCGCCAGCAGCGCATCGAGCAGTTGATGGAACAGGATCGCATCCAGTACGAAAACCTCTCGTACATGAAGGATCAACTGTTGAGCACGGCCTCGCACGAACTCAAAAATCCTTTGGCCTCGATCATGCTCTCGATCGACATCCTGCGGCGCTCCATGGGTACCGAAAACGCGCATGTGGTGGAACGTCTGAACCTGATCCAGCATTCCGCGCTCTATATGCGTGACCTGATCGCCAATCTGCTCGATATTGCCAAGCTCGAAATGCACATCGAGATGCGCAAGGTCGAAGTATCGCTCAATCAGATCATCCGGGACGGGCTTTCCCGTCAGACCTCGTTCGCCTCGGAACAGGGCGTGGCACTGGTGACGCAGCTCTCTGAAAAAGACATCGTCGTCCACTGCGAACCCTTCCAGATCGATCAGGTCATGCAGAATCTGCTCTCGAATGCGATCAAGTATTCACCGCTCGGCGGCAGGATCGAGATCTCGACCAGCAGTGACAACACGCATGGCTACGTGGAAATCAGCGACGAAGGTCTCGGCATCCCGCAGAAGGACATCCCCCGCATCTTCGAGAAGTTCTACCGTGTGGAGACTTCCGAACACCGCGCCATCACCGGCACAGGGCTGGGACTCTCAATCGTCCGCGAGATCATCAGGCAGCATGACGGCGAAATCGAGGTGCGCAGCCGCGAGGGTGAAGGGACGACCTTCCGCTTCTCGCTGCCGCTTCAGAGCGATCCGATCTCGTATTCCATGATGTCGTACTGAGTTTACGCTTCAGCCGGACGCAGTCACATCACCCTGCACATGCTGTGTGTTCTGGGGGTGTGTTCAAAGCGTAGAGCAAGCGTGGGTTAAACGCCCTAACCGCCTGTTGTCAAACCGTTCACACGGCGCGTACAATGACAGTCACGTTGATGGTATGCGAGACGTCTTAACGTATGACAACAAACGTTCAACCGCGCACTGGCCGCGTTAATCCGCCAGCCCCCAGACCAACCTTTCAGCAGCGTTTTATCCAGACATGGCAGCGTTATCTTGGCCCCGGCGACATCTACACGCTGCTGATCGCTGTCGCCCTGCTGGTGATCCCGGCCCTGGGATTGCAGACATCGAGCTGGCCAATTGAATCCGGCGTGCTGCTGCCGGTCACGGTGGCAGGCGTGCTGATCGGCTTTCTGCTGGCCCGCAGCCAGTTCAGTGAGTTCTCGTCGCTGTTTATCAGCCTCGGCTACGGCGGGACGATCACCCTGCTGCTGACCGGCATGACTGTACCCGGTGGCCCGTATGAAGCTCTCACGCGCGGCGCACTCTGGTTCAACGATGCCATAACCGGCGGCATCAATACCGACGACATCGTCTTCACACTGTTTATCAGCACGCTGTTCTGGTTTCTGGCTTATAACGCCGCGTGGCACATCTTCCGCGTGGACCGCGTCTGGCGGGCGGTGCTGCCCCCCGGCCTGATCCTGATTATCAATGCCGCTTTCTACAATCGTCCGGCGGATCTCACACTGCATCTGGCCGGCTTTCTGTTCGCCGCCCTGCTGCTGATCGCCCGTTCCAATCTCGATGCGCGGGAATGGGAATGGTACAACAACGGCATCCGCATTCCGCCTTCACTTCGACTGCGCTTCTTACAGGTTGGTGGTGTCATGGCCTTTATAGCGCTGGCGCTGGCATGGGCGATTCCGTCCGCCAACCTTCAGCGCCAGCTTGACGCCTTTCAGGACTTCCTGCGGTCGGAGCCAATTACGGAGATGAACGAGCTGTGGAGCCGTCTGTTTGCCCCGCTGGAAAGCGATGGCCCGACCAGCTCCGATTATTACGGCGGCGAATCGCTGGAGTTAAGCGGCGCGATCAAACTCGGTGAGCAGGAAGTCTTCTGGGTGAGCGCACCACCCACCCGCCGCTACTACTGGCGCTCACGTGTGTTCGATACCTACGAGTTTGGCCGCTGGACGCACGGCGCGGACATCCGCCTGATTTCACCGGATGCGCCGTTTACCGTGATCGGCGTGCAGGACAATGCCCGCGAATTGGTCACGCAGCAGTTTACGCTCGCCATGCGCTCTGCCCGCCAGATTCACACTGCGCCGCAGCCCGCCAGTGTCGATTTGCCCACGCGCACGGATCTGAAGTACACCGCGCCGGAAGGCGATCCGCTGCGAGGGATGAATATCTCGACGATCCGGCCTGTGCGCGCCCTGACACGCGGTGACCGCTATACCGCCACCAGTGCGATGAGCATTGCCACTGCCGACCAGCTCCGTAACGCTGGCATTGTCTATCCTGACTGGGTGCTGACGCATCCGCAGTATCTGCGCTCCAGTGACGCCGTCGTGAGTGAGCCGGTCAAAGCGCTGGCACAGCAGATCGTCGATGAAGCAGGCGCGACCAATAATTACGACAAGGCCAAGGCCATCGAGCGCTGGCTGCGAGTCAATATCACCTATAACGAATCCATCCCACAGCCCCCCACCCGCGAAAATGCGGTGGACTGGTTCCTGTTCGACATCAAAGAGGGCTACTGTAATTATTACGCCACCGCCATGATCGTCATGCTGCGCAGTCAGGGCATCCCGGCACGCATGGCCGCCGGTTTTGCGCAGGGCGAATGGGATGAGGCACAGAATGTCTTTGTCGTGCGCGAGCGTGATGCCCATACGTGGGTTGAGGCCTACTTCCCCGGCTACGGCTGGATCGAGTTCGAGCCGACATCCGCGCAGACACCGCCGCAGCGTGAAGGTGACGACGAACTCTCGCCGGAAGAACAGCGCCAGCTTCAGCCGCCAACCGCGACCGCGACCATGACCCTCACGCCGACACCGCTGCCGCCAACCATGACTCCGACCTTCGAAGGCACGGCCACCCCGACCGAGGAAAACGATCAGTCGAACGCGCCGCTGGACCCGCCGACCGCGACCATCACGCCGACGCTGACACCCACACCGACCGCAACGCCGGTCATCATGCCAACACAGCCATCCGCCATCCCGCCGGAAGCCCGCGACCCACTCTCGCTCGTCCTCTCGGCGCTCGGCATCGGCCTGCTTGGTCTGGTGGGGATTCTGCTGCTGGTCGGGATTGTGACCTTCATCTACTGGTGGTGGGAATGGCGCGGGATGCGCGGCCTTAGCCCGATCACACGCGCTTATGCCCGTCTCGAACGCTATCTCGGCCTCGTCGGGATTCACTTCGCGCCGGAGCAGACCCCCGAAGAACGCCGCCGCGCGGTGATGCGCGATGTCCCCGGTGTCGAGCGCCCTGTGACCGCCATCACCCGCCTGTACACCACCGAGCGCTACGGTTCACCGGAACGCTTCGCGCCGAAGGCTCCGCAGCAGGGGGACTCCGCCGATCGGGCATGGAAAGAAGCACGCGGTGGGATTCTGCGCCGCTGGCTGCGCAAATTCCAGTTCTGGAAGCGGGATTAACCCATCACCTGCCGGATGTAATGTCGCAGGGCGGGATGCTTCCCGCCCAATGCGTAGCAGCGATTGAATCTTACGCAATCACCCTGACCACCACGCCCATCGTCCTTATAAAATACGCGGCGGGTAGGGACACGGCCTGCCGTGTCCGCTGTAAATATCTGAACCGAAAATCAAATACCTGACATTGAAAACGGGTACGGAGGCTTGAAAAGCCTCCGCTTTTTGGTCCACTTCGTTTGAAAATTCGAACCGCACAATACGAACATTCGTGCTACACTATAAGTTTCCTGCACCTTAACATCGCCCGCCCTTACTCAGCAAAATCCCGCAATCAGTAGGGGCCGCATTCAATGCCGCCCATATGCAGCAACTTAAGCAAATTGCAGACTTAAAAACCGGCGTGAATCGGTAAAAACCCATCTCCTAAGCAGCATAGCAAATCATGCTGCCCTTCATAAAACCTGTTTTTCTCCCTTCCCCCACTCGCTTCGCTCTGAGGGAAGGGAAAGCGGAATTTATTCCGCAGGGATGGGGAGGCTTTTTTCGCCTCAAATCTCTAAAGTTGCAGTATATGGGGCCGCATTCAATGCCGCCCGCTTGTCTCGCAGTTGCAGCAGTTGCAGCACTTTTGCAGCAGTTGCAGCAGAATCGTGCAGCAGATTTTCAAAGTTGAGGGGAAAAACCGTTGTTGCCGCACAAAAATTTTGTGCGGCAGCAGCAGCAACAATCCGCAGACCAGCGAACAACAGGGCGGGATTGCCTCCCATCCTGATCGAAACCTAATCCAGCCCTAACACCGTCATGTCCGCTGGATTTTCGACCGTATAGGCGAAGAAGATCTCGCGCTGTTCGTCCGGACGCAGGGTAAGTTCCCATTTCAGCAGATTCAGCGGTGTCTGCTCCACTGGTGCGGGATTGGCCTCGCTCAGCTTGACCTTGATCTGCTCGTGGCCGCCCATCGGGATCTGATCCATCACCGTGACTTTGGCCGGTGTGGGCAGCAGATTCTTCAGCGTGATCCTGTAGCGGTAATGCACCTGACGGTTGCCCCCGATCAGACGCTTGTTCATCTCTCGCTGGATCAGGTCGCGCTTCACACGGATGCGGTCATCGACGCCCAACTGCGCCTCGAATTTCTCACCGGAGACGACGGTTTTAATCATCGTTTTGCCGACAAACGCGTCTTCGTGATAGATCAGCGCTTCACCGGGCAGCAGCGTCGTCGCGGAGGTATTGGTAATCGTCGCCCGCAGATAGGCTTCCGCCGCCAGTTTGGGCACGATCCAGTAATCCAGCTCGACCTTCAGCCGTTCAACCGTGATCGTCGTCCGGTACGGTGTGCCATCCGATGGAATGCTGGCTGGTGTATGAATCTGATAGGTGACCGCCGCCCCATCTTCGGACGCGACCTGCGCCGTCTCGACTTCGATCTGTGGGGCTTCTTCCATCGCTGCCTGCGCGACGGTATCCGTCTCGGCGAATTTCGCCATACTGCGTAATCGTGGGGCTGGGGCTGCCGCAAACGCCATCGGACGCGGCGGGGCTGGTGGTGCGAGATAGTGTGGATACAGTTCCGGCAGAGTCAGGCTTTGCGCCGGTCGCGCGGTCGAGAGTGCCAGCCGCACACCGTCCCAGCGTTCGCCGGTGCGCTGCATGACGGTCGCCAGATAGGTCATCGTCACTTCGCCGTCGCTCAAACGCAGGTCGTAGACCGGCGTCCAGTGTGCGCCGTGGACGCCGTAAACGATCTCCAAGCGGGCCTGTGCTGGCTGCTTCGCGCTGACCAGAATGTGGATCTCGCGGCGCTGTTCGACGCCTCGACGCTGTTGGGCTGGCCGAAGCTGCTCGATCTGCTGTTCCAGTGCAGCGATCTGTTTTGCCAGCCGTTCGCGCTGCTGACCGAGTTCGCGCTGCTGGGCCTGCAATGCGGCGGTTTCTTCGTCGGTCCGGCGGACCAGCGCGGCGTAATCGTCAAAGGATGCCTGTCCGCTGGCGATGCTGCGTCCGAAGCCTTTCCCGGCCTGATCGCGCAGTTTCGTCAGCGTGCGAAGCTGCGCCTCGAGCCGTTCCTGATCGTCTTCGAGCGCGGTATCCTGAAGGCGGAGCGCCTCGATCTGTTGACGCAGTGCGGTGACTTCACGCTCCGGCGCGTCCGGCAGGTGCGCCTTTTTCACTTCGACGTTCAGCAGGCGCACACCTTCACCACGTCCATCGACACGCACCGAGTCGGTGTCGAGGTTCATCGGCAGATCGGCGATCACCAGCGTCTGTTCCCCGGCTTCCAGCGAAATCGTGCCGGTGCGGGTGACGCGTGCGCGATCCGGGAAAACCGTCACCGTCGTGATCGGTGCATCGAGTGTCTGTGTCGGCAATTCTGGCATCAAGCGTCCTTATAATCTGTGGAAGGGGGATACAGGCATTGAGATGGCATCGGGACAATAGCAGACGCATCACAGACGCGGAATGTAGGGGCCGGATTCTTCCGGCCCAGGTCGATAAGCAACTTTCCAATGCCCTCTACAATGCGTTGTCCCTACATCTCCGCCTGTGATGCCTATTATAAACCTTCTGGTCGGACCTGCGATTCGGTGGTGCGGCGGTCAGCGCGATCCAACGCCGCCCACAGCGGGGCGACCAGCCGCGCACACTCTTCGATGCATTTGCGGTCGCTGTCCGTGAAAACGTCCTTCTCGACGCTCTCCACGTCAATCGTGCCGACAACCTCACCTGTTTCAGGGTGAATCACCGGTACAATCAGTTCAGCTTTGGTATCCACAAAGGACGCCAGATAGCGTGGATCGGTGCTGACATCATTTACCACAGTCGTGCTGCCGGTCGAGGCGGCCACGCCGTTGATGCCTTTGTCACGTGGGAAACTGGGATAAATCGGCGCGGTGGAGCCGCTCCAGCCTAGCACGCTGATCTCGGTTTCGCCGACATCATACAGCCCCACCCAGCGGTACTGGCAGCGGCTGCGGATCAGCTCCGCGATGCGTTCGGCCTTCGCCTTGCGTGATCCGACCATCTCCACAACGGCACGCACTTCCCGATAGAGCTTAAAATGATCGTTCATTTAAATGATCCCCTTAAAAATAAAAAACCCGATGCCTTGTACTGTAAGACGCCGGGTTGGTTTTCTGAGTTCGAAAGTGGTGGTGCCGGGGCTATCCCCATGCTGCGGGATGCAGCATCAGGCACCGCCATCGGACGCCAGTACCAACGCCGGTGACGGTTTGCTGCTGAGGGGGAAGATGAAGTAAAGGCATCATACCGCGATCATAGTGGATTTTGATGAGCGGTGTCAAGAGACGCGGATGAACGCAGATCGAACGCTCATCGCTGTCCCATGATCGGGTCATCTGATACGGACCGAACCCGGAAGCACATACAGATCATGCTCGACTGCGCCGTCTCCGAAGGCCAGACGCGCAGGCAGCCGCACCAGATCACTCAACCGGTACCAGCCGACCAGCACGCGATATTCGCCTGGTGCCGCATCAGCAGGGATCTCGAATATGCGCTCGTCGGTGGTCACCGTGTCCGGCTGCCATACCGCCGCCGGATAACCGGGCAGTGCGCCGTCATCCTGCGCGGCCAGTGCGCCGGATGGATCGAGCAACTGCGCAGTCAGCACCCATTCGTCATCTGGCATATCCGTCAGGGCCTGATGCGTCCGCCAGCGCAGGGACAGTGTGAGCGTCTCACCAGCCTGCGCGTCAGTCGCCGAGAGCGTATAGCCCTCTAACGTAATTGCTGCCGGACTGCCATACGCTGCCGAAACCGGTGTCTGTAACGTCGGCGCTTCGTAACGCGGGTCAACCAGCACGGCTGCATCCAGCACCAGTGCCTCGACCGGAACGCCGTCACGAATCAGGGGCAGGTAGTCGGTTTCCAGCGGTGTCTGCCAGCCCAACTGAAGCCGCAGCAGTCGCGGGGACAGCGCCGGCATGGTCTGCGGCAGGCGGATACTGACCGGTGCACGGTATACCACGCCTTTGGGCAGTACATCGGTCGCCGCGCCGCCAGGATAGACCGCCGCGGTGGTCAGTGCGTCCTCGGTGATCGGGTCCAGTACCGTCAGAAACAGCGCCGGATTGTCCGCATGGGTGCCAGTAAGATACACATCGAAATCCAGCCATCCCCCCGGTGTACTGGTCTTTGTTCCGGACTGGTAGCCGACAATCATCAGATCCCCGGCGGAGACGTTCGCTCCAGCGGAGACGTTCACCGGTGTGACCTCATCCGGCAGTGTCGCCACAGCATCAAGGCGCGGATAGGCACGCGGCACATCTTCCAGCGCGAAGACCACGGCGAACAGTGCAAGCTGAACGATCAGCAGCGGTGCAAACCATCGCAGTATCGTTCGTAATCCAAACATCAGCAGCGGCGCGAACCCGATCAGCGCGGGGAACAGCAGCCGTCCATACGAGATGTCAATGCTGCGCGTACCGAACAGCAGCGCCCCCACTGGCAGCGCGACCGCCAGCATCACCACCAGCAGTGAATCGCGCCGGGAAGCTGTAAACAATCGCCCACGCACCGACGCCATCATCAGTCCGATGATGGCGATCACGGTCAGACCAGTCACATACAGATAGACACCGCCCCGCGCATACACCGGCTGATGCAGATGCCCGATCATCGCCCAGAACGAGCGCCAGATGCGGTTGATCTCCAGCCAGCCGCCCGCCGACTCCAGCGGCTTGGCGAATTCCCGACCCCAGAGCGCCTGCGTCGCGGTGGATGCAATCGGATCACCGTACAGCGTCCAGTTACGCAGATACCACCCTCCCGCCAGCACCAGCGGCACCACCGCCAGCACGACCGATGCCCTGAGCAGTTCCGTCCACGTCCAGCGCCGCCGCCAAAGTCCAAGCAGCAGCGCAAACCCGACCACGCCGAACAGCGTCAGGCCGGTGATTTTCGTCAGCGCAATCGCGCTCAGAATCAGGCTGAGCCGCACGATATGACGCCGAAGGAGTCCATCACGCCACATCAGCAGGGTGACATATACACCCACGCTGTAGAGGAACGTCACCAGATTGTCATTGTTGACGCTGCTGCCGATGTTGAGATACGTCGGCATACTGGCGACCAGTGCCATCGCCATCACCGCCGTCGGCCAGTCGAACAGCAGACGTGCGGCGCGGTAGATGATAATCAGCGTGCCAGTGGACAGGACAAGGCTGTACAGGCGCAGTATCCAGACCGCCGCAGCCGTACCGCCGGAGGTCTCCACTGGATGCAGCCACTTGTTGGCGTTATCCTGCATAATCCCGCGCAGGAAGATCAGCGGGTTGGGGCGAAGATAGGTCTCGATGTCATCGCGCTCTGTCGGGCTGATAAGGATCGCGCCGAGCGTGTAATACAGCGGCGGCTGATGGCTTTCCAGCGACCAGCGCCGCACCAGATCGGTCTGCGCGGCGATCTGTTCGCGGCTTTCAATGACCGGCAGGGCACGGTCTTCCATCAGATTGTGGACATACAGAAAATGCGCGGCCTCGTCAGAGGATTCCAGCAGCGGGACAGCCCGCATGTACATCGCCGCCAGCACCACATAGAGCACGCAGATCAGCATCGGCAGGCCAATCTGCAAACGCTGATCTGATGCGAGCTGCGTAATCCGGTTACTTATTTGCACGGCGTATCTCGTATTCTGCGCAGACACGGTCACTGCCGATGCCGCTGGTCACACAGCGCTCCTTGGCACTGCTCAGCAGCTTCTGCGTCCAATCGACCACGCCGCCATCCCCGACTTCGATCCACTGCCCGTCGAGTGTCTCGAAGTAGAGATGAAAGCACAGATCGACGTAATAGCCGCGTCCGCTGCTGCGCTGCTGATCGGGTTCGCAGGCAGTCGTCGGGAAATCCTGCGACAGCTTGTCACACAGCCAGTCGATATGCGCTGAGGTTTCACCTTCCGCGCTGAAATCGGTGATCGCCACCCGCAGCCTGATGTCATCGCCCAGATAAGCCCGCAGCGCCGAGAGATAGAAGCCGATGTGCTGCGCCAGCATCGTCCGTTCAAAGGTCAGATTGCCCGTATCGCGCCCCGCACTGCACAGGACCACCGTGCTGAAATGCGCCAGCGAACGGGGATCACCGTAATTCTGCGTCCGCAGCAGACGGTGGCTGGCGGCCAGATGCACCGCTTCAGCCGATTTCGGATTCTGCTTCAGATGTGCTTTACGCCGCAAGGCCGCTTCCAATGCCAGCACGTTGGTTGAATCCGAGACGACTTCAGTGTTATAGATGGTGGACATGGCCTTGTTCTGATCGACCAGCGCCACGGCGGCATTCGTCCCCAGCGATGTTACCGGCGACAGCAGTACGGCTTCGAATCCCGCCGGAAGCTGTGCGAAGGCGGTGCGATCCCATTCCAGCAGCGTCAGCGGAGACAGCGCCGCCGGTCGGGTGAAACGGTCGCGCTCATACTGGCCGAGAAGCTGCGGCGGTTGCCGCCGCCCCACCCGCTGCCGGTAGACTTCCATCAGCAGCGATTGCAGATCGGTCGGCGAAAGGCGCTCGGCCAACGCGGACGCCAGTCCGGGGATGCCAATTTCGCGCTCAATCCGTTCAATGATTTTACTCGTGGTCATAAGGTGCAATCTGACGTGATGCCACAATCGTGTTTCAAAGGGTCACAAGGGATCATTATACAGCGCAAATCCCGAATTGGACGGTTACAGTATATCCACCGGATCAAGCTCGACAAACCAGCCGAGTGCAGCGGTATCCACGCCGCGCAGCAGCATATTCGGGTCCGGGCTGCGAATCAGGATGTGCCAGCGGTACTGGTCATTCAGGCGCTGGAAGAAGCACGGGGCCGGACCGATCAGTTCTGTCGCCGTCATCAGCCGCTCGTCGATCAGATGCTGAAGCTGTGCCGCCGCACGCATGGCCGCATCCCGCGCCTTGATCTCCTGCGCATCCGAGAACAGGATACGCGCCAGCCGTCGGAAAGGCGGATAGCCCAGTTCGCGACGGTATTCCAGTTCGCGTGCGTAAAATCCGGCGTAATCGTGCTGTGATGCCGCCTGAATCGCGTAATGCTCCGGCTGATAGGTCTGTAAAATTACCTGTCCGCCCAGCAGGCCACGCCCCGCACGCCCTGCAACCTGCGTCAGAAGCTGGAAAGTGCGCTCTCCGGCGCGGAAGTCCGGCAGATTCAGTCCGACATCCGCGCTGATCACGCCGACCAGCGTTACACGCGGCAGGTCCAGCCCTTTGGCAACTAACTGCGTCCCGACCATCACATCCGCCTCGTGATTCAGGAAACGCAGCAGGATGGCGTCGTGCATATCAGGACGACGGGCAGTATCGGAATCCCAGCGGACAATACGCGCCCGTGGAAAGCGGCTGCTGAGTTCCTCTTCTACCTGCTGCGTCCCCGCCCCGAAGAACTTGATCCGCCGCGATTTGCAGTTCGGGCAGGTGGCCGGAGTCCGTTCCTCGTATCCACAGTGATGACAGCGCAGGCTCTCGCTGTGCTGGTGATGCGTCAGCGGCATATCACAGCGTGGGCAGTGGACGACATAGCCGCAGTCCCGGCAGAAGACGTAGGTCGATGCACCGCGCCGGTTCAGCAGCAAAATCGCCTGTTCCCCCTGTGCCAGCGTCTGCGTCAGGGCTTCTTCCAGTGCCCGGCTGAAGATCGACGTGTTACCATGCTTCAGTTCCTCACGCATATCGACCAACTGCACCGGCGGGAGATCAATCGTCAGGGCATCGTCGCCGGTATACGACTCGGCCTGATAGCGTGTCGGCAGTCGTTCGCGCTCGGTCTGCGCCAGAATGCGCTGGCGATGTCCCATAATGCGGTCCGGCAGATGCATATAGGTCAGGTCACTTTCCGGGTCATGGGCGCGGTGAAAGGTCTCAAGATCCGGTGTGGCACTGCCTAGAATCACCGCGCCGTCGTTGTTGTCCATCATCCATTCCGCGACTGCCCTCGCATCATAATGCGGCGTCGAGAAGTTCTTGAAGCTGTCGTCGTGCTCTTCATCGATACACACCAGCCCGACATCCGGCAGCGGCGCAAACAGCGCGGAGCGTGTCCCGACGACAATCGGCACCAGCCCCTCACGACAGCGCCGCCATGTGTCGTACAGTTCACCGGGGGACAGGCGGCTGTGAATCAGACACACCTTGCCGGGAAACCGTGCCACCACCCGCCGCACGGTCTGGGCGGTCAGCGCGATTTCCGGCACTAAGAAGATCGCCTGCCGCCCCTGCGCGATCACGGCTTCAATTGCGCGCAGGTAAATCTCGGTCTTGCCGCTGCCAGTCACGCCGTGAAGCAGGAATTTGGAGGAGGGGCGGGACCCCCACCCACCTTTTGCATGATCATTGTCTTCGGTAGATGTGTGCTGGGACCCCCTCCCGGCCTCCCCCGTAGACGGGGGAGGAGCTGGCTCAAGGTATATGTTAGCTTGAGATATTCTGCGCGATTTCGCTCTATGGTCGGTTTGCTCTTGCTGGCTATTGCGATTATGTTGAGGCTCTGCCCGATCGTAGCCAGTCCCCTCCCCGTAGACGGGGAGGGTTAGGGTGGGGTCTTTTAAGGCCGCCCGAATCTGTGCCAGCACAGACTCCATGTCCGTCATCACCTCAGCATTGGTGAAGCGCAGCACCCGATAGCCCAGTGATTCTAAAAATGCCTGGCGGATTGCATCTTCTTCACCGGTATACTGATGAATCGGCCCATCGACCTCAACAATCAGACGGCGCTCGCGGCAGTAGAAATCCACAATAAAGCGGTCAATTGCATGCTGACGACGGAATTTATACCCATCCAGCCGCTGTCGTCGAAGCTGCCGCCAGAGGACTTTTTCAGCCACGGTGGGTTCAACGCGATTTTCCTGTACCAGCGGCTTCAGCAGCCGCCATAGATGTGAAGGCGTCTGCCAGCGGTTTTGCTCAACAGACCCCCACCCCGCCTCCCCCGTAGACGGGGGAGGAGCTGACTCAGCGTTTGCAGTGGTTTGATATATCTTGCTTGCCTCAGATTTATCGTTAGTTTTACTGCTGGGTCGTTTGTGTTGCGTACGTCGATCAGGGTGAGATGTAGCATCATCATAGCCAATCCCCTCCCCGGCAACGGGGAGGGTTAGGGAGGGGTCTAACCTCGGCGCGATCCGTTCCCACACCCGCTGCTGACCCGGTGTCAGGGACGGAGCCGCCGCCGGGACAAAATCCCGCAGCGCGAGCGAATCCCGCCAGGTTTCTTTTTCGCCCAGCAGTACCAGATCGAGGTCGGCCAGCCGCTTGAGATCGGCCAGTTTCGCGCCGGTTTGGGCGTACACCCAGCTCACATCCACCGGCTCGAATTCCCGCGCCAGCACCTTGAGAATATGCAGGTCACGCTCGCCCTTGCGAAGCTGAAGCGCGGCTTCATCCACTTCTTCATGCGGCAGGGTCAGCCGGACGAACTCGCCATACTCATCGAACTCGATCAGTTCATCTTCATCGGCCAGTTTTTTGAGGGTAGCGCGGGTCGATCCGGTTGCGGACAGCACATGCTGTACCGGGGCTTCATAGCCGTTGGACGTCAGGTCTGCCACCACTTCCAGCAGATCGGCCCGCACCGACTTTTTGCCCAGATAGCGCATCACATCCGGGATAGTGTCGGGATGAATCGCCAGCGCCGCCGTCTGGATGGTCTGTGGACGTGTCCCCGGCGGAGACAGCACCGGCTCGGTCTGAAGCAAGCCGCGCTGAGACAGATCCCGCACCACCTTGTCCAGCTTGTCGCTCTGGATCGACTGGCGAAGCTGGCGCAGGCGGACCCGCTTGCGCCGTTTAACCAGCGACAGCACCTGTGCTTCCAGCGGATTGAGGTCTGATGGTACTTCAGCATCTGCATCTTCAGATGATGAATCCGCCAGCGAGAGCAGCAGATCGCTGTGGCCGACCAGCCCCGGTGGCAGCCACAGCCACAGGCACATCCCCAGCGGAGCCAGCGTCGTATCACTGATCCAGCGTGAAATCTGGATCTGGTCTTCAGTCAGTACCGGCTGCGGGTCCAGCCGTGCTTCAATCGGTTTGGTATTCTCAACAGGGCTGTACGGCTTCAGCGCGATGACCATCGCCGCCTGCTTCGCCGTCCCGAACGCCACGCGCACCAGATGACCAGGCACGATTTTGCCTTGCATCTCGTCCGGGATGTGATAGGTATAGGTGTGATGGAGTGGGCGGTTGAGCGCCACCTCTGCATAAGGCATCGGCAGCCGCTCGGTGAATTCAGCCATTAATGAAACGCCGTCAACCGGTGATCAGAATATGGCTATTATAGAACGGATAAGCCAGTTTTTCGCAGGGGAAAGGCGCAGGAAAACCGGAACGTTAAACCCGATCACGCGATGATGAGCTAAACGTCACTCTCACACCATCATGATGAACGGGGCATCCTCGCGGTTCGGGCTTTTGATCCACGCACCGCCGCCCATTCGCTCCAGCTTTTCCCGCCCCTGCTGAAAATAAGCTTCTGCCTCTTCCGGGTCTGACAGAATTCTTCCCAGGCTAAGCTGACACGCTGCTTCCTGATAGATGGTACTGCCCTTCGCCAGTTCCAGCGCTTCCTGAAGATACCCGCGTGCACTGGTGCTGTTCATGGCGCATTCGGCCATCGCCCGCAGCGCCGAGATCTTTGCATGAGTCAGATTATTCTTCTCGGCAATCCACAATGCTTCTTCGGTGCATTGACGCGCCTTGCGGATGTCGTTCATCTTCAGGTGACACATCCCGATATAGGCATAAGCCAGACTCAGGCCCTCAGTCTGTCCCTTCGCATTGCGTGCATCATGCGTCAGATCATTGAATGCCTCCGCATAGCGTTCCATGAAGAAGTATACGATCCCACGATTGGACTGCGCCCGCACCATTTCCTTGTCGTGATGAAATGTCACCGCCAGTTCGAAATGCTGCTGAATCAGCGGCAGGGCTTCTTCCAGTTTGCCGCGTGTCAGGTTCACCAGCCCCAGATTACCTGTGGCGATCAGATAGGTTTCACTGCAATGGTTGGACTTCGCCTGTTTGTGCCCCTTCTCGATAAGGAGTTCCGCACTCCGCAGGTCACCGGCACACCAGTGCGCCATCCCGATATCGACCAGCACTCCGGCCACATCACACACATGGTCTGTCAGTTGGAAGAACTGATGCGCCTCCTGATAATCCAGAATCGCATTCTGATAATCGCCTTGAATGTAACAGCGGATCACGCCGCGATGATGGTAAAAGCTGCCCTTCAGCACATCAGACAGTTCCGGCGTCGATTGAATCTCCGCTTCCAGTTCCTGAAGCATATCCATCAGATCATCGATCTGTCCCAGCCCACGGTAAAGCGGGATCAATGCCAGCTTGATGTAAAAGTCCGCATACCGCGCCTGTTCGTCACTCATCTGATGACGGGCAATCTCGCGGATCTGCTTGATAAGGCCTTCAGCATCCCTCGGGTTCAACTGTTTGGTGCCGAAGGTCCCGATCACATCCACAATTTTGCGAATAAGTTCGAAATCGCGGTCATCG
>JAEZAF010000188.1 GCA_023430545.1 Chloroflexota bacterium
GCAGCAGCAGCAGCAAGCCGCTGTCTCGCACCTGCCTATCGGTCATTCAGGTCAAAGACACACTTGATCGTCTGGGGTTCGGCCAGCAGTTGCTCGAACAATTCCGGCCCTTCACTCAGTTCGGCGCGGCGGTTAATCAACTGCGCCGCAGGGATGCTGCCATCGGCCAGCATGTCCAGTGATCGCTGGAATTCCTCGTCAGTCATGCCATACGAGCCGAGCAGTCTGATCTCGCGTGTGACGATCGATTGCATATCTATATCGATCATTTTCTGGCTGTTGCCAATCCAGACGACCGTGCCGCGTGTCCGTGTAACCTCCACCGACTGCTGTGCGGTCGCGCTGATGCCAACCGCTTCGAAGGCGACATCCACGCCGCGCCCGTTGGTCAGTTGCTTCGCGACCGTCACGGGATCTTGTTTCATCGGGTTAATCAGTACATCCGCACCCATCTGTCTTGCCGTGTCCAGCCGAACCTCACTCGTATCGCTCACAAAAATACGGTGGATGCCCATCTGCTTCAGCACCGCCAGCGTCAGCAGACCAATCGGGCCAGCGCCCACGATGCAGGCCGTATCATATGGGCGGAAATGCACCAGCCCAACCGCGTGCACGGCAATCGACAGCGGTTCCGCCAGTGCGCCATGTTCGTAGGAGAGCGCATCAGGCAGGCGATACAGGTTGGCGCTGTTCGAGAGTACATATTCCGCATAAGCGCCAGGGAGATGCATGCCAATCAGACGCCGGTTTTCACACAGGCTGCGATAGCCCGCCGTACACTGCGAACACACCCCGCAGAATTCAATCGGCTGCACCGCCACGCGTGTTCCCGGGGCAAAGTGGCTTGCACCGCTGCCGGTCGCCACCACCTCACCCGTGACTTCATGCCCCATAATCAGTGGTGGGATACGCCGTCCGGTTTGACCGGTGTAGCCGTGTAAGTCCGAGCCGCAGATGCCGACGGACTTTACTTTCAGCAGGACATCGTGTGGATTTCGCACCTCCGGCACCGGCACTTCGACCAGTTCCAGCCTGCGAATCGCCGTAAACATCAGGGCTTGCATCGTCGCTTTCTGAACAGACATGCCTGGTATCTCCTACCCTTTGACACCGCCGCTGTGAATCCAGCCACCGTCAATGATAATAGTCTGCCCGGTGATATACTCCGCCGCATCCGATGCCAGCAGCACCGCCGTCCCCGCCAGGTCAGACGGGACCCCCGGTCTGCCCATCGGGATCACACTGGTCGCACTCGCATAAAGTTCATCATTCGAAAATACGTTGTCGGTGAGCGCTGTCCAGAACCGTCCCGGCGCAATCGCGTTCACGGTAATCGCATACTTCGCCCACTCAATCGCCAGCGCACGGGTCATCTGACGCATCCCGCCCTTGCTGGTCGCATACAGCGAAATATTGGGAATCGAGATCTCCATCGAGAGCGATCCGATGTTGATGATCCTGCCTTTTCCCTGACGTCGCATGATGGGAAATGCCTCCTGACATGCGAAAAATACCCCCTTCAGGTTGATATCCATCAGTTGATCCCAATCCGCTTCGGTGAAGGCTTCGGGTGGCTTTCGGTTGTTGATTCCCGCCCCATTCACCAGAACATCCAGCCGACCGTAATGTTCTGCCGCCTTGTGGACCATCGCCCGTACTTCATCCACCTTGCTGATGTCAGTGGGGAGCACAATCGCTTCACGTCCGGTCTGGTGACGAATAAGCTGTGCCGCCTGTTCCAGTTGCTCCAGTGTACGGGCGGCCAGGGCGATATCGGCTCCGGCGTGAGCCAGTGCCAGTGCCACACCAAGCCCCAGCCCCCGGTTACCACCGGTCACCAGTGCCACCCGTCCATCCAGGCGCAGGCTGGGCATCACGAATTCATCATCGCGCGGCATTCGTCTTTCGTCAGCCATTGTTGTGATCCCACCATTCATCTGCGAGGCTTCGCCGTTACAAGGTCAGTGCGTGGACACATCTGAACGTTATAGCCTGATTATAATGACATTCCTGCGGACGCGCATGGTTACAGCCGTTCCCGGACTGCCTTATATCGAAGTCGGTCAGCACCGCAAACTGTCCCTTGTACGATACCCGCCTAAGACGACAATAAGAGGCATTTAATGTTTTACTCGTTGATAACCTGAAAAGTTCCCCAATGACCGACTTACCGAACCCGCAGACCCCCGCAGACCCATCATCCGGCCTGAGCTTCGAGCGTGTGCTGCCCATCTTCGCCCTGACCTTCGTCGATGTCCTCGGCCTGACCGTAATCCTGCCGCTGCTGCATCTGTACGCGGTGCGCTTCGGCGCGTCTCCCGTGGAAATCGGACTGGTGGCGGCGGCCTTCCCGCTGGCGCAGTTGATCGGCGTGCCGGTCATGGGTGCGCTCAGTGACCGCTACGGACGCAAACCGCTGCTGCTCATCAGTCAGGTGACGACCTGCATCAGCTTCATCATGCTCGGCATGGCTGGTTCGCTCTGGATGGTGATCCTGTCGCGGGTGATTGACGGATTGTTCGGCGCGAATATCGCCACCGCGCAGGCCGCGCTGTCGGACATCACGACCGAAGAAAATCGCGCTCAGGGATTGGGTCTGACCGGCGCGGCCTTTGGACTGGGCTTCATCTTCGGCCCGGTCATCGCGCTGCTGGCGCTGGAGTTCAGCGACGATCTGGGCGTGCCAGCCTATATCGCAGCCGCCTACTCGTTCCTGTCGATTCTGCTGACGGTGTTCGCGTTTAAGGAGACACTGCCGGAATCAAAGCGCGGCGCATCCGGTCACGGAAACGTCATGACCAACGCCTATCGGATGCTGCTGCGTCCGCGCATCGGGCTGCTGCTGGTACTGATGTTCGCGCAGCAGGTGATCTTCTTCGGCTTCGAGAGCCTGTTGGGATTGTTCACGCTCAACCGCCTCGGCCTGCTCGGACAGGGCAACGCCGTCATCTTCGTGATTGTCGGCGTGCTGCTGGTCGGCGTGCAGATGCGCATGATCGGCAGATGGACACGCAAATTCGGCGAGGCGCGGGTGGCACAGGCCGCCCTTGCGATGCTGGCCGTCGGACTGCTGCTGCTGGCGAACACACCACAACAGCCGCATCCGCTGTATGTGCAGCGTGTTGTGCAGAACGAGCTTGCCAGCATGAGCGTGGAAGATTCCACCAGCAGCACCGAGGCGATGATCGGCGAAATCTCGGTCGAGCTTCCCCGTGACGCGGATCGCGGCTTCGGCGGTGTGCTGGTGACGCTGCTGGCGATTGTCCCGCTGTCGATTGGCGCAGGCCTGATTCGTCCCAGCCTCAACAGCCTGATGACCCGCAGCGTGTCATCTGACGATTACGGCAGCGTGCTCGGCGCGAGTTCGGCCTTTGTCAGCGCGGCCAATGCGGTCGCACCGTTATTGGGTGGACTGCTTTTCCAGCGCTTCGGAGCGCTCGCGCCCTTCGCCATCGGCGGCATCATCATGGCAGCGCTGTGCGTGGTGAGTGTGATCGCGCTTCCCGCCGCGCACCGCAGTACGGCAGCAAGTCCGGCGATGGACTGATTCAGCATCCACCGCGCCGGACGATACCCATTCAACCTGTCTCAGGCGGTTTCCCTTTCATAGAACAGCGCCATGGTCTCCGCCGGCCAATCCATTGACCGATTGGTATTCCGGTCGATACAGGCGACAATCATGCGGCACTGTGAGAGAGGTCGGCCCTTTTCATCGATCATACTGCACTCGATGTGGGCATCCGGGCCGCGAAATTCGCGGACAAACGACCGGATCACCATCTCCTGATCGCCGACGACGGACCGCAGAAAATCGATCTCCAGTTTCGTGGTCCACAGCATGAATGGCAGTGTCGCCAGCGTCTTCAGATCCCACCCGACATTTTCACGCAGGCCCTCCATACGATGATCCATGTAGTAAGCCGAGTAGACCGCCGTGCGCATATGCTGATAAGGGTCGAGGTCAGAGAACCTGACCCGATGTACTGTCTCATAAACGGCTGGTGTGTTCGACATGTCCCCTGTTCTCCCGTTTAAGTCATGACCACTGTTATGAAGCAGCATAGGCCAAAGCAGCATGCATGTCGCCATTCAATTGAATGGAAAATGAAGGGAAAAGAGTCGCATGATCACATTACTGCACCGTAACCGACCATCGTAAACCTTTTACGATTCGGCAATATCCCCACAACCTGTCGCCCCGATCATGCAGTGTGAATCATGCACCACATTGACAACGATGCATTCAAGGAGAAACTTTCATGACAGGTTCACGATTTGCGCGTTTCTGTTCCATTCTATCAATGCTCATGGTCGTCATGGCATTCACGGCTTCAGTCATCGGTGCACAGGAGACTCCACCGCCATCCAATCCGGCACAGCAGCGGCTGGAAGCATGGGTGGAGGTGATCAACAGCGGGGATACCGAAGCCCTTGAGGACTTTATCGCCGAAAACTACAGTGCCGCTGCCTTAGAGCAACTGCCAGTGGAAGCACGCACGAACATCGAGTCCGATTTCATGCGCTATCGTCCGCTGACGCTCCACCGCGTCGAGGTACAAAGCGAGACACGGGCATCCGCCATCATCTACTCCGAACTGGCGGAGATATGGGCCCAGGTCAATCTCGAAGTCACGGCTGAAGCACCCCATCCCATCCAGGGCATGCGAGTGGGGCTGATACCGCCACCGGCGGATGCCCCCGCACAGCCTGCCCTGTCCGATGATGAACTGGGCGCCTATCTGGATGGGTATCTCGCTCGGATGACGGAAGCCGGTCTTTTTTCCGGTGCTGTGCTGGTGGCGAAGGGTGACGAGATCCTGTACGAAGGTGCGTTCGGTGAAGCCGATCGTGAGAACGATCTCCCTAACCAGACTGACACCAAGTTTAACCTCGGTTCGATGAACAAGATGATTACCGCCGTTGCGATTGCGCAGTTGGTGGAACAGGGCAAACTCGCATTTGATGATCTCGCCAGCGAGTATCTGGCCGATCTGCCAGAGGACATCGCCAGTCAGGTGACGATCGAGCATCTCCTGACTCATACCTCAGGGCTGGCCGAATTCTTTGACTCTCCCCTGTGGCCAGAACTTCAGGATAATCCTGATACCGTCAGCGGCTATTTCCCGCTGTTCATCGACCAGCCGCTTCAGTTTAAACCGGGTGCGCGTCATCAGTACAGCAACTCGAACTTCATCATGCTGGGGGCGATTATCGAAGCCATCACCGGGCAGGACTATTTCGAATACGTCCGCGAGTACATCTATGAACCGGCTGGCATGACCGACACGGATGCCTATGCCAGAGACGCAGAAGTCCCGAACCTTGCCGTGGGATACACCCGCAGCGACGAAAACGGCAGACAGATGCCTGCTTCTGAAGAACAGGCGAATACCGCAAAGCTCCCGATGCGCGGCAGTCCGGCGGGTGGCGGCTATTCAACCGTCGGAGATCTGTATCGCTTTGGACAGGCGCTGCGGAACGGAACTCTGCTGAGTCCTGAAAGTGTCGCGCTGCTGACCAATGGGAAGGTCGATGCAGGCCAGAACCGCCAGTATGCCTACGGCTTCGTTGATGAGCTGCTGAATGGATTACGGATTGTCGGGCATGGCGGCGGGTTTGCGGGGGTAAATTCTAACCTCGACCTCTATCTGGATGACGGTTATACCGTGGTGGTGCTGTCCAATATCGATAGAGGCGCACAACTGGTCAACAATCGCATCCGCGAACTGCTGACAGCCGACTAGCGCAGGGCGACTAACGCAGGGCGTCCAGCTCAAGCAGACGAGTTTACGGCTGCAATCCATCACTTATGTTTTCGAGCGCCTCCAGTCTTACCGCCTTGCCATCCCCTGAAAAGCATCCCCTTGACTCCATCGAACACGTGAGCTATATTATATGCAAGTGAATGGTTGCACATGTATCCTACTCTGCCGTACTCAAGGAGATCCACCGCCATGAAAATTCAGACCGTCAGCATCTTCGTCAATGACCAGGACAAAGCCGAGAAGTTCTACACCGAGACCCTCGGGTTCGTGAAAGTCGTCGACGTGCCGGCTGGAGAGTTCCGCTTCATCACCGTTGCCTCGCCCGAAGATGTCAATGGCACCCAGATCCTGCTTGAGCCGAACGACAACCCGATTGCGAAAGCCTATCAGACCGGCCTGATCGAACAGCAGCTTCCCTGTATGGTGTTCGGTGTGACAGATATTCAGGCCGAATACGAACGCCTGAAAAGCCTCGGCGTGAACTTCACAATGGAGCCAACCTCCTTGGGGCCGGTCACCGTCGCCAACCTCGAAGACACCGTCGGCAACATCGTCCAGATCGCGCAGTTTGTATAAAATCCGACGACGTCTGCCGCGAAAAGTGTTTCACTAAGGTACCAGCTTCTGTTGACGTTTCGATCATAATGCGACTCTGCAAGCCGGTTTTGAGTAGGGGAGTACCTGGGTGTACTCCCGCACCGGCTATGGTTGAAGTGCTGAGGCTAATGCCAGCAGGTCAGAGACACAACCAGGGGCAATCGTGCCCGTGGGTAGATCTTCCAACTCCGAAACAAAATCATTTAATTCTGTTCCTACCTGCGATGGGATGGCAAGGTGTGCTACCGCCTCTCTATCCGAAGAAGTTTCAATACATTCAGAAGTTAGAGTTTCCAGTGCTTCTATAGAGGAAACAGGAACAGTAATTTGTAACATGTCATCTACAAAGCTTTGTACGAAAGGCGGTTCGGCCAAGCTTAATGGCCGAGATGAAAGTTCACTGATTTTTGTAAGATAAGCGATGCGACCTCCATATGGACTCAAGTCAGCACCATATAGATAGGTTGGCGTAGAAAGTTGAATTTTGCTTACTGTTTCGCCAGTTGAAATGCGCCAGGTGGAAATATTTCGGTTAGTGCCAATGGTGGTCAAGTACTCATTATTTGGATGCCATTCAATAAACTCAACAATTTCGCTACTTCCACTTTGTAATGTTGTTACCTGTTTGGCTGTATTTACATTCCAAACTTGTACTAACCCGTCTTCATGGCCTGTTGCTAGAAACTGCCCATCAGAGGACATCGCCATAGTGGCAAGGTACTTTGCCTCTCCTAATGAGATCTGCTTCAATTTGTTCTTAGAAGACACGTCCCAAATTTCAATGGAAGGTTTTATATCTCCTCCCCCAATTACAAGTAACCCTTCAGGACTCCAATCTATTTTTTGGATAGGGCTAATATTTGAGGGTGTAATAGTTTCTATAATTGCTCCTGTGTTTTCATCCCG
>JAEZAF010000200.1 GCA_023430545.1 Chloroflexota bacterium
AAACGGTGAAAGCGCTTCTCCGGCGGATACTCCAGCGCGTCCATCACACAGGCGTGGATACTGTCCGACAGCGCCTGCCGGTGCGCATCCAGATGAGAACGCAGCCCGTAGATTTTGATCTGTGCCATTGAGGACTCCTATGCGACAGTTAACAGCGTGGCCTGTTCCCTCCCTGATTTCGGGGAGGGCTAGGGAGGGGTCAAAAAAATGCGACAATGCAGGTATTACGCCCGCACAATCGACAGCTTCTGCCACAGGGTTGTGATCTCGTCCAGCGTCGTCTCGACATCCTGATACGTCGTGTCGATTTCGTGAATGCCCTGCACACCGCGGATCGCCCATTCGCGTTTGAGGTTGCCGAGTTCCAGCGCACGTTCTTCGGGATTGTAATAGCGTGCGCCCATCGCCATGTGCAGGCGCTGGAGCATCGCGTCCAGTGTCGTCACCAGACAGATTACCGGCCCGGTTTCGCCCAGACGCGCCAGCGTATCACCGTGCAGCAGCGTCCGCGCACTGACACGGATCAGGCTGCGGCGGCGCAGACTGGCTTCATTCACAAATTCCGCTTCGATGCTCTTCAGACGGGTCTCGCCGTAATAGACGCGGATCTCGTCCACTGACAGGCCGATACGATCCGCGATCTGCGTCTCGATGTTGACATAGGGCAGCTTCAGCCGTTCGGAAAGCTGCTGGCCGATGCGCGGCTGATTCGGCCCCAGATAACCAGTCAGAATCAGGTTGCGGTCGGTAAGCGGTAACGGAATCACCATCGACGGCGATTAGCCTGCGTGTTCTTCAGAGGTCGAGGCCGGTTCCGGCGGGAAGAACCGGTCCAGAATCTCCGGCAGTTCCGTCAGCGAATAGACCACCGCGTCCGGTACCACCAGCCCACTGGTCGCCGGGATGCGTCCGCGCACACGCCGCTGGATAGCGTACATCCCCGCACCCTGCGCCCCGGCAATATCCGCGACAGCATTGTCGCCGACGAAGACCGCTTCATCCGCCGTCACACCGAGTTTTCTCAGCGCATGTTCGAAGATCTCAGGATGCGGCTTGAGATAACCGACATCCGCCGCTGTCACGCGGCAGTCCGGGAAGAAATCTGCCAGCCCGTGCGCCGTGATTTCCAGATCGCGCACGGTGATCGGGTGGAAGGAATTGGTGACGATCCCCATCTTCAGCCCGCGATCAGTCAGGACCTGTAACATCTCCAGCACTTCGGGGAACAGCAGCGTATCCTGCACCATGCTCCAGCCATACGCATCCAGACAGGCCGCCATATCGATGCTGTCCACGCCTGCGCCAATCGCCACGGCGGAGTCAATCAGCAGGCGTCCGAGGTGCGGAGCGCGAAGCGTGTTACGGGCTTCCACCCATGCATCACGGACGCGGCGCGTGTATTCGTCGTTATAAAGCTGAAACTCGCATTCCAGCTTCAGGAAGTCGAAGACGTTGCGCAGATGCTGCGATTCCAGCGCTTCCCATTCAAGCGTGAAACCGCTCCAGTCGATCAGCGTGTCATCGAGGTCAAATAAGATTGCTTTTAACATTGTCTTTTATCCATACAGTCTACATGATCTGTTAGCAGAGTGAGCAGCCTATCGCTTACCAATTGACGCTGTTCACCCTCATCATGTTCCTGTTCAGATACCCACTGTCGGCTATCACACAGCAGGTGTCACAGAGCAGGCATCAGACAGCACAGATCAGCAGCTTTGAAGGCAGTCAGCGTCGCGTTCACGACTCGCAACCTGTATTATAGGGTGAACGTTCTCATCCCATCAAGATACATGAACACCGCAGGATCGGTCCACGATACGGACATGACCGTTCATCAGCGGAGAACACTGCTGCCCACCCATCAGCCAATGAACCCGTTAACCGGAGAAAAACACATGACCACACCCGCCATGCCCGATTTACCCGACCCGACTTTTGATTTCTCGATCTTTCCCGAACTGCGCACCGAACGCCTCAGGCTCCGCGCACTGCGCCCCGACGATGCCGATGCATTCTCAGCCCTGCATCGTGCGCCGGATGTCATGCGCTTTCTCAACCACGAACCCGCCGACACCATCGAGAAAGCCCGTGACGTGCTGGAATGGTTTCAAAATACCTATGACAATCATCAGGCGGTGAACTGGGCCGTGACGCTGGCCGATCAGGATGATCTGATCGGGATGTGCGGCGTCTATGGCTGGGATCGCAGCAACCGCCGTGTCGATCTCGGCTACATCCTCCACCCGGATTACTGGAATCGCGGCTTTATCACCGAAGCAGCCCGCGCCGTCGTCGGCTGGTGCTTCGAGTCGCTGGCGGTACATCGTGTACAGGCCGACTGCACCGAAGGCAACGAAGGCTCAGCGCGGGTGCTGCTCAAATGCGGATTCAGACATGAGGGCACATGGCGCGAGAACACATGGGAACATGGCCGCTTTGTGAACATCCAGCAGTTCGGCCTGCTGCGCCATGAATTCCTCGGCACGCATGGCGACTAACAAGCCGTCTGAAATTTGCGGCAATTAGCGTAGGAACACGGCATCCCAAACGAAGCGCCAACCGTGTCCCATCCTCTCCATGATGGATTGTCGGGCACCGTTGCGCGTCGCTATACAGCGCATCCCGGGTCTGAAGCAAGGGATTTTGAGGCGAAACAGCCCCCTATCCCCGGCCCTCCCCCATTCCAGTCGCGCCGAAACTCCGTTTCGCACGCTCCTTCAGAGGGAAAGGGGAAACGATAGGTTACCATCGATCAATTCCCTTCCCTCGGAGCGAGCTTGCGAGCAAGTGGGGGAAGGGTTAGGGATGGGGGGCTTTTTTTCGTTTGAAAATTCGAACCGCACAATGAGAACATTCGTGCTACACTATAAGGTTCCTGCACCTTAACAACATCTGCGCTGCCTTGCGAAAATCACCGAGACATCATGTGGGGGCGGCATTGAATGCGGCCCACTTGCAGCAATTTGCAGCAGCAAATTGTCAACTTTGAGGGGAAAATGTTTGCAGCAGCACAAAAAATAATGTGCTGCTGCCGCTGCTGCAATGTCAGGCACTGCCGGGAGAGTGGTATGAATGAACCTTAATCCAGCACGGGTTCCGCACGCCATGAGAGCAGTGTGTCTTCCACCCCTCTGCTGACCTGGTCGAAGCGCGGAGTCCAGCCCAGTTCATCTTTGGCCCGGTTATTGCGCACCTTGACCGACATCGCCATCAGATCCTGCTGCGTTTTGCTGGACACAAAGCGCTGGATGAAGTTCGGCACCGAACCCGGAGCGCTGATGCCGACCGCGCTGGTCAGTTTGTCCAGAAAGGCCGCGCTGGTAATCGGTGTGCCATCCGTGATATTCAGGATCGAGCCGTCGTTACGCGCTTCCGCCGCCCGACGAATCGCCTCTGCTGCGTCACTCATATGGACGAAGTTCAGCAGGCCCTCACCAGTCGCAATCGGACGCGCTCCGCGCAGTGCATCAACCAGCTTGCGCAGCGCATTCGAGGTTGGCCCGTACAGATAGCCGAGGCGCAGCACGCACGACGGCACAGCCGCATCCAGTGCGATGCGTTCGGCACGCAGCGCAGACCGCACCAGCGCGTTGTCTTCCACATGCGGGCGGGTGGTCTCGTCCACCCACTGGCCGTGCTGGTCACCATAGACGAAAGCGTAGCTGGTGTGAACGAAGAACTTCGCGCCGCCTTCCGCCGCCGCCTGTGTGAGTGCCCGCGTAGTGGCTTCCATCTGATCCGCCTGCCACTCGGCATCGCGCAGCGGGATGTGATTGGCGAACTGCGGCTGAAGGTGGATCACCACGTCGATGCCGCGTCCCTGAATATGATTGCGCAGTTCACCGGCATGCAGCAGATCGCCATAGACCGGCAGGCCACCGTTATCGCGGACGATATGCGCGGTGGAGAAGCCTTCCGCCAGCCCAAGCACTTCATGACCAGCGGCGGTCAGGTGTCTGGTCAGCACGCCGCCCAGCGGACTGGTCGCACCGGTCACGAAAAATTTCAGCGCTGTACGTTCACTCAGGGCATTTCCGGATGCTGCGTCGGCGTCAGTAGCAACAACAGCGGTTTCAGTTACATCGTTCTCAGTCACGGCAGAGATCGCTTTCTCGGTTTCAGGATTACAGAAGTTCCGTCGATTATGCCACTGTCTGAGAGGGCTTTCAACTTAAGGTTATGTGTGGAGCAACAGATCAACGGCATACGGCAATTTGTAATATACATTATGAGACTCAGACAATTGACCTGTTTTTTGGGGAATATAATAAGATTGTCTACGAGAGAGGATCACGAACACAATGAAGAAAATCCTGACTGTTTTAATCGTGATGATCGCTATATTCGCTGTGGCGGGATATTCAGCCTCTCAGCAGTTGCCCGAAGGTCAGGCATCTTTGTCTGACGAACAGCTATT
>JAEZAF010000213.1 GCA_023430545.1 Chloroflexota bacterium
CATCTGGCGGGAAGTCATACTCGCTGATCAGATCCCCTGTCGTATCGATTAACTGGATCATCCGACGCTCAAAGTCAATCCGGATGTGCGGTTGAGGTGTTTCAATGGGCGCAGCTTCCCACTGCACGCCCTCTTCGAAGATCGTATCCGGATCAGGCGGCCACGGCGCGGCGGGTTCTGTCCCCTGAGCGCTGGCAACCGCCTGCGTAACAAGCAGGAAGGTAATAAATACGATGATGTTACGCAGGCGCATATGATTTAGTCCTCTCACATCTTGGTTATTCGGTGACTTCTTCGCTCATCTGCGGGGGGAAGACGAGATAGCTCAGCATCAGGCCGATGATGGCCGCGATGAACACCGATCCAAGCCACAGGTGAATCTTCCAGTGGATGCCGTAAGCGGCAATCGCCAGCAGGAAGAACGACAGGAACATCGGAATCGTCGCCAGAAACGAGAACAGTCGTAACTGCGGCAGGCGGTCCGCTGATGGACGGAGCCACAACAGCAGCACGTCGAGTGCAATCCCGCCGATGACTGGCGCAGCAAACAGGGCCGGATACGGACTCAGATCGCCCCAGCGCATCCAGATCATCAGCGCGTTGACGGTCACCAGCATCAGTGTGCCGAAGCCCAGCGGGATTTTCCCCCAGCGGCGGATGGCAAACAGCACGACGCCAACTGTCAGCGCGGCGTGGAAGAAGATCCCGAACAGGCGGTAAACGCTGTATATATCCTCACCGGCATACCGGCGCTGGATCATGCCTTCCGGGTTGTTCAGGAAGTAAGCATACTGCATGAAGAAGGCGAACACCGCCGCCACCAGAATCAGGGCGAACAGGGCCGGGAACAGCGCCTGCCAGTTGACTTCACTGCGACGATTCCATGCCGCCCGCAGTGGTGCGGTCAGGAACAGGAATGCGCCCGTCGCCAGAAACAGGTGTGCCGGACTGAGCAGGATATCGAGATTGGCTTCGAAGCCGAACAGCTCATGCCAGAAGAAGTCTCCGCCGCCCGCCAGTCCGAACAACAGGACACCGGCCAGGGCGATTCCGTAGCCACGGGGCAGGGCACGGTCGAAGCGGTGGCCCCGTGTCACATTGCGGAGTTGAGTCACCACCAGCAGCAGGCCGATCAGCGCGTAAGACCCGTATAAGAAGGCATGCCACGGGGTAAAAAATGAGGTGTCAACGCGTCCGTTATTATGCGCCCAGCCGTCCAGAAACAGCCCGAAGATGAAGAACCCCGACAGCAGTGCGTAGAGGTAATCAAAGCGCAGACTGTGGGCGGGCAGCGCTGTCCTTGCCGATTTGCGTTCTACTGGTAAACGTTCAGCCGTGGTCGCCATAAAATAACGCTCCTTTTGCGATAACAAAACCTTACAGAGTTCAGTACGAAGCACACGAACGGAAGTTTTACACTCACCGTAAAATTGTACCCGTGACCGTGATAAAATAGTGAAATCATCATCAGAACTGTGAACAGCGCTCGGTGATCGTTGTGCAGCCGTAGGGTACACGTCGGACAGCCACCGAATCAGGGCGATCACATGAGCTTATAAGGAACAATAGAACGAGATGAAGCGACGCATTCTGCTGCACCCCGAAGATGAAAAGATCCTGCGCTCCCCCGCTGCGCCGGTGACTCGCGTCGATAAAAAGACGAAAGCGCTGATCCGTGATCTGAAGGATACCCTGCTGGATGAAGCGGGTGTCGGGCTGGCCGCCCCGCAGATCGGTGTCCTGAAGCGGGTGTTCGTCATCCGTCTGGGGCAGACGCACGACGGCGACCCTGACAAGGAACTCAGCCAGCCGATCGCGGTGATCAACCCGGAGCTGGTCTTTGAGTCCGAGATGGAAGAGCGCGATTATGACGCCTGCCTCAGCATCCCGCGACTGTATGGTTACACATGGCGTGCCGAGAAGATCAAAATCAAGGCGCTGGACGAAAACGGTCAGCCGATGGAAATGGAACTGGAAGGGCTGGATGCCCGCGCCGCCCTGCATGAGATGGATCATCTGGACGGCGTGCTTTTCCTCGACCGCATCCGCGATCAGGATGATCTGTTCGTCATCCAGCGCGGCAAGGACGGGCAGAGCGTGCTGGTCCCGATCAAGCACGTGATCAAATCGACTACACCGTAATTGTCGCTGTTACCCGACAATTCGACACAGGGACGACTCTGTGTACAGTGCATACAGCGTAGGGCAGGCGTATGGGAATCGCTATTCCATCCATACGCCTGTTTTGTTATGCTGTTACGCGTTTTGCCAGTGACAAGGTTCATAAGAAGCCATTTGAAAATTGGTTTCCGGCGTGGACAACGCAGGCATTGTCCCTACAAAATACGTGTTACGTAGGGACAGGGCAGGCCCTGTCCGCCATTTCCATAAGATTCAGTGCAGGTTTTCTGAATATTCAAATGGCTTTTAAGGTTAAACATCTGCTGCTGATCCATGAGGATTAATATGCGTCGAATTTCAAGCGCTCTGACACTGACCCTTGCCGCCCTGATGCTCACCGTTGGTGGGGCACAGGGGACCGTTTTCGGTCAGACCTTTATCACCAATACGCCACAACCCACCAAAATCATCTTTGCCACCAACACACCGGATGTATCACTCACCCCGACTGAGACACTACCACCGACACTGGCCCCCACTGACACGGCAACCGCATCTCCAACACCCAGCGAAACGCCATCCCCGACACCGGTCCCGATTGGCCCGGCGGTCTATCCTGATGGTATCAACTCGCTGACCGGTCTACCCTATCCGGATGAGGCCGCGCAGTTTCGCCGTAACCTGATGGTCAAGATCTCGAATTATCCGCCAATTGTGCGCCCGCAGAGCGGGCTGAATCAGGCCGATGTCATCTGGGAATACGAGGTCGAGGGCGGTGTGACACGCTTCGCGGCAGTGTTCCGCACCAACGCGCCGACGCATGTCGGTCCGGTGCGCAGCGGTCGTCTGGCGGATCTCGAAATCGCCCCGATGACGAACGCGCTCTGGGCGTATTCCGGTTCCAGCGAGCCGATCATGAATATCGTGCTGGACGGTGAAAAAACCCCGTGGGGTTACAACATCTTCTCTCCGCAGTTTGGCGATAACTGCGAAGACGCTGGTTTCTGCCGCTTCCCGAAAGACGGACTGGCTTACGAGCATACGCTGTATCTGGATACCAATCTCCTGTGGACCAAGGCTGACCGTCGGGGTGTCAATATCCCGGAACGTGCCAAGGGTTTCTTCTTTCAGGAAGAAGCCGCACCCACCGATAAGACTGCCAATGATGTGTTTATCGACTGGTACGGGCAGACCAGCGCGCGCTGGCAGTATGATCCCGAAACAGGCCGTTACCTGCGCTTCACCGATGGCCTGCCTCACTTCGACGCGGCGGATGAGCAGCAGGTCTGGGTCGATAATCTGATTATCATTCAGGCACCGCACAACGACCGCCCGGATCTGTTTGAGGCGGAGAGCAAGTCGGCATCGATTGAAATCGAACTGTGGAACGAACCGGATGGTTACTATCCGGCGATGGTACTGCGTGACGGTAAGCTCTATGACGGCTTCTGGGCGCGCAAGGATCGCGAACTGGGCAGCGGCTTGCAGCTCAAGTTCGGCAACAACGAGCCGATCCCGCTGAAGCCTGGTCGTTCATGGGTGATGGTCGTGCGCTGGTTACAGAATGACGTGGTGCTGTCCGATGCGTACGCCGACATGCCCGCAACCGCTACCGTGATCGCTGAAAATGCGACCGCCACCCCGACACTGACGCCGTCTGCGCCGTAATAAAGGCGTATGGCCCGTCATCTGTCGTACCAGATCAATGTTATTGTCAATATGTGTTCTCTGAGGTTCAGATCTATGTCCCACCTGTTTCACCCATTTAAGCAAATGAGACTCCAGCCAACCGTGTTCCCGCGAATGGCTGTCCTGTTGGGCCTGATGCTGTGCCTGGGTACTGCTTCAGCCGTTTTCGCGGCCCCGGCACCGATCGGCAAGCCGCTGAAGTATGATCCCTCGGTCTGTGATGGTACCGGCGAGGCGGCCATCGACGATCATGCTGCGGAACTCACCCCGGAATGCGCGGCAATGATCGCGGCATTTCCCGCGCCGGTTGGTGTGGTTGAAATCCAGCAGGACCGCCAGACCCTGAGCAACTACAGCTTCTGGAAAGTGGGGCCGGACGCAACCACGACCTATGATGCGCCGGGTGGTAACGTCGTTGGTCAGATCCCGGCGGGATTCAATTACGTCAATGCTATTGATCAGAGCGTTGATGGCTGGATTCAGATCCGGGGCGGCCAGTGGCTTCCGACGGATAAAGCCGTTAACAATCCGCCTTCGTATCATCACGGTGTACAGCTTCTGAACGGGCTGGCGCATCCGCTGGCGATTGTGCTCGACCTCAGCCGGATTTACGTCTCCGAATATCCCGGCGGTCCGGCTTCACCGGAAACGGGCCGTTTCCTCAAGCGTTATGAACTGGTCAATATCTATGATGAGGTCTATGACGATGAGGGCTGGCACTGGTATATGATCGGGCCGAAGCAGTGGGTGAAGCAGACATTTGTGTCTGTTTTCAAGAAGACTGAGAAGCCAGAAAACGCGACTAAACGGTGGGTCGCGATTGACCTGTACGAGCAGAGCCTGATCGCCTATGAAGGCGAAACGCCGGTCTTTGCGACACTGGTCTCCACCGGCATCCCACCCAAGGATACAAATGAGGGCGTGTTCGAGGTCTGGGCGCAGTTGGAAGCCGACCCGATGTCGGGGTCAACGGGTGCTCCGGATGCCTACGCGCTTGAGTTTGTACCGTGGGTGATGTACTTCGATGGTGGTATCAGCCTGCATGGGACCTACTGGCATGACCTGTTCGGCTATCGTCAGAGCCGCGGCTGCGTGAACCTGTCGATCAGTGATGCGAAGTTTATCTATAACTTCCTGCTCTACAGCGAGAACAAGGGCGAGGAAGCGACCGGTATCGGGAAGACGGTCTACGTCCACAGCTCCGGTGAATACGGCAGCGGTGTGCTGCGCGGGTAGTCAGTCGGAGTCATCATCATTAAATAAAACGGGATGCCTGATCGAATTTCAGACATCCCGTTTTTGATGATGGATCACTATTCAGGTCATAGCAGGAACGTCTCGAACTGCCAGAGGTCGTCTTCGGTCAGATGACGCCGGTTGTAGCCCTTAAACGGATCAAACCGGTTCTTCAGCGGTGTCCAGTCGGTCTGTACGGAAGGGCACGGACCGAGATATGGACTCGCGACTTCCAGTACTTCACGGTGCGGCAGATCGTCGGGGACGTTCAACCCCTGTTCCGGATTGCGGATCATCCAGAAGACCGCGCCGAGTACCGAGGCCGCGACCTGAAGGGTGGTTGCATTCTGGCCGGGGACGAGCTGACGTGTCTCGTTGATGTCGAGCTGTGAACCGACCCACCAGCCGTTGAGGGCATGACCGAGCAGCAGCACGCCGAGTTCGTCTTCACCTTCGGTGATGTCATCCCCCATGATGCGCAGATCCGGCTGAAGATCGAAGTTGCGCTGGCGCAGTTCATGAAGTGAGACGATCGCCGCGTCTGATGGCTGATAGGCATAGTGCACGGTCGGGCGATAGACGGGGCGCTGTCCGTCCCAGACAGTCAGATAATCGCTGATGGTGAAGGCTTCACCGTGCCGGACGACCATACCGACGATCTCGCCGCCTTTGGGCACCCACGAACGAACATAGGTGTTGATGCCGGGTTGGGCGATACAGATCTGATTCTTTGGCCCGTGGAGATGCTCGACCGCGCCGACCGGCAGACGCTTCTCATGCAGTCCCCAGCCCATCTCGGCAGGGGCAATGCCTTCTTCGCGGAAGCCTTCAATCGACCAGGTGTTAACGAACTCGTTCACGCGCTTCGGCTGGCTGCTGATCTGTGTGTCGCGCTCAGAGATGTGAATGACCTTAACACCTTCGATCATGGCGAGGCCGGGATAATCACGGGCCACGAGTGCGGTTTCCAGCGCTGCGTGCTTTGAACGTGCGATACCCTGTTCCAGCATCGCATTCGCGATGTCTTCCAGTGCGACCTTCGTCCAGTGACTGACCAGCCCGGGGTTTGCTCCGTGTTCGATGACGGCTGTCGCGCCGCGTTTGGTCCAGGTCGCCGCCCGTTCGCGCAGGCGCAAGTGGCGGACATAGAGCGTGCGGTCACGCGGGTGCAGATCCATATCATACGGGTCCCACAGTTCGACCGATGTGTTGACGTATTTCACATCGTGATCGTGACACCACTGGATGATATCCACAGCATCGATGTTCCACGCCAGGTCAATGAGCAGGTCACCTGCGCCGACGTACTGCGAGAGTAACTCGGAGAGGTTCTCCGGTGTAATGCGTTCCTGTGCATACTGTGCGCCGGAGGCCAGCGTATCGGGGATCAGGTCACGCAGGTCTTCAAAATCCATCACCGTCAGCCGGGTGAAGTCCATCTCAAGGTGACGGAGAAGCAGCGGTTGCAGGCAGCGGGACACGGCCCCGCTTCCGAGCACAAGAACACGCCCGCCAAAGGGAATCTTCATCTTTATCCTTATTTCCTCTTTCGTTTTGTGGTTATTGTGAAAATGGAAAATGTCAGCGCCGCTGACAATAGGCGAAAAAATCAGCGGGCTGGGGATGCGACGCTGATTCACAGGATATTCTTGCATACTTTACGCGGTTTTTACAGTGTAATCCATCCAGCGGTCGCGCATTGTAATGCTGTTACTTATACGTCGTCCCGCACAAAAAGTTGCAGAGTGCAGACGTTCAGACCGAGATCCCTGCGACGTAGCCACTGCTCCAGGCCCACTGGAAGTTATAACCGCCGATGCGACCATCAACGTCGCAGATTTCCCCGCAGAAGTACAGGCCGGGGCAGATGCGCGACTCCATTGTCTCCAGCCGGATCTCGCTCAACGGGACGCCGCCGGCTGTGACTTCGGCATAGGTATAGCCTCGGTCGCCAGTGATGGGCAGTGGATAGGCGGTAACCGTCTGGATGAAGGCGCGGCGCTGCTCACGGGTCAGGGTGGAGGCGGACTGCTGCGGTTCGAGTCTGGCTTCTGCGCACAGCGCCCGTGCCAGACGATCCGGCAGGCCGCGGGAGTCTACCAGAAAGCGCAGGACGCTGACCTTTCCGGCCTGCTGCACGAGGCGGTCAAAGGCTTCGGTGTTCGTTTCGGGCAGCCAGTTGAGGCGCAGTGTGGCGGCGGGGTCATCGGCGCGGGTATCGAGATAGTAGCGGCTGATGTCCAGCACGCCGGGGCCGGATAATCCGAAGTGGGTGCAAAGCATTGAGTTGGTGAAGCTCACGAGGCGCTTTCCAGAGCCGGCATATAACTCCAGCGTCGTGTTGAGCGTCAGGCCGCTGAGCGCGCAGATCCAGTGATCGCGGGGCAGTGTCAGCGGGACCAGCGCAGGCGTGATGCGCGGCGTCAGCGTATGGCCGAGGGACTGTGCCAGCCGGTAGCCGCCGCCGTCGGAGCCGGTTTTGGGCAGGCTGCGTCCACCTGTTGCAAGGATCACCTTACCGGCGTGGAGTGTGCCCCAATCCCCGGACAGGCAGAACCCGTCTGCATCGCGCTTGATGGTCTCGATGCGGCGCGGATGCTGGATCACAGCCCCAGCGCTGCTGATGCCATAGAGCAGGGCATTGAGCACCGTGCGGGCATCGTCGGTGACGGGGAACAGCTTGCCGGTTTCCTCACGCTTGAGTTCGACACCGAGTTCGCGAAAAAAACCGACGGACTGCGGGACATCGAAGCGGCGCAGGACCTTACGAATGGCATTACGGGATGATCCGGCGTAGGCGGTTTCCTCGACGACATCATGCGTCACATTACAACGGCCCCCGCCTGCCACAAGGATCTTCGCGCCGAGCTTTTTCGCACCATCCAGCAGCATGATACGCCGTTCAGGATCGGTGCGCGCCGCCCAGATCCCGGCCATCAGACCAGCGGCACCCGCGCCAATAATCGCAATATCGGTAGTACGTTGGTCCATTTGTCCCGTTTCTGACTGCAAATTTTTCACCGCTGTTCATTGTACATTCAGATACAGGATTGATAATGCCCTGCATGCTTATGTCACTCGTATGTTATCTGATAAGTATAAGAAGTGTGACAAGCACCCGTCATGAACATCATCACTGAAACGGTGCGTTGTCGTGTAACGACTCTCATGAACTGATAGCCTGAGGATCAAACGAGATGCAGACTGTATTCAGACCTTTACTCAGACCGTGCATTGCCATCCTGCTTGGACTGCTGATCGGCACGGCAGCGCTGATTCAGGTGGCGGCGCAGGAAAGCACCGAAACCAGCCAGCTTAGTGTGGTCGCGAACGTGGTTTATCCCGCCGAAGATGGCAGCGAGATCAGTGGGTATCTGGCGGTGCCGGATGGCGTGGACACCAGTCTGCTGCCGGAGATGATCGAAGCGGCGGGCGCTGATGTCACTGCGACCGATGAAGCCGCATCAGACGCAGCCGATATGATGGCGACTGAAGAAGCGGAAGCCGCAGCGACCGATGAAGCCGCAGAACCAAGCGACACCGTTGAGCCGGACGCTGATGGTCTGTATCCGGCGGTGCTGATGGTCCACGAGTGGTGGGGCCTGAATGAAGAAATGAGCGAGATGGCCGATATCCTTGCGGCTGAAGGGTATGTCGTGCTGGCGGTGGATACCTATCGCGGTGTGCTGGCGACAACGGTGCCGGCGGCGATTGCAGCACGCACCAGTGCCGACCCGGTACGGGTGGACAGCGATATGCAGGCGGCTTATGCCTATCTGGCATCACTGCCATTTGTGGATGTAGAGAACATCGGCGTGATCGGCTTCTGCTATGGCGGCGGTGTCGCGCTGCGCCATGGGACACAGAACGCTGAGATCACAGCAGTGGTCGATCTTTATGGCGAGACGATTGACGATCCTGAGGGCTTCGGTGCACTGCTGGAAAACGGCGCTGAGGTGCTCGGTATCTTCGGGTCTGAGGATGAGCAGTTCCCGGCGGAGCGTGTCGAGGCGTTTGATATGGCGCTGACGGATGCGGGGGTCGTCCATGCCGTGACGGTCTATGACGGTGTCGGTCATGCCTTCGTGAACCCTGAAACACTGGAGACTTCCGAACAGGCGCAGGATGCGTGGGATCAGGTGCTGACGTTCCTTGAAGAAAATCTGAAGGATGAAGCGGCTGCTTCGTAGTTGTAAATCGTATATAGGCTGAGAATCAA
Source organism: Chloroflexota bacterium (assembly GCA_023430545.1). Classification (GTDB taxonomy): domain Bacteria; phylum Chloroflexota; class Anaerolineae; order Aggregatilineales; family Phototrophicaceae; genus JAEZAF01. Next base: position 9,266 of record JAEZAF010000213.1, read on the forward strand.
AAATGCCTCGCGCGGTAGGATGGTTATATGCGTTACCATCGTTTAAGCCGCACGAGGCGTTGTCAGTTTAAGGTGTGGCGCTGATTTCTCCCGTCACGCCTCGTCAGTCAGACCGGAGCCAGACTGAACACCGTATCCTGTTTCTCAACCGGAGTCACATGCTGTTCGGCGTTCATGTTGATGACTTCCGGGGTGGGGAAGCCGTTGAAGGCCGCACCGTATTCGGTCACATAGGCGCCAGCATCCAGAAACTGGAGACGGTCACCGATGTGGATTTCCGGCAGGGTGATGCCGCGTGCCAGCACATCGCAGCTATCGCAGCTTGGGCCAGCCAGCGTGTAGACTTTCTGCGGACGAAGATGTGCATCCTCAGCCAGCAGACGGATCACCGGCGGGAAGCCTTCGTAGGTCTCCATCAGGCCGTTAAAAACGCCTGCATCCAGATACAGCCATTCATCGGTACCACGCGGGGCCTTGCCTTCGACTGATGCGACCAGACGACCGGATTCACCGACCAGACCGCGACCGGGTTCCAGCACGAGCATCAGATCATCCATCGCAGGCATATAATCCCGGATGGCAGGCATCACCACATCAGCGATGGCGTCCAGTGTCGGGATCGATTCGTCGTGGTAATTGCCAGCAGGGAAGCCGCCGCCAATATCCAGGAAGAAGAAGCTGAACCCGCGTTCTTCCGCTGCACGCCAGACATCACCACAGGCACGGATGGCGTTCACCCAGTTGTTGGGATTCAGGCACTGTGAGCCGACATGGAACGACAGCCCGATCACGTCAAGGCCCTTTTCCCGTGCCAGTTCTGCGATTTCGAGCGCCTGCTCTCCGCTGACGCCGAACTTGCCAGCCAGCGGCAGGACACTGCCGGTGTTATCCACGGCCAGACGGATGTAGACCCGTGCGCCGGGGGCGTGCTGGGCGATCTTCTCGACTTCATAGGTGGAGTCCACCACCGAAGCGAACACGCCTTCGGCCTGCATCCGACGGATAAAGGTCGGATTCTTGATCGGGTTACTGCAAATGATCTGGTCACCGCGAGCACCGACGCGCAGCGCGAGTTCCAGTTCTGCCAGTGACGCGATCTCCAGCCCACCACCGCGCTCAACGACCAGTTGGCAGATGCGGGGGTTGGCATTGGCTTTCACCGCATAATAAACCATTCCAGCGGGGAACAGGTCGATAAAGCGGTTGTACGTTTCGCTGATGATGTTGTAGTCGAGGATGAGGGTGGGGGTCGATACGGTAGAGTCCGAAACAGAGCTGTCCAGTTGGACTGTGTTCATTCTATAGAATGCCTCCAGGCATTGTGTAAAAAGGTGGGTAAAGGTACTGCCGGGGGATGATGTGCAACTGGCACAGGCAGCAAGGAGAATCATACAACTATTTGTGTCAAAAAGATATAAATATTTTCCCATATTTTCCCCACGATTCTGGGGGTATTTTTCAGCCTTCAGACGCTGTTTTCTTAGGACGGCTGAGAACAGAAAGCCTCCTCCCTCAGATCACACAATGAAGTTTTACCGGCGGGGTCCAGAGGGCTTTCAGGGTTGTACCGACGAGGGCTATTGGTTGGTCTGCGATCCGGACTGCGGCGGAAATTAATTGCGAATTTGTTGAGAAGGGTTACACTTAGCAATCGGAGTGATGCGCAGGGATGAGCGAAAAAGGACGAGGTTTGTCCAATGTATGATCATCAGCGCGTCGATGCCACTCACATGACCGTTACACGCGAAAAATTGGAGAGGCCTTTATGAAGAATACAAATATTTCTGTTCGTCTGATACTGGTTCTAGCACTGCTGTTGATTGCTTCCGGTGTGCTGGCACAGGACGAAACCCCTGAGGCAACCCCGGACGCAATGAGTGAACATCTGATTGGCGCGTGGGAAACCTGCGCTGACCCGGTCAATCTGTCCGGCACGGTGACGATTGGTGCAGTCTTTGGCCTGTCGGCTGCGACCTCGGTCTACGGCATCCCGCAGCAGCAGGCGGTTCAGCTTGCGGTGAGCGAAGTCAATGAGTCAGGCTATCTGGGTGAAGGTGTCACACTTGAAGTCCTCTTCGAGGACTCGGCTGGCGACCCGGAACAGGCCATCAATGCCATGACCAAGCTGGTCGAGGAAGATGGCGTGGTCGCGGTTATCGGGCCGACGCTGTCGTCTGAAGCGTTCGCCGCTGACCCGGTCGCACAGGATGCCGGTACGCCGGTGCTGGGTGTCAGCAATACCGCGATTGGTATCACCGACATGGGCGAGTTCGTCTTCCGCAACAGTCTGCCGGAAGCCGCTGTGATCCCCGGTGTGGTGGGACAGGCCACTGAAGCACTGGGCCTGACCACGGTCGGCGTGCTGTATGGAAATGACGACGACTTCACCATCAGCGGGTATGAAGTCTTCCTCGAAGCGCTGGAAGCTAACGGCCTTGAGATCCTCGGTGAAGAGACATTTGCCAAAGGTGACGTGGACTTCAACGCGCAGCTTACCAACCTGATTTCGCAGAACCCGGATGCGCTGGCGGTTTCCGCACTGGCTGCCGAAGCCTCGCAGATCATCACGCAGGCGCGGGCGCAGGGCTTTACCGGCCCGATCATTGGTGGTAACGGCTTCAACTCCCCGGCAGTGATCGAACGCGCTGGTGCCGATGCTGAAGGCCTGATCGTCGGTGCGGCATGGAATGTGACCGCCGAAAATCAGAGTCCGAGCAGCGAGGCGTTCATCGCGGCCTACGAAGAAGCCTACGACAGCGGCCCGGATCAGTTCGCGGCGCAGGCATACACCGGTGCATGGCTGGTGGCGACAGCGATCCGCTGCGCTGACTCGGTAGAGCGTGTGGACGTCCGTGATGCGCTGGCCGGTATCACCGAGTTCGACAGCCCGTTGGGTGTCTTCAGCTTCGACGAAAACCGTGATCCGGTGCATGACCCGGTCGCGCAGATCGTCGAGGGCGGCGTCTTCACCGTGCTGTCTGCCGGTGGAGAAGGCGAGTCGATGGAAGCGACTGAAGAAGCCACCGAAGAAGCTGGAAGCTAATCATCTTTCAGCTTTATACGTACTGAGAATGACTGAGGCATGGGGCTTAACCTATGCCTCAGTTTCACAGGATCAGAATTACTTTGAAGTTATCGTCTGAAGTTCGGCTTATTTGATGGAAACATTTTTACAACAGGCGGTCAATGCGGTTTCATTGGGGGCGATTTACGCCCTTTTCGCGCTGGGGTATGCACTGGCCTTCAGTGTCTTGGGGGTGCTGAATCTTGCTCACAGCGCGATCTTTGCGTGGGGCGGCATGATCGGGATTGTTGGCGTAAAGGTGCTTGGATTTTCGATCCCCGCGGCGTTCCTTCTGACGATGGTGGGCTGCGGCCTACTGAGCCTGGCGCTGGAATTCGTTGCGTTTCGGCCACTGCGTCAGCGTGGGGCGGCCCGCATCTCGCAGCTCATCAGCAGCATTGGTGCTGCTATTCTGCTTGTCAGCCTCGCACAACTGATTTATCTGCACTTCTTCAGGAATGTCGAAGAATACTTCCCACGCGAAATCGTCCCGACGACGCCGATTGTGATCGAAGGGCTTGGTATTCGCATTGTCCCCATTCAGCTTATCGTGCTGGTCGTTGCACTGGTGCTGATGGGGCTTTTACAGTTTCTCGTCACCCGCACCCGTGTCGGACAGCACATGCGGGCGGTGGCCTTCAACCAGCGGACTGCCGCGCTGCTGGGTATCAACGTCAATAACATTTACATGCTTACCTTTTTCCTTGCGGGGGCATTGGGCGGTGCTGCCGGGTTGTTCTACGGGTTGGTGTATACCAACGTCGATCCGTTCATCGGACAGGATGTGGCGCTGATCGGCCTGACGGCCATCGTCCTCGGTGGGATGGGCAGTATTCAGGGCGCGGTGCTGGGTGGCTTTCTGGTGGCTGCGATCCAGACGATGAGTACCTCCATTGGCGGCAGTGATTACCGTGACGCGATTGTCTTTCTCCTCCTGTTTCTGATTTTGCTGCTGCGTCCTCAGGGGCTGCTCGGCCAGCCAGAAGTGACACGGGCGTAAAGTTATCCTATGGACGCAATCCTCGAATTTATACTGAGTATTCTTGCCCCGATTGGTATCACAGAGACGGTGCTTCAGTTTATGCTGGTCAGCGCCATTCTCGGTCTCAGCATGTATCTGAACCTGTATGTTGGGCTGTTTTCGCTGGCGAATGCCGGTTTTATGGCGATTGGCGCGTATGTCGGCGTGCTGGTGACACAGAATCTGGAACTGCCGTTAGGCATTGGTCTGATTGCCGGAATGATGGCCGCCGGTCTGATCGCCGTCCCGATCGGGCTGCCGGTGCTGCGCCTGCGTGATATTTACCTAGCAATTGCGACCATCGGCTTCGGCGAGGTGGTGCGCATTGTGCTGATCAACTTCGATAATACCGCCGGTGCTATCCTGTCCCAGATACAGGGAGAACGGGTGCGTGTAACGCTGATCGAAGGCGCGAAGGGCATCAAGGGCATCCCCAAGATCACCGAGACATGGCAGTTGATTCTGTTTCTGATTGTGGTTGTCTTTCTGCTGACTCGATTGCATCGCTCGCGGCTTGGACGGTCGATGGCGGCGATCCGGCAGGATGAACGCGCCGCGGCCAATATGGGGATCAACGTCGTTTACGTTAAAAATGTGGTCTTCATTATGAGTGCGGTGCTGGCAGCTTCCGCCGGTGTGTTCAACGGTCACCTGACCCGTATCGTTACGCCTGCCATGTTCGACTTCAACCGCGCGGTCGATATTCTGGCGTTTGCCGTGTTAGGTGGGACCTCGACCCTCATTGGCCCGATTGTGGGCGGGATGACGCTGGCCGCCATGCCGGAAGTGCTGCGCGGTCTGCGAGAGTATCGCGGCGTGTTTAACGGTCTGGTGCTGATGCTGGTGATCGTCTATCTGCCGGGTGGGTTGATTAATCCGGCGGGATGGCGAAGGCTATGGCAGCGAGTCGCTCAGCGCGGCACGGCCCCACTTGAAACGCCTTCACATCAGAGCGGCTGACATGCCGATATGACAGGTAAAATGATCGATGCTTGAACTGACGGATGTTTCTCGGCGCTTTGGGGGCCTTCAGGCGCTTTATAATGTCTCACTGCGGGTACCGGAAAACCGTGTTGTCGGCCTGATTGGACCAAACGGCGCGGGTAAAACCACGCTGATCAACAGTATCAGTGGGCTGGATCATCCCACTTCGGGGACGATCTATTTCAGGAATCAGTCGATTCACCGGGCCGCGCCGCATATGATTGCCCGGATGGGAATCGCGCGGACCTATCAGAATATCCGCCTGTTTGGTGAGATGACCGCGCTGGAAAATCTGCTGATCGGCCAGCACGCGCAGGGTCAGGCCAGTCTGATCGAAGCGGTGATTTATGCGCCGCGATTTCTCCGTGAAGAACGCCTGCTGAGAGAACGCGCCAAAATGCTGCTGGAACGCTTTCGGCTGACAGAGGTGGCGGATATCCCGGCTGCGACACTGCCGTATGGCGATCAGCGTCGGCTGGAGATGGCGCGGGCGCTGGCGACCAATCCGAAGCTGCTTCTGCTTGATGAGCCGACGGCGGGCATGAACCCGACCGAGACCAAAGCGCTCGGTGAGCAGATCCTCAACCTGAAGGCCAGCGGGCTGAGTGTGTTCGTGATTGAGCATGATATGGCGCTGATCCAGCAGGTGTGTGATGAGATCTATGTACTGAATTTCGGCGAGATCATCGCACACGGGACACCGGCTGAAATCCGCACCAACCCAACCGTGATCGAGGCGTATCTGGGAAAGGACGACGATTACAGTTATGCAGGCTGATACGGTTAATCCATCGTCTAACCAGTCGATCCCCGATCCCCATCCGCTTGATACTGATTCGCTGCTGGATGTACAAAACCTTGATACCCGTTATGGTGGTATTCAGGCGGTCAAGGGGATCTCATTCCGCATCCTGCCGGGGCAGGTTGTGAGCCTGATCGGGGCGAATGGGGCGGGAAAAAGCACCACGCTGAACACGATCAGTGGATTACTGAAGCCGACCCGTGGGCGCGTCTTCTTCGAAGGGCAGGACATCACCGGCTGGCGTGCAGATCGTGTCGCAAAGCGCGGCGTGATTCAGGTACCGGAAGGGCGCCAGATCATCGCGAATATGAGCGTGCTGGAAAACCTCCAAGTCGGGTCGCACCTGTATCACGGGGCGGATGTCGATCAGGCATTTCAGGCAATCTTCGAGCGCTTCCCACGTCTGGCCGAGCGCCGTACACAGAAAGCGGGCCTGCTGAGTGGTGGTGAACAGCAGATGCTGGCTGTGGGGCGGGCACTGATGATGCAGCCGCGTCTGCTGATGCTGGATGAGCCGAGTATGGGTCTGGCTCCGCTGCTGGTCAATGAAGTTTTCAATATCATCGCCTCGATTAAAGAGCAGGGGATCGCCATTCTGCTGGTGGAGCAGAACGCCCGTAAAGCGCTTCAGATCGCGGACTATGTGTATGTGCTTGACCGTGGGCGCATCGTCAATGAAGGCCCCGCCGCCGAGCTTCAGGCCGATCCACGTATTCTGGCGGCGTATCTGGGTTAAGAGAAACGGACTAAGCACAACACCAGCGAGTGCTTTCTCGTCCGGTTCAGCCACACGGAGCAATGTTACAATAGAGGCAAAGTAGTAGAAATGAGGTCTCCGTATGATTTTAGATGAGGTCTTCAAAATCATAGACCTGCTGACACCGGAGCAGAAACGACAGGTCAAACAGTACATCGACCAGCAGTCAGACGCACTACAGGATGAGATTAATACGCTTCTGGCAGGGTCACAGCCCATGCCGTTAAAAGCGGGAACGATGGATATGGATCGCCTGCTTCATGCTGCGCACGGAATGTGGGATGGACTGGGTGAACCTGACATTGAAGCTGTTGTCAAAGCCATGAATGAAGAGTATATCGAACCGGATATGCCCGCTGATGAGTAACAGGGTTTATGTGTTTGATACCAATATTATATCTAGCCTCAGACCTGGTAAAAATCCGATCCTGTTCACACGGTTTCAACAAAACAAAGACCAGACCTTATGTCTGTGTGAGCCAATCATTTTCGAAGTCGAACGCGGGTATGAGCATCGCCAGGCGTACCAGCAACTTGCCCATTTTCAAGCGCAGTTAATTCCATTATTTGTAGTCGTACCAGTGCAGTTAGCCGATTGGCGTGTAGCAGCAAAACTGTGGAGCGATGCGAGGCGACGAGGACGCCAACTCTCGGACATAGATGTGCTACTAGCTGCCATAACATTGCGCCTTAATGCAGTTCTGGTGACAGATGGTGGGGATTTTGCCTATCTGCCACTTGTGAGAACGGAAAACTGGTTGGCTGTCGAGAACTAAGCCTAATAATTGTCCTACTGCACATGCGCCTGAAGTCTTTGATGGTGCTTCCCTTTTTATGCCATCTGTTATAAAATGAGCTTATCGTTCAACAAAAAATGTAAGGAGAGGGTGTGTAGGAGTAGCACCCGCAACTGTATGTGTACCAATATCCCCGTCGAAGCAATATCGGCAGCGTTCGATGCTTCTCAAAGGAACCCCCTCAGACATCTCGGCTATTTTGGCTTTATCGCAGTTGATGCCAAAGAGCTGGATGTCGAAACGATTGCCCAGTGGCATTATCTCACGATCATCCCCGCGCACTACGTCTGACGTTCCTGAACAGCATATCTAAATCGAGCTGACGCTGTCTGCCTTTCGGAAGCACGCATCGTATTCGTGATTCCCGAAAGTTATTCAGCAACCGATTGGAAGCGTGAAGCCGCGCTGATATTTGGCATACCTCGTGGCCGCCTTCCTGCCAGAAAACTGGTGAGATTCTCTTCACCTACCCAATGCTGTTACACAATGTGAATAAGGAACGTCAACATGTTGGCGACAATTTCAAAAACAACCCCCTATCAGACCTATCCTGAGAGATCACTGCGCCCTGAACTGGTGATCACACAGATGCTGCCAGAACATCTGGCCGGTGTGGAACGGATCAGCGCACCCATTGGAAGTGACGGTGACTGCTTCTCTCGTCAATCGCTTGCCCGGATTCTGGACCGCTTCCCGGAAGGGCAGTTCGTGGCGCTGCGCAATGGTCAGGTCGTCAGTTATGCGCTGACGATGCGCACCCATCGCTCACCCGGTGCGGCCCCGCTGCCGTGGATAGAAGCGATTGGTGATATGACGCTGCGCAATCACCAGCCCGCCGGTGAATGGCTGTATGGTGTCGATTTCGCGGTAGACCCGTCCGTGCGCCGGATGGGAATCGGCTCCAGAATGTACGCGGCCCGTTTCGATTTCGTGAAACGCCTGAACCTGCGCGGCATGTACGCGGGTGGAATGCTGATGGGCTATCACCGCTATCAGCATCAGATGACCGCGGCGGAATACGCGCAGAAGGTTATCGCAGGCGAACTGGAAGACCCGACCGTCAGTATGCAGATGCATCGCGGGTTCCGTCCGCGTGCCGTGATTGAAGGCTACTCACAGCTTCCTGAGGCCGGAAGCTGCGCGGTGCTGATCGAATGGCAGAACCCGCAGTACCGCCCGGTGCTGACGAAACTGCCGCCTGCACGGTCCAGTGACTTGTCCGGCGGATCAATGGCGAATATCACGGCGGCGCGGTAGTGCTGATCGCCTGATCCGACGCATGTATCAGGATTTCGTATGTTGTGGGCCGGAATAGTCCGGCCCTTCGTATTTTGCCGGTCTGTGAATTGCAGCGGTGTGGCGGCAGCGGCGGCGCCGCATTTTTTTTTGCGCCGCTGCAATCATTTTCCCCTCAAATCTGAAAATGTGCTGCTGCAATCTACGAATTTGCGGCGTAAAAGCGCCACAAGGCGCAACTTGCTGCGCTGCTTGTAGCATCCTGTTGCTGCTGCTGCTGCTGCCGCACAAAAATTTTGTGCGGCAACAAAGGTTTTTCCCTCAACGTTGAAAATTTGCTGCACGATTCTGCTGCAAAATGCTCGTAGCAACTTAGCGTTGCTGCAAGAGTGCTGCAAGAGTGCTGCAAAGTGCTGCAAAGTGCTTGTAGCAACTTAGGGTTGCTGCAACTGCGAGACGGCGGTCGGCATTCAATTGCGACCCTACGCTGGCTTTCCGTGATTTGCAGGGACAGGGCAGATGTTCTCTGCTGTACTGTTCGAGATGTTAAGGTGCAGGAACCTTATAGTGTAGCACGAATGTTCGGATTGTGCGGTTCGAATTTTCAAACGAAGTGGACCAAAAAAGTTTCCTCATCCCCTTTTCAAAGGTGGGGATTTGATTTTTGGTTCAGGTGTTTACAGTGGACGCGGCAGTGCCGTATCCGTACCTCGCATGTTTTTAGGGATAAGTGCTGGCTGTGACCTCAGATTATGTCGATAAGACGGCGGGAGGGCACGCAGGCCCTCCCCTACGACATGTTAATGATTTTATGATTATCAAAACTCATCAGGGTGCCATGCGCTTTTTAAAACCTCACCCCTCAATCCATTTCGAGGGTAGGGATTTGATTTTTGGTTCAGGGGTTTACAGTGGACGCGGCAGTGCCGTGTCCCTACCTCGCATGTTTTTAGGGATAAGTGCTGGCTGTGACCTCAGTATTATGTCGATAACAGGGCGGGAGGGCACACAGGCCCTCCCCTACGACATGTTAACAATTTTGATTATCAAAACTCATTCGGCCAGGGCTGAGATCTAACAAAAAGCTGATGATTTCCAGAGTATTCCCCTAAGAATTGAGGGACTGCCCGTTTTTATATTCCAATCCGCTGAATACGTGTTAAAATATCCCTTACCTGCTGACTCCGTGTGAATGTTCGCGCCCTGCGAAACTACAGTCACGCGCAGATTCTCAACTGTTCACCTACAACGCTCTCTTTTCATCATACGCCCCGACACAGGGGACAGTTGGCCTTTCTGTCCGAATTTCTCTTCCGGTTTGGATAAATGGAGCGCGATAACCTTACATGCCTCAGTTACGCTTGCTTGAAGTTCACGGTAACCCTTATGAAATGGGCTGGCAGCACGGCACAGCCTACCGCGACGCGATCCGCGAGATTGCGGCGGAACGTTTGCAGCTTGCCTCAGAGCCAGATTGGGCGGGTGTCCACACGCCAAAAGAAGAACTGCTCGCACTGGCTGAGGAATGTCTCGATTATCACCAGGCTTATTCGCCTGAACTGATGTGGGAACTTCAGGGCCTTTCGGCGGCGACCGGTGTCAGTCTGGCTGAACTGCTGATCATGAACGGCTTCACTGATTTTGTCGATGCGGTTTATAACGCGCCCGGCGTGATGAACCTGCCGCTGACGATGGAACTGCCGCAGGGACAGGAAGTGCCGGTTCAAGTACCAGTTCATGTGCACAAGGCTGCACAGGCTGTGCGCGGACATGGCAATGAATGCACCACCTTTATGGTGGATGGACGCCGTACACTGGATGGCGCGGGCCTGATCGGTCAGACGTGGGATATGCACGAAACGGCGACGCCGTATGTCGCGCTGCTGCGTGGACGCCCGGATGATGGGCCGCGCTTCCTGATGATGACGCTGACCGGCAGTATGGGCATGATCGGCATGAATGAGCACGGGATCTCGGTCTGTATCAACAACCTGTCTGCTGAGACAGGGCGACCGGGTGTTACATGGACGTTTGTCGTCCGCAAAATCCTGATGCAGGATAATCTGGAAGACGCACTGGCCTGTATTACATCAGCGACACTGGCAGGCGGGCATAATTATCAACTGATGGACGCGCACGGTCGCGGCTATAATGTCGAGGCGATGCCACAGGGCTGCACGGTCACTCCGCTGACCGATGCACCGCTGGTCCATGCCAATCGCTGTCTGGATGAGGCAGCCAGGCGGGAAGAACGTCCGCTGAGCGAGGACTGGATCGAAGATTCTGAAGCACGCGAACAGCGGGCGATGCTGATGCTCAATCATCGCAGTGTCACACCGGAGACGATGATGTCCCTGACCCGTGATCGCAGCGACGGCAGCTACAGCGTTTGTGCCTTTTCGGAAGCGCCATACTTCAGTGAGACCTGCGGCGCGGTGATTATGCGCCCAGCCACCCGTGAGATGTGGGGCATCTGGGGCCTGCCGTGTGACGGAGAATATGAGCGCCACTTTGTCTGACTGACATCGGTGGGGCGGGTGATGAACATCCAGCAAAAAAGCGCCGTGCAAACGTACACGGCGCTTTTTTATTTGTGTCTGCCTACTGCTTAGATCTGTGCGTCAGGCCTGCGCGGGTGCGTAGTCGATTTCTTCCAGCACATCCACGATCTTCTTCCATGAGGCTGGTTCGCCCCATGTCACGGTGACCATCTTTGTATCCGGTGAGGCTTCGACTGAGGTAATACCAGGGACACCCTTCAGTTCATTTTTGATGGTATTGGTGCAGCCTTCGCAGCCGATATTCGGCACGAGAAACGTCTTTGATTCCATGAGGTTATATCCTTTTATGAACAGCACCTGACGGGTGCGAACTGTTGAGATAGAAGGTTGTATCATTTTTTCTGACAGATAGAGCAGTGCCAATCTTACGTGACAGATGTCATCGTTTGTAACGAATGATAACCAAGTGTTACAGATCAGATCCGAAAAAGTTATGAATTTTTTGTAACCTTCCTGTCCCGACTGGTTTCAGTTCAGTTTTACCTCGGGAAGATTTGTGTTATAACAGACGTGCCCATGTCCTCTCATGAGCATCTGTTCATCGATTTACCAGTATTTTGCTGGTAAAGAAATAACACGAGGTTTATTTAATGTTTAAACGAAGTCCTTCCCAACCTTTATTTCGAGTGCTGCTGGCGCTGTTCAGCATACTGGCCCTGACCAGTATCGCGACAGCACAGCAGCCGATCCCGCTGCCCGGAGGTAATGGTGCGCAGTCGGGACGTGTTCTTCAGCCCGTACGCGAGGGCGTCGAGCTGACATCTGCGCAGGTAGATGGTCT
>JAEZAF010000194.1 GCA_023430545.1 Chloroflexota bacterium
CTGGACCGGCTCCAGTCGCCGGTATAGTTGGCCGTCAGATGTGTGTTCATCACGATCACCGGCATGTCGTCGCACTCGCTCTCGCTGATCAGCACACCCTTATGCAGAATCCAGTCCGCCAGCGCGGGTGTGTACCACAACCCGCGATCCGCGAAGAGCTGGAACTGCACCCGCCGCAGCTTCGACCGTGAAAAGGTCAGCAGCCCACCTTTGGGCGCATGGAGAAAGTCCTTATACGCCTGTGCGGGATAAAAGTGATTACACGCCTCGATCAGCAGCCGCCGGTAGTAATGGGTCTGCACTTCCTGCAGGCAGGCAATCGCGTAATCGCTCTGGTTAAGTTCTTCCCCTAACTGACGCAGGCGAAGCGTCGTGTTCCAGCCGGGGGCACCAAAGCAGTTTAATGTTAGTAGTGAAAAGTTTCCCATTCGTCCATGTCTGGGTTAAAGTACGATTCTGACTCTATTCGACCACACTTTACGGTGTACCTGATGAATAAATCAGTTGAAAAGCCTGAAAATCGGCACTGGCTGCGCTATCTGCTGTGGCTGATGGTCGCGCAGACCGCTTATGCCAACCGTCAGCATTATCATATGACAACCACCTGGTTGCCACATCTGCTGACCAATTCGCTGTCCCTGCTGCTGCCGGATGCCGCGCGTCTGCTGCTGGGCCGTCGCAGGCGCCCCGCCAATATCGTCGAAGACACCCTGATGACAATGGTACGCGATAATCCACAATATGCCATGACGGTCGCGCCGCTGGCCGTGGGATATATCGTCTCGCACCCGAATTTCAATATCTATAAAGGGGAATGGGGAGAGCTGCGCTTTGCCGGTCTGGGGCTGGATGCCATCCCGCATGCAGCGACAGCCTTTGCCTTCAGTGTGCTGGCCGCGGATACCTTCGAGACGATGGGGCAGCACGATCAGTATGACGACCTGTTAGCACGGCTGGTGCAGTGGGGCCGTCAGAACCCGGACGGTGTGGCGTTAGGGCTGCTGGCGCTGGTCACGCTCGGATGGGAGTATGCAGAGTATCAGGTGCATCATCAGGAGCTGGCGCAGCGCGGGGATATAACCGCGATCAATATGCAGTGGAGCGCCGATGATACCGTGCGTGATATCATCGCCAATTTCATCGGGTGGGGGCTGGCGGCGGTATGGCGTGCCCGTACTCCATCCGTCGAAGAACTCACCTGATAGGGACGGGGCCTGTTATCCGCCTACAACCACTCTCCAAATTTGCGCAACGTCGGGGATAGAGCTTACAAGGGGTAGGCCGTTAATCTTATGGAAAGGCCAGCCAACAGTCTATAGGCTGTGTAGGGGACGGCCTGTGTGCCGTCCCGCCAGAGGCTTTATGCGCCATATGCATTGGGAAAGGGTCGGGGATGGGGAGCTTTTCCCCACACCAGCTTAAATCAGGCTGGTTGGCCGCATAATCGTGACACGGGAATTCGGCATAAAGGTGATTACATCGTCCAGCCCGTCAATCGGCAGCCCATCAACAATCACCAGATACAGCCCATGCGAGAAGGCTTCCCACGCCTTTTCGATTTCCGCATCCAGATTGATTTCCAGCGTCTGATGATACTCGCCGGTCTGTGTCTGGCCGTTCGATGACCAGCGTGCATCCATCTCATCGACGGTCAGATACTGCCCCTGAACGATACGCAGCGCGTGAAAGACCTCGAGATGCTGTGTATCCAGCAGATTATAGAGCTGTTCTTCAAGCGTGTAGGCGATTAAATCTCGCACCAGAATCTGATCGTTCGGAAATTCCAGTAAAAGCTCGGGGGGTGCTTCCTGAGGACTGGCGGTTCCGACCAAACGACTGCGGATTTCCACGTGAGGCATGACTCATCTCGTTTCAGGTTTGTTATAGCCGCTATTCAAATCATAATCCCCATCAATGACGAATAGCGTTAAGAAATAGTGAATTCATTAATTACACGGTAACGATTGTTTTAAGTGACGTCAGGCTGCTGATTTACGGCGTGGGTGTTGATGTGACATGCAGGAAATCCGGCGTGTCGAACGTCAGGCGGATCAGCACAATCCCGTTACGGCGGATGCGCAGTGTCACCGAGTCACCGGGTTCTAGCGCGTCTGTCACCTCGGCAAACCGGTCTGACGTGCGGATCTCGGTATCATCCACCGAGACGATGATGTCGCCGACCATCACCCCGGCATTCTCGGCGGCGGGGCCAACCGCCGACACACGCACCCCCAGAGTCGTATCCGCGACGGTGATGCCGTCAAAGATCAGTTCGAGATTCGGATCAGGTGTTGGCGTCGATGTCAGCGTCGGCGTCGGCGTGTTGGATGGCGTCGGAGTGTGCGTTGAGGTACTCGTTGGCGTGGAGGTTAACGTGCTCGTAGCGGTATAGGTCGCCGTGTGAGTTGCCGTGGCCGTCCGGCTCGGTGTCGCAGTCGGTGTCAGTGACGGTGTCGCGCTCGGCTCAGGCGTATCGGTTACCGTCGGCGTCGGCGTGACAGTCGGCGTCGGCGTGACAGCCGGCGTTGAGGTCGCTGTCGCCGTTGCGCTGGCGGTGAAGGTTGCCGTAGCCGTAAAGGTGGACGTTGCTGTCAGGGTCGCGGTATCCGTCGCGGTTGGCGTGATGGTCGGTGTCGCAGTCGGTGTGGATGTCGCGGTAGGCGTGTCGGTGAAACCAGCGATCACGGTCGCCGTCATGCCGCGTACAATCGCATTCTGTGTGCCGGTCGCGGCAGTGATCGCGTCTGCCGTCGCTGTCTGCTGGAGCAGAGCTTCGGTATCGCGGGTGGCGGTCAGTTCGGCCACCCGGAGCGACACAGCCGTCGGATTGGCGGCCAGCAGGCGGTCATTCTCACGCCGTGCCTCTGACAGCAGGTACACCAGCGCCGCCAGCAGAATCAGGCTGGCGATGACGTTGAGCACAATCCGCTGCCGGTTGGAGGCGCTCACCGCAGGCATTGACAGGCCCAACGGTGTGCCGCGTCCACTCCGACCGTCGCGATGAAGCAGGGCATTCACGTCGCGCCGCGTCTCAGGGCTGAGGTCCGGCAGGCTGGCGAACTGTGCCGCGAGTTTCAGCGCGGCCTCATGTGTCTCTTCACGTTCGGCAAAGTCCCGCAGATTACGCACCAGCATCTGTTGGGTTTCGGGAGTCAGCGGCGCACCAGCATCAGCCGTGACGAAACGGCTGCCAACGCGGTCCAGCGCGGCAGACCAGTCCGGCAGCGGGATCTGTGTCATGCGCACGATATCATCCGGCAGGGCGTCCAGCGCTTCGCGGATCAGCCGAAGCTGGCTGACCTGTGGCCGCCGATAGTCGAACACAGCGGTGAAATCCGCCAGCCCATCGAGATCGACTGCTGCAAGCTGCACACCGAAGATCGGTTTTTGCAGGCTCTGGGCGTAGTGATATTCCAGCATTCGTGCTTCGGATTCCAGCGTGTGATTCGTCAGTGTGAAGACAAACACATCAGCGGTGCGGATCTGCTCCAGTGTCGCTTTCCATGAGGCAGTCTCCGCCGTGGATTTGTCCTCGAACTGCACCAGTGCGCCCAGCGACTCCAGACTGTCTGCCAGCGCCTTTGCCAGATCCCGATCCGCAGAAGAATAGCTTATGAAAATGACGCGCGTGTAATTCATCCGTTGCCTTTGGCCCATGTATCAGGCGGTGTAACGATGTGGTATGCGTTCATCAGGCTGTGGTAGAGCGCCATCCGATGTGCACGAACGGCTGTAATAATCTTTAATCCTTCCCGCGAACGATTGTACAATCAGTGTGTGCTGCTGGCGAATCAGAGACAGTATAGACTGCGTTAATATCTGGCATGAGATTGTTAACCAGAAGGGCGGTCCTTGTACAGCACCATCAGACGTGTTCTTATATCCACCCATGAATAACAGCCAGCAACCACAACCGACAGGAGACACAACGACACATGACCGCACTTCGTATTCTGAACTGGAACGTGCAGGCTGATCAGCAGACATCCTCGAATGGACGCGGGGAACGAATACTGAAGGTGCTGCGTGAGGCCGAAGCCGATGTGATCTGTCTGACCGAGTCTTACGGGCTTAATTTTCCGGCGGAGGGTCACCTTATTCAGAGTGAAAGCTCCGGCTGGGGATGGCCGGAAGCGCGAGGAGCGCGTAAGGTCGGCCTGTGGAGTAAAACCCCATGGGAGCAGGTCAATACAGTTGGTTCACATGATCTGCCGGAAGGGCGCTACATCAGCGCGGTGACACAGGGTATCCGGTTTATCGGCGTTGTGATCCCGTACCATGCCTATCGCTCAATGGCGAAATGGGGAGAGCAGCGCAAAACGGTCTGGCAGGGCGCACAGGAGTATCTGATCGCCTTCCAGAAACACATTCTGTCAACTTCTCAGCAGCACGAGCGAACCGTGATTCTGGGGGACTTCAATCTGCAGATCCCGGCGCGGGGTTATCCCGGTAAACGCAGCGAAGTCAACCGCCTGCGCGAAGCGACATTCGCAGGCTGGCAGATCCCAACCTCAGGTGAGATCGATGACCCGCGGATCACCAAGCCGTTTATCGATCATGTCGCGCTGACACCCGATCTGACCGTTTCGGAGACCCGTTATATCAGCCGATTGGCCGAAGACGGCAGCGTCATCAGCGACCATAACGGCGTCGTGATCGACCTGAAGCTCCGCCAGGTCTAGTCCGGACGGGAGCACCTGTGAGTGCTCCCATTGTGCGGGCGTCATCACAGCGGATGTTGCCGGGATTGCACTGTATGGCGTCTGCACCACATAATGTTCCACACCCAGAAGAATGAACTTCCTTAACGAAACAAAGGTTTGTATTTATTTATAATCAACAGTATGTGGAATTGCCTGAACGAAGTGTGGCCGAGTCTCTCACAGACCACTCGGCATAAAATCGACAGCCTGCTGTTAGGCAGCCTGCCATTAGAGCCTGCTGCGGAAAGACCATGAATTTATCTGTGCGCCATGATCCAGTAGAACATTACCTTCAGCGCATCAAAGCCCTCGAAACCGAACTCGATGAGATGACCGTCGCGCTGTCGCAGGCATGGGATCAGTTGGTGCCGTTCTTGCAGGACTCACCCGAGCAGACGGCAGC
>JAEZAF010000195.1 GCA_023430545.1 Chloroflexota bacterium
CGATTCGGAGGCAGGTCATAAATGTCAGAGAAGTAAGTGATTTGACTTCCTGATGGTGAAAATAGCGGATCGCGAACTAGCGGGCCATCACTCACCAAAGTTTGCACAGATCCAGAAGCAGTATCGATCAGCAGGATGCTGGCTTGACCATCATATTCCAAAAGTAACTGTCCTGAGACAGAAATACTGACGCTGATGGTATCACCCTGTGCATGAATGCCGCTCAAACCAATCAACAGCAGGAATAAAGTAATCGCTGAACACAACTTATTTACGCGCATTGCGTCACGTCCTTAAGAAGGGTTGAGACCCTGTTCCTGAAGCCATGATTCGATGCGGGTCTGCCAGTCGGTGTTGGCACCGGCGTTCTGGGGGACGGGAAGCTGTGAGGCGAAGGCCAGCGCACGCTGCGAGACCACCGCATCCACATCTTCGGGATCATTGCGACCATGCAGCCATGTATAGAGCAGCATACGGGCATAACGCGCATCACCCAGCCCGGCCAGCAGTGCCGCCCCGACCGAGACACGCAGTTCGGCATTGGCCTTCTCGTTGGCAAGGTCGATGAAATCGGCAGTGGTTTCCCAGCCGGAGAGATCGGTCATGGTGGTCGCCAGCGACTGCTGATACTCAAGGCCGAGGTTGCGCAGAGAAGCGAGGCTGTCTTCAACCAACCTGACCAGCGCCGCCCGAATGCCGGTTTCCGGTTCCGGCTGAAGCTGGCGCGACGCCATCCGTGCGGCCAGTTCCTTCAGATCAGCATCGGCCAGATCCAGTCCCTGCTCGAACAGCAGACGCCGGAACTGGCGCAGCAGAATCAACCAGTATTCTTCATCCGTCCAGCCGAGTACATTGGCCGCACGGTTACGCTGATGCATCGTCATAACTTCCCCTGTGGTGTGATGCTGTGGTTACTGGCGCTGTGGAATCTTACAGATCCCGTCGGCGCAGTCGGCTTCATTCTTCTCAAGTTCGACACCGAAAAGCCGGTTGATCGCATAACGGTTACGGGCGATAAAGCGGTACAACTGCGGGCCAAGCCATGTCCCGATCACTGGCAGATGCAGCAGCGCCCACAGCGGAAGCCCTAACGGGATATCGCGCAGCATGCGGCGTGTACCCGTGAATCCGCCATACACCTTACCTGAATCAGCGACGACATGGATCTGGCCCATCGCCGCTTCATGGTCGATCTGCGGATAGCGGGCTGACACTTCATCATGGCGGTGCAGGTCGAGGAACTCGACACGGTTGAACCAGTCCAGCGCCGTGACAATTCGCCGGGTGGTATTACAGATCACACAGTTTCCATCAAAAATCGCGACAGTGCGGGTACTCACTGATTATTTATCCCTATCTGCTATCACTTAAACGGCGACCGCTTAAACAGCAATCGCTTAAGCGGCGATTGTCTGAGGGGCTACAACGATGCTCTCATTGTAACGTAACTGTATCACCACAGAGCATAAGGCCGCGCTATAACTTCAGACGCACTGACACCGTACATCTGTACATGTGATGATGAAGTCTCACAGAAACAGATCGCAGGCCGGTTTACGGGGTTTGTATTCAACAGTGCAGTAAGGCCTAATCCACGCCTGAGGGCGCAGAAAGGTTTTCCAGATGGTACGCTTTATCACACGCAGTCTGCTGGTGATTGTACTGGTGATCGCGATTTTCATCGCTGGCGTGTTCGCCGGATCGCGAGGGCTGTTTGGCTGGCTGACCGGGGATGTCACCACCAACACCACCGCCGTCACCCTGCTGGATCGTATTCAACTTCTGGCACAGCTCACCACGACGCGCTACAGCTACAGTAACATCCTGACCAGTGAGCGTGAACTCCCGCCGATTCTGGCTGGTTTATACGGCGAACGGCTGATCATGGTCGCCGTTGGTGAGGTCAACGCCGGGATCGACCTCAACCTGCTGACTGAAGACCGCATTCAGACGATAGACAATACGCTGATCATCCGCCTGCCGGAAGTACAGCTTCAGGACTGCTTCTTCAACGAGCAGGAGTCCTACGTGATCTCACGCGATACCGGCTTTTTCGCCCGTCCAATCCCCGATCTGGATGAGCAGGCGAGGCTCTATGCACTGGTTCAGTTCCGTGACCGTGCCATCGAAGACGGCATCCTGACTGATGCACAGGCACAGGCCGAGGCGAGTGTGCGGGAACTGATGATGGCAGCGGTGGGTGACGACTACGAAGAAATACGGGTGGTGAGTGATCCATCGACCACCCCGATAATCCCACCCACCTGCCAGTAAGTCCCGGCTGCACTGTCAGCAGCAGCGTAATGCTGCTGCAAATTGCAGCAATTTGTGCAGCGCCAGCGAGTGTTCAGGTTCAAATTCCTTGTTGCTGCTGCTGCTGCACAAAAAAAATTGTGCTGCAACAGGTAAGGCCGCGGGTGGCATTGAATGCCGCCCTACTACCGCCAGAAATGTTAAGGTACAGGATTTTACATTCTAGCACAGATGTTCGATCCGTGCGGTTAGAATTTTCAAATGATTCAGATGGCAAGGAAAAGATTCAATGACTGAAGGGCAGTCAACGGCCTTTGTCTTCCCCGGACAAGGTTCACAGATGATGGGGATGGGAAAAGATGCCGCCGAGCAGTATCCGGCAGCACGTCAGATTTTTGAAGAGGCGGATGATCTGTTTGGGATGAAGCTCAGCCAGATCTGCTTCGAAGGTCCGCAGGAGATGCTCGACCAGACACGCTATACGCAGCCAGCGCTGTATGTATGCAGCACCGCCCTGCTGCAAGCCCTTCGGAGCGAATTCCCTGAAGCAAAGCCGGTGTGTGTGGCGGGGCACAGTCTGGGGGAATTCACGGCGCTGATGTCAGCGGGGGTATTCAGCTTTGCCGATGGTCTGAATCTGGTCAAGCTGCGTGGGCAACTGATGGAAGCGGCTGGCAATCACAGTCCGGGCGGGATGGCTGCGGTGCTTGGACTGGATGTTGAGAAAGTGCGTGAAGCCTGCGCTGCTGCACGTACCCAAACGAACCGAACGCTGGTCGTCGCGAATGATAACTGCCCCGGTCAGATCGTGATCTCCGGCGATCAGGAAGCGCTGGAGATCGGCATGGAACTGATCAAAGCAGCGGGAGCAAAACGGGTGGTGCCGCTGGCGGTGAGCATCGCCGCCCACTCTCCGCTGATGGCATCGGCAGCAGAGGCACTGAGCGTGGAGATCGAGCAGACGACGCTGCAATCACCGCGCATTCCGGTCTACGGGAATGTCAGCGCGGCTCCGCTGGAAAGTGTCGAGGCGATTCGCGAGGAACTTCGCCTGCAACTGACCGAGGCCGTCCGCTGGACGGAGACGGTGCGAGCGATGATGTCAGCAGGGGTGAGCACATTCGTCGAAATCGGCTCCAAGGATGTGCTGACCGGTCTGATCCGCCGGATTGACCGGGGCGCGAAGACGGTGACGGTCAATGATGCAGAGGGCATTCGGTCGGTGCGAGGGTAGCGGATACCAATCGGCGGGCGCAAGGTATTGCGCCCTACATTTACGCGCCCTACCAGGGATAATATACGAACGGCCTTATCCGCAATAATGGAACACAGGACAGTATGTGTTTGTCTGTATTTCAGGAGCCGTGATTTCATCGGCGGCGCGGACAACGTGATATAAACAGGCTCTGGTCGAAAAGTACAGTTTCGAGCATAATGCCGGGGTTCATCACTGCGTCAGCCGGGGTGGATAAGCGGTCTCACATCAGATCACGAAGCCGTGATTTATCCTGACTGATAATTGAAGCAAGGCTTACAGGATCTTGAAGCTCCCCAGGGGCTTAACGATCCAACAGAAGGATCCGTATGAATTTAATGGATTATGTCCGCATTCTGGTGCGGCGCGGCTGGATCATGCTGCTGGTTGCGGCAATCGCGGCTGCAAGCGCCTTTCTGCTGACCCGTGAACAGACTACCGTGTACCGTTCCACGCAGATCGTGCTGCTCCAGCCCTCCCGTGCAGACCTGGGCCTGAGCGAATCGATTATCCGCACGATGCAGTCCTATGCGCTGTATCTGCGCAGTTCGCAGCGGGCCGAAGAAGTGATCGAGACACTTCAACTGGACACCGTCCCGACTGAACTGCAAAGCCGTGTCACGGTGGACGCTAACACCCTGGATCTGTCGATTCAGATCGATGTTGAGGATACGCAGGAACAGCAGGCCAACGAGATCGCAACCGCTTACGGTCAGATTCTGGTCAACTATCAGAATGAACGCAATCAGCGTGCCCGTCAGGAAGACCGCATCGACGTTGTGCCGCAGGATAACGCCCGTGCCAGCATCGTGCGCCCGCGTCCGACAATCAATGCGGCGGCGGGGGGTGTGATCGGGCTGCTGGTCGGCGGAATCATCGTCTTCGCACTCGAAGTCATGGAAAGCAGTCTGATTCGCCGTCGCAGCGACCTTGAAGACAACCTTTCTATCCCTGTTCTTGCCACCATCTCCGGCGAATAGCCACAGGAGCTGTCACCGCCATGTCTGACATCAAACTGATTACTCTGACCGATCCACGCTCTGAGACGGCTGAAGGCTATCGCGCACTGCGCACACAGCTTATGTATGGCCGGGGTGGGAAAGCGCTCCACACCCTGCTGGTGACCTCCGCCGCGAAAGATGACGGTAAAAGCGTGGCCGCGGCCAATCTCGCTGTGGTGCTGGCGCAAAGCGGACAGCGTACTATTCTGGTCGATGCCGATCTGCACCGGCCTGCACAGCCTGCAATCTGGGGACTGGGGACGCAGCCCGGTCTGGATGCGCTGATGAAAGATGATCGCACGCTGGCGAATCCGCCGCTGATCGCGACATCGGTGCCAAATCTCAGCCTGCTGCTGCCGGGTGAGCTTCCGACCGTCCCGGGCGATGTGCTGGCGCATCAGCGTATGGGTGAGATTATCGGCCTGCTCAAAGCACGCTCGGATTATATTGTCTTCGACGCGCCGCCGGTGCTGGCAACCACTGACGCGCTGATCCTCGCACCGAAAGTTGATGGCGTGGTGATGATCGTGCGGGCCGGACAGACACGCACCGGACAGGTCGAACGGGCGAAGGGCCTGCTGGAAAGCGTCAATGCGAAGCTGCTGGGCGCTGCGCTGATGAACGCCAAGTCCGAAATGCGCGGCAGCTACTAGCTGCGCCTGATCTGTCCGACAATTATGGAATGACCGCCAGCGATGCTTAAACTCGACCGGCAGGAACGTTATCGCCAGCGCTACCGCCAGATGAGGCCGGGCTACCGCCCGTCACTGGAAGTGTATCTTGGCTACGCTGATGCCCTGATCAACGCTGAAACCCGTCTGCTGGATGCCGGATGCGGCGAAGGCGGGCTTACCTCGAAGTATCAGGCCACAGCGCGACAGGTCATCGGCGTGGATCGCTATCTGCAACCGATCAGGGATACGGTCGAACTGAAGCAGATTGTGGATGCCGATCTTAATCACCTGCCCTTTGCGGCCAGCAGCTTTGATGTGGTGATGAGTTCGTGGGTGCTGGAACATCTGAAACAGCCGGATGTGATGTTCGCAGAGGCAGCACGCGTGCTGCGACCCGGCGGACACTTTCTCTTTATCACCCCGAACGCGTATAATTATCTGATCTGGGCGCGGCGGCTGGTCCCCAACAATATCAGCACACCGCTGGTTGATCGTATTTACGGACGCGGCGAGGATTACATCTTTTCGACCTATTATCGCGCCAATACACGGCGCTCGATTGAAAAGGCGCTGCTGCCTGCAGGCTTCGAGTGTCGTGCCTTCGACTACATCAGCGATCCGACATACACAGCCTTTAACGAGGCGCTTTTCCGGCTGTCGGCACTGGTCGAAGGTGTGTTAGGGAAAATCCCGCAGAGCCGGGTCCACATCGTCGGCTGGTATCAGAAAAAGGGGTAGAACGTGGCAGACGAATCACCTCAGAAGGAACCACTTCAGCCCGATCAGGACTCGGTCAAGGCATGGGATGCACTGCCTAAAGGGACGCCTTCGCGTCAGGCGCTGCCACCGCTGACCGGTGGGTCGCGCTGGCTGAACGCGCTGATCTTCGCCGGGATACTCATCCTGCTGATCGTCATCCTGACACAGGGGCGCTGATCGACCGGCAGACAGAAACTGGCAAAACGATTTTCAGCATTCACAAATCGAACGAACTTCAGGAAAGACAAACTCCTTATGATTAAACTCATCGTGATTGACCTGGATGGCACCCTGCTCAACAGCCAGCACCAGTTAAGTGATCGGACTGCCGAAGCCATCGAGAAAGCACAGGCGCAGGGCATCCAGATCATGCTGGCGACCGGCAAGACACGCCATTCAGGGGAAGCAATTATCAAGCGTTTCAACCTGACAACGCACGGCATCTATCTTCAGGGGGCGTCGGTGCATCTGCATGACGGCGGTATCCATGCCAATAACACCCTGAACCCGGATGTCGCCCGCCGGATCATCACCTTCGCTGAAGATCGCGGGTTTGATGTGGCCGCATACAGTGGTCAGCGCATTCTGTCGCGCACGGTCAGCGCTGGCGCAGAGGAACTGCACAGCCTGTATCACGAGCCGATGCCGGAAGCGGTCGGCCCGCTGCAGAATATCCTCGCGAGCACACCAATCAACAAGCTGCTTGTGATCAAGCCGAATGAGGCGCGCAAAATCAAGGCCCTGCGCTGGCAGCTCAGCATGCAGATCAATCCAAAGGAAGCACGGATGACTCAGGCGCTGCCGGATATGCTGGAGATCCTGCCGCCGAATGTCTCCAAGGGTGCGGCGCTGAAACATCTGCTGAAGGATCTCGGCATCAAGCCTGAAGAGGTGATGGCACTGGGCGATGCGGAAAACGATCTGGAGATGATCGAGCTGGCTGGAATCGGTGTGGCGATGGGGAATGCAGTCGATCTGCTGAAGCAGGCGGCGGATTATGTCGTCGCCAGTAACGACGAGGACGGCATCGCTGAGGCTATCGAGCGCTTCGCACTGAAGAAGGAAGAAGCACCAGCCGCAGACACCAGCGCAACACCGGCGACCAGCACGGCTGATACTGAAAAGCCAGCCGATGAGACATCGACCGATGCCGCTGCATCGAGTGAAACCGGCGGGCAGACCGAGGGTCAAACTGCTGGAGAATCTACGGCGCAAACCGCCAGCAAAACTGAAACCAAAACTGAGTAAGGAACGGATCTACACATGAAGAATATTCTCGTAACCGGGGCAGCAGGTTTTATCGGTAGTGCGTTTGCGCGTTATATGGTCGCGAAGTACCCGCACTACAACATCATCGTTTTCGACAAGCTGACCTATGCTGGCAACATGGATAATCTGCTCTCGATTGACGATGAGGAAAATTATCGCTTCGAGCGTGGGGACATCGCCAACCGCGACGCGGTGCGCACGGCGCTGGAAAAGTACAACATCGATACGATTGTGAACTTCGCGGCAGAAAGCCATGTCGATCGCAGCATCCTCGCACCGGATGCCTTTATCCATACCGATGTCGTCGGCGTATATATCCTGCTGGATGAAGGTAAAAAGCACGGCATCGGACGCTTCGTGCAGGTCTCCACAGATGAAGTCTACGGGGACATCGAAGGCGACCAGCTTTCGGTAGAGGACGACCCGTTTCTGCCGAACAGCCCGTATGCAGCAAGCAAGGCAGGGGGCGAACTGATGGTGCGCTCGTATCATGTGACGCATGGCATGGACACTGTGATCACGCGTGGCAGCAACACCTTCGGCCCATACCAGTATCCTGAAAAGCTGCTGCCGCTGTTTATCACCGAGGCGATTGATGACCGTCCGCTGCCCGTTTATGGGGATGGCAAACAGGTGCGTGACTGGCTGTACGTGGAAGATCATGTGACCGGCATTGATGTCGCGCTGCATCGCGGTGTCTCCGGCGAGGCGTACAACATCGCAGGCGAGAATCAGCAGTACAACATCGACGTGGTCCATAACATGCTGAGTATCCTCGGCAAACCGACCTCGCTGATCCGCCATGTCCCGGACCGCGAAGGCCATGACCGGCGCTACGCCATGAACTGCGACAAACTCCGCGCCCTCGGCTGGCAGCGTCAGCACACGTTTGCCGATGCCCTTCAGGAAACGGTGGACTGGTACCGCCAGAATGAGTGGTGGTGGCGCAAGATCAAGACCGGTGACTATCTGGATTACTTCAAGCAGCAGTATGCGGCACGTCTCGCGGCCTCGGAATCCAGCGCAACCGACGCATAACAGTATTCGATGACTGGAACGCTGCTCAACATGGTGACCGTCGCGCTCGGCAGTCTGCTCGGCATCTTCGTCGGGGACAGGCTGCCAGAGCGCATCCAGCAGTCCATCGTCACCGGGCTGGGGCTGATCACCTTTTTCGTCGGCATCAGTAACGCCAATCAGACTGGTAACATCATCCTGCCGCTGATCAGTATCGCGGTAGGGGTAATTATCGGCGAACTGCTGCGCATCGATCTGGCGCTGGAACGGCTCGGCGGCTGGCTTCAGTCGCGCTTCGCAGGCCGGGCAGATCCAGAGGGCATCACAAGAACAGCGGACGCCCGACAGCGCTTTGTGACCGGCTTTGTCACGGCCAGTCTGGTGTTCTGTGTCGGGCCACTGACGTTTGTTGGCTCACTTCAGGATGGCATGGGGCTGCCGATTGGCTTTCAGCAGTTGGCGATTAAAAGCGTGCTGGACGGTTTCGCGGCGATTGCTTTCGCTGCCAGCTTCGGTACCGGCGTGCTGTTTACGGTGCTCACCATCCTGTTTGTGCAGGGCGGGCTGGCACTGTTGGGCAGTATGCTGGGAACCTTTATGAGTGATCCAATGATCGCGGAGATGACCGCAACCGGCGGCATCATCCTGATGGGGCTGGCGCTGATCCTGCTGGACATCAAGAAGCCGCGCATGGCGAATTTTCTGCCCGCCCTGCTGATCGCCCCACTGCTGGTGGCGCTCGGTGAGGCACTCGGCATCGCAATCTATCCGTTGTAGAAACGAAACGACGAAACGATGAGCAGTCCGCTGATGTCGATTGTGATCCCCAACTGGAATGGTCAGGCATTCCTTCAGACCTGTCTGGACGCGCTGCGGCATCAGACCTGTTCCGCACTGGAGATTATTCTGGTCGATAACGCCTCAACCGATGGCTCGCAGCAGTTTGTCCGCGAACATTACCCTGAAGTGCGGCTGATCGAACTGGCGGAGAATCGCGGCTTCACCGGCGCGTGCAATGCCGGGATCGAAGCAGCCAACGGAGCCTATATCGCCCTGCTCAATAACGACACGGAAGTCGATCCGCAGTGGGCAGAAGCCATCATCGAGGCCTTTGAGCGCCATCCCGAAGCAGGCAGCATCGCCAGCAAGATGCTGCTGTTTGACCGTCGCGATACGCTGCACACCGCTGGTGATTATTTCACGACTGATGGCCGTCCGGGAAATCGTGGTGTATGGCAGCGCGACGAGGGCCAGTACGATCAGGAAGCGTATGTCTTCAGCGCGTGCGGTGGATCATCTGTCTACCGGCGGACGATGCTGGATCAGATCGGCCTGCTGGATGACAACTTCTTCTTTTCACTGGAAGATGTCGATCTCGGATGGCGGGCGCAGTTAAGCGGATGGCGCTGTCTTTACACACCCAAAGCCATCGTGTACCATCATCTTTCAGCAACTGGTGGCGGTGTGACCGCCAGTTTTTATGACGGTCGCAACCTGATTCTGCTGCTTGTGAAAAATCTGCCTGCGGCGCTGTGGCGAAAGTACGGCTTCAGCATTCTGCGGCATCAGGCAAAGAGTGCCTTTGATGCGCTGCGTGCATGGCGTGGAGAGGCCGCCCGCGCCCGTTTGCGCGGGATGGTCACCGGCCTGAGAGACAGCCTGAAATACTGGAACAAACGCCAGCAGACGCAGGCGATGCGGACCGTCTCGATTCATTATCTGGACAGTATCCTTTCACCGCCGATGTAGTACCGGGTGGCATGTCACGGCATGCTGTTGACTGAACTTTAACGACGCTTTACTGGAGAGCATTTTTGGACGCGGACCCCCGCCCTTTTCTATCGATTGTGATCCCGGCGCATAACGAAGAACGCCGTCTGCCGCCGACGCTGGACAAGATCGACGCCTTCCTGAAGACCCAGCCATTCACGGCAGAAGTCATCATCGTGGAAAACGGCAGCCATGATCGCACGCTGGAAGTCGCACAGTCTTTTGCCGAGCAGCATCCTTACGTCCACGCTATACAGGTCGAGGCGCGTGGCAAGGGGCTGGCTGTCAAAGCCGGGATGCTGGAAGCACGCGGTGACTATCGTTTTATCTGCGATGCGGATCTATCCATGCCGATCGAAGAGGTGACGAAGTTTCTGCCGCCTGACTCCAGCGGATACGATATCAGCATTGGCACACGGGAAGGCCCCGGCGCACATCGTATCAACGAGCCGGAATACCGTCATGTGATTGGCCGGATCAATAACTGGATTATCAAGCTGACGATTCTGCGCGGCTTCGAGGATACACAGTGCGGCTTCAAGATGTTCAACCGCGCCGCCGCACAGGATCTGTTCAACGTCCAGCGGATGACTGGCATCGGCTTTGACATCGAATTGTTGTTCATCGCCCAGAAGCGCGGCTACAAGGTCAAGGAAGTGCCGATTACGTGGTACTTCGGCACCGACAGTCGGGTGAAACTGGTTGACGACTCCCTGCGGCTGCTGCAGGAAATCTGGCAGATTCGCCAGAACTGGAGACAGGGTCTTTATGGACGCAAGACCGCACAGACCACCGCCTAAAACCGCCGGGATGCAGCACGAGCAGGAACAGCTTGAGCGAGGCTACCGCTTCATCGTCGGGATGGATGAAGCCGGACGCGGGGCGTGGGCCGGGCCGGTCGTCGCTGGTGCGGTCGCCCTGCCGCTGCAAGACCCTGCACTGATCAAAACGTTAGAAGGTGTGCGGGACAGCAAGCAGCTTACACGTCTCCAGCGCGAACGGCTGGCTGAAACCATCAAGTCCACCGCGATCGCATGGGGCATCGGCCTCGCCTCTCATGATGAAATTGATACACACGGCATCCTGTCAGCGACCCAGCAGGCGATGCTGCGCGCCCTCACCCATGCCAGAAGCCAGTTCCCCGACTTCAGGCCGGACTGTGTGCTGACGGATTACATCCACTGGCGCGACGGCTCCATCGGTTACCCGCATGTGAATATCAAACACGGCGATCAGGTCTCACTGACGGTCGCGGCTGCCAGCATTCTGGCGAAAACGTGGCGCGATCAACTGATGCAGGCCTACGACGAACATTATCCCGGCTATGCGCTGGCAGCCCATAAAGGCTATGGGACGGCCCAGCACAGTACGGCACTGCAAAGCCTCGGCGTTTGCGACATCCACAGACGGACCTTTGCTCCTATCCGAAGCAGGCTTGAAGCCGACCAGCAGGCGGAGTCTACCCTACTGTGAAACTCGCACTGATTCACGACTGGCTGAATCAGGTCGGCGGGGCCGAAGATGTGCTGGAAGAACTGGTGGCCCTGTATCCGGAGTCACCGATCTTCACCAGCATCTACGCGCCGGACCTCATGCCGCAGCATTACCATCAGTGGGATATCCGCACGCTGTGGCTGGATAAAATGCCTGCGATTCACAACCATCATCAGCCTTATCTGCCGCTTTACCCGCTGACATGGCAGGGGCTGGACCTCTCGGATTACGATGTGCTGCTGAGCAATAAAAGCGGTTTCTGTCACGGTGTGCGCTATGATGCGAAGACACTGCATATCTGCTACTGCCTGGCCCCTACGCGCTATGTCTGGCAGTTCGAACAGTACATCCGGCGTGAGGGCCTCAGCAGCGCCGTACAGACTGCCCTGCGCCCGTTGATCCGTGTCATGCAGCGCTGGGATTATGCCGCCGCGCAGCGCGTGAATCATTTCATCGCGATTTCGACCGAAATTCAGGAACGCATCCGGCACTATTACGACCGCGAGTCGGTGATCATCTTCCCGCCGGTGGATACCGCCCGGTTTGCAGCGGCACGCACCGACGACGTTGACGATTACTTCCTGATCGTCTCGAGACTGATCCCGTACAAGCGGATTGACCTCGCTGTGCAGGCCGCGACCAGACTTGGCGTCCGGCTGAAAATCAGCGGGCGTGGGCGTGACATGGACCGTCTGAAGGAAATGGCCGGAGAGACGGTCGAATTCCTCGGTTATGTCCCGGATGATGCCCTGCCGGACCTGGTGGCACGCTGTCGGGCGTTCATCTTCCCCGGTCTGGAAGACTTCGGCATCACACCGGTACAGGCACAGGCAGCCGGTCGTCCGGTGATCGCTTACGGCGGCGGTGGTGTACTGGATACTGTGCTTCCCGGCGTCACGGGCGAATATTTTGACAAAATGACGGTCGAAAACCTGATGAATGTCATGGATAGTTTCGATCACAGCCGCTATCATCCCCATGCCATGCAGTCGCACGCCGCGAAATTTGACCGCAGCATTTTCAACCAGCAGATGACCGAATTCGTTGAAAATGCGTGGCAGCAGTTCCGTCAGCCGAACCCATAAAACAGGCACACATTCGAAAATCAGCATCCCTCTGGTTGACAGTGGGTTTATCAGTTTTAGAAACAATTCAACGACATTAAGAATACGGATGGACTCCATGAACGATCAGAATCCCAACTCACGCCAAGGTCTCTCCGATCAGGAAAAACAGCAGATCCGGGCACTGCTGCGTTTTCTGGCGCTGGTGCTGGTCTGTGTCATCGCGGCATCCCTGATCGCAGGCGTGGTCGCCAGTATGATCCAGAGTGTCGGCTAGCGCACGCTGTGGACAGGACGCGCCCGGAAGTGCTGCCGGAGAAACCAATCATCGCGGCGTTTGCAGATGGCGATCTGCTGGCGGAGATTTCGGCACGGTTAGAGGAACGGTATCAGCTTCAACCCTATAACCATACATTACAGGGTGATCGCCTGATTGCGCGGCTGGCGGATGATCAGGCGGCGCTGCTGCTGATTCAGGCGGGTGACCGTGACTGGACGGCGGCCATTTCAACGGCCAAGACCAGCCCGGCCACCCGACGCATCCCAGTCATCGCTGTGACGGCAAACGATCAGGAAGCGAATGACGCACTGATCGCCGGGGCAAATCAGGCTGTGACACGCGAACAGCTTCTGACTGAACTTGAAACATTGATTGCGGAACAGGCGCGGGTTTTATCTGCTGAACATCGTCAGCAGATTGAAAGCGCCTGTGCAGACGAACTGCCTGAAACCGCACGGCGTGCCATCGAACTGTTTAACGCAGGGGAATACTATCAGCAGCATGATCTGCTGGAAGCGCTGTGGATGGAAACCGAAGGCCCGATCCGCGACCTGTACCGCGCTATATTGCAGGTTGGAATCGCGTATTATCAGATCACACGGGGCAATGAGCGCGGCGCTCTGAAGATGGTGCTGCGGAGTCTTCAGTGGCTGGCCGTGCTTCCGGATAAATGTCAGGGTGTGGACATTGGTCAGCTTCGGGAAGATGTGGCGGAGGTTCGTCGCAGGTTAGAATTTGGTCTGTATCAAAACCAAATTCCGCCTGATGAGGGGATGCTAAAACCTGTTAAGTTGTATCCACGTTAGACTCCTCTAACCTCTCTTAGCTTTACTCAATTATTACTTATTTTCCCGTACAATGATCGTACAACAGAATACAGAATATGGGTGGAATCGCACCCTTCTGGAGACTGTCAGGCGGTTGCATAGTTCTACGAAATGACCCATATGGCGCTTGCCTCTAACCTTTCCAAACGCGAGATCCGCGTACTGATTGCCGAAGACAGCCCGACTGTCCGCTGGCATCTGACGAAAATCATCAACAGTACCAGCGATCTCCGCGTCATCGGTGCGGCAGGCAATGGAGAGCAGTTACTGAGCATGGCGGAAGAGCTTCGACCGGATGTGATCTCGATGGATATTCACATGCCACGGCTCGATGGCCTTGAAGCGACACGCCAGCTCATGAGCCGCTGCCCGACACCGGTCGTGATCGTCAGCAGCCTGCTGGATGGTGAAGTCGATCTGGCGTTTCAGGCGCTGGAAGCTGGCGCACTGGCGGTGGTTGCAAAACCAGAGGGGACAACCAGTCTGCTGGTCGAAAACGACGAGCGTCATTTGCATCTGCTCAGAACGCTGCGTGCGATGGCTGGTGTCCGTGTGATTCGGCGGAGTACACGTCCGTTTGGTTTACCAGCATCAGAGGGTGATCTGCCGCCGCGTTTGCAGCGCGGGTCAAAAGCGGAACTGATCGCGGTCGGGGCCAGTGCTGGCGGGCCTGGGGCTATTCACAGCCTGTTAAAAGCGCTGCCGAGAAGCCTGCATGTACCGATTGTCGTGGCACAGCATCTGCCAGCGGACTTCATGCCGGGGCTGGCACGCTGGCTATCCAATAGTACTGGTTGGCCGGTGCAGGTGACCTCAGATTACGAAATCCTACAGGCAGGTGTGGTACACTTACTTGCAGGGGAATCTCACCTCGAAATCGTGCGTCGGCAGGGGTTTCTGATCGTCCAGAAATGCAGTGATCTGACCGCTGATCGCTACCGGCCTTCGATCGATATTGTGTTTCGTTCGGTGGCGCATACCTGTGGCAGTCAGGGAATCGGTGTGCTGTTATCGGGTATGGGCAGCGATGGTGCAAAAGGCCTGCTGGCGATCCGTCAGGCCGAAGGGCGTACCTTTGCACAGGACGCCGCCAGTGCAGTGGTCTTCGGGATGCCGGGGGCTGCGCTGGAGTATGGAGCCGTGGACGAAGCGATGTCGATCCCGCAGATCGCAAGTGCGATTGCCAGCGTCACGAAACACAGTGCGCCTTATCATTCGTAAGTACGATCCCGTTCATAGAGAAGTCATTAAAAGTACCAGTAAATCTGGCTCAAGAGTCCTATGGCATTAGAAGTTCTTTTGGTTGAAGATAGCAGAACGCAGGCGGTCCAGATCAAGGAGACACTGGAAAGTGTCGGCTTGTCTGTACGAGTGGCCTATGACGGCCCGGATGGTATTCGTGAAGCAGTGGAACGCCCCCCGGCACTGATTGTGCTGGATGTTCAACTGCCCACCATGGATGGCTTTCAGGTCTGTCGGCGGCTCAAGCGTCACCCTGCGACCCAGAACATTCCGATCATCATGCTCACGGATCGCGCCGGGCCAAAAGCGACCATGTCCGGTCTGCGTGCAGGTGCGGATGATTATATCCCTAAAGACATTTTTGCATCGGAACATCTTGTGACTACGCTTCAGGAGCTTGGCCTGCTGGATTCGTGATGAGAGGCGGCGGCCAGACAGCCTGAGCAAAACAAATCAGGAAACAAGCCGGGACATGACAAACTTTTTTGGCCCATACCGCACTCGCCCGCCCATCATGGCGGTGAAGGTCGAAGACTCGATGGATATTATGATCGTGCGCGATACCACACGTCGCGCCGCGAGTCTGCTGGGATTTCCCCCCGCTGACAGGGCGCAGTTGGCAAGTGCTGCCGCCGCCCTCGCGGAACTGATGCTGAAAACCGGAGAGACGCAATCGGTGCATCTCAACGGCGTGGTGGATGGACAGAGGGACGGCTTACAGATCTCTGCACCTGCGCCGTGGCTGGCGGGTGTCGCCAGCGCCAATGTACTGGTCGCGCTGCGGTCAAAGCTGGGGGAACTGGTGGATGAAGTCCGGCTTGAAGGGTCTGACCCGCCAACAATTGTCATGCTGATGTGGATCGAAGAAGAGGTTGAAGAACCTCCGATAAACCATTCGGATGAGTCATAACATGGGTAATTCACGTTCAACCAGCGCCGTCGAACGGCCTTATCTGACCTTTGAAGTCGGTGAGCAGCAGTACGCATTTGCCGTCGCAGATGTACTCGAAGTCACGGCAATGGTTGAGCCGATCCGCCTTGCATCAGCACCTGCCGGGGTGATCGGGATGGTCAACCGGCATGGTGAACCGGTGATGCTGATCGACCTGCGGGCTGTCACCGGGATAGCACGGCCAGAGTTACAGGCACAGCCGTATTCGGCCACCAGTCTGTTCATTGTCGTGCAGACAGCGATGCAGCCTGATGCAGCGATACAGATGGATACCACACGGTTTGGTGTACTGGTCGATAAGGTGCATCAGGTGGAGTATTTTGCAGATCATGAGCGCACAGCCCTGCCCCAACGGAACACCCAACTGATTCAGGCAGTTGTCGTGTCTCAGAACCGCGTCATTCAGATTATCGCCCCTGTCCAGTTGATCAGCATGGTCCTCGGTCAGGAAAATATCAGCGACACTCATGCTAGTTACGCCAGTCAAGCTAACGCTTATCAGAATGGCAGGACCGGCCTTTCAGATACCGCCGTCCTCCAGTCTACCGATCGCTAAGTGAGAAACAGAGAACGAAAGTAAAACAGGATGATCAACGGCCATTTCCAAGAGCGGATGATCAATAATAACGCCAGACCGCTGACGGGTAATTTAACGGGCAGCGGAGATCATCAGGCGAAGGGAATGCCTGCCTCAGGCGAGTCACGCGGTGTGACGCAGGAAACAGATCACGCCTCCGAGACCCCCTCCCTGACGCCCGCCCCCGCGCACCGCGATCGCATTCTGCTGGTTGCCAAGGATGAGGCACTACGCACACAACTCATCGAGACGCTGGAAGCAGGCGGCGGCTATTCCACCTATCAGGCGGGAAGCTTCGAGGAAGCGCTGTCGGAAATCCTGCTGACGGATTTCGACCTGATTGTGACGGAAGCAGAACTGCCAGACCTCAGCGGGATGGACCTGCTGGCGGTCGTCGGAGGCCTGCGCCCGAATGCCAGCGTCATCGTGATCGACGATGATCTGTCGGCCAAAAGCGCAGTCGCGGTCTTCCGGCTTGGCGCTGTGGATTATCTGTACAAGCCGCTGAACATGAGCTTCGTCCTGATGCAGATCGAGCGCCAGCTTGAGCAGCGCCGCCTGCTTCAGAAGCGTCAGCAGTACGAAGAACAGCCCAAACCCGTCGAACCACCACGGGATCGCGCCCGCAGGCTGGACCCGCGCACCCGTCCGGCAGCACTGGTCCTGGGACGCCGTCATTTCAAGCGCATCAATATGGAACTGAACACCCTGCTGAGCCATGTCCGTGCCAGCTTCGTGGGACTGGTCGATGTCGATGGCAACATGGTCGGGGCCGCCGGTACGCTGGACGACTATGATCTTCAGTTGCTGACACAGGGTTTGAGCATCGATCACGGTGCGCAGCGTTCGCTGGCGACCATGCTCTCCGAAACCAAGTTCCACTCCACCTATTTCGAAGGCTCGCAGAACGGCGTCTACATCATCGAGTTCGGCGCACCGTTCACCGTCTCGCTGGCGGTCATTTGCAGCTCGGACATCAAGGCCGGTATGGTGTGGCTTTACAGCAAACGCACCGCCGCGATCATTGACCAGATCCTGCAAAGCATCCCGCAGCCCAAAGCGCTGCCGCAGCTTTAGATCTCAAAAATTAAACGGGACGGCTATAGGTCGTCCCGTTTTTTGATACGCTCTCATGGTATCGCTGGCACTGGCGTCGGCTGACGGTCGAAGAAATTGGCGGGTGGGATTTCGCCCGACCAGAAGATCTCACGCGAGAGGCGGAAGCGCGTCGGCAGCCCTTCGCGATAACCGGCAGCGATCACGGCGTTCCATTTCATTGCAAAGATCGAGAACTTCATCTCTCCACTGCACTGTGCGACATTCTCACCGACGGTGTAGGCGTCACGGGACATGCTTTCACCTGAACAGATCTCCGGCGCGATGCTGCACGACGCCCCCTGCGCCTGATAATAGGCCGCAACCGCACAGGCATCCTGATTCACCGCATAGATCCACTCATCCACGCCGTAGCTGGCGCTGGTATGTTCGATCTGCTCCACATCCGCAGGACGCGGCGGCTGAGGGGGCATCACGATGCTGAACAGCACCCCAATGACCTGAGAGCCGATATAAAGCGCAAGGCCAACCGCCAGCACCGCGATCAGCAGCAGCCTGAGGCTGAACCGTGACGGCCCGACAGGGGCTGGTGATGATGGCGAAGCAGGAAGCTCTGGATCAGGGCTGCCACTGGTAGGTATACTTGAGAACAACGCTGCCCTCGTTATTGATCCCATCACTGTCGATGCGTACACCGGGCTGGATTTCAACCTCGGTAAAACGGTCCCCCTGAAAGCCTGATGTATCAAACAGGCAGCGGAATACATAGGGGAGACTGCCATCTCCGGGAACATATGCTTCCAGATTGCCGCTGGACGGGAAGCGGCGGCAGCGCTCAGCACCTGCATCGGCGCCATAGAAGTTGCTCATCTCGCCGTTGTAAAAGTTGGCGACATCTTCAGCAGTGGTATTGGGAACAAAGTAATAGGTCACACGTGAGGCGTTACCCAGCTCCTGCTGATCGGCGAGCTGTGCATTGGCTGGCAGTGAGACTTCCAGCGGCTGGCGCTGTGTCTGCTGTTCAAATGCGACCAGTATGAACCCGCCAATGAGGAATAAAGCGCCGATCAGAGCGGCGAACAGGCCGATACGAAAAACAGAAAAACCGGAATCTCTGCGTGATGAACGACTCATAAGTGATCAATACTCTCCTTGATCAGGCAAAAAGGATGTCATGGTCGCGATCTCCTGACGCAGCGCTGCCCCGTAAGGCGTATGCTGGAAGCGCTCCGCCGTAGCGACCCAGTAAGGCAGCCCGGCCCTGATCAGACGCTGATCCGGCGGCGCACCGTCTCCAAGCTGGAATCGAGTCAACTCGACCCACACCCGGCGTGCGGGATCATCTGACAGAACGGACTGTACCTGATGCATCTGCGTGAGCGCGGCAGCTTCTTCCCCCATCCGATACAGGGCCTCCGCAAGATCAGCACGCAGT
Source organism: Chloroflexota bacterium (assembly GCA_023430545.1). Taxonomy (GTDB): domain Bacteria; phylum Chloroflexota; class Anaerolineae; order Aggregatilineales; family Phototrophicaceae; genus JAEZAF01. The sequence continues at coordinate 18,926 of JAEZAF010000195.1, forward strand.
GCTTCAGGGGCACCTGCTTGCAGCGCAGCCTCAAAATATGGGACGGCTGCCGCGTAATCCCCCTGTACTAGCAGTGTACGCCCAAAGTTGTATAAAGAAAAATGATGATTTGGTTCTATTCGGAGTGCGTTTTCAAGCGCGGTCACACTTCTGTCGAAGCGATTGAGCTGACGATAGGCACTGCCAAGCAGCATCCAGCCCTTTGCATCCAGCTCGGCACGCGCTGCCGACGGTTCCAGAAGCTGAATCACACTGTCATAATCTTCTGACAAATAAGCCCGCTGCGCTTTTGCGACCGGCGTGACCATGCCGCGATTTGCCCACAGCACCACACCCTGAGTCACCAGCAGGACCGCGCCTGCCAGTGCCAGCAGTGTCGGGCGGTCATCAGCAGAGGCCGTCACCGTCAGCACGAGAAAGACCAGCAGCAGTACCGTGCCGATTACAAACGCCACCTGCGAGGCACGATCCCATGAGGGGAACTGCCGCCGAAGGATATGAGTTGTCAGACGTAACATCAGCGGCTAACCCAGATTACCGGCATCAGCATCGGCCAGTGCCTGTTCAATCGCAGCGACCTCGTAACGCAGCGCACTGCCGTAAGCGGTCCCATCCAGCGCCTTCAGGCCGTTGATCCAGACATTGAGGCCGTCGCGTGCGCTCATCATCCGGGCAGTGGACTTCACCGCCTGCTCCATATCACCGATCTCCTGATAATGTTTCGCCAGATGATAGTGAACCCGCACGCCGTAAAGCGCAGGCATGGCATGTGACGCCGCCTGCCTGAAGATCTCGATGGCCTCGGCTTCATTCCCCGCGAAGTAAAGCGTAAAGCCCAGTTCAGCCAGCAGATTCGGCTGCCCCGGTGACCGTTCCAGCGCCGCACGGAGTGCTGCTGCCGCTTCGTCGTAGGCAGCCTGCAGGCGATAGCCATTCGCCAGCGTGATATACGAACCGGGATCATCCGGGAACAGGCGCACGGAGCGATCTGCTGTGGCCTGCGCTTTGGCAAGCTGCCCGGCATAGGCGTAGGCACTGGTGAGCAGCATCAGCACGTCGGGTGTCTCTTTGCCTTCTTTCAGCGAACGTTCCAGCAGCGGGATGGCTTCGTTGAACTTGAATTCCTCGATCAGCCGATAGGCATCAGCATAACCGGAACCGAGCAGTCGGGTCTGACGGGCAATCAGCAGCGCGATCAGACCAAACCAAAGGATCGCCATCAGCACGGCAAAACAAAATCCCGCCAGCGCGATCTGTACAGCAGGTGAAATCCCGCCTTCGATACGCTGCGCACTGCGGAGATTGGAAAACTCGCTGAAGATGCCCACCACAAAGATCGTCAGGCCGAGAATCGCCAGCAGTCCGGTGACAATCAGCGCGATATAAACAAGTAAACGACGAACGCTCATAAATTCCTGTCTTCTCTCGACAGCGGCTTACGCCAACTGCTCTGGAGTGAGTTTGCCATCAAGCAGCGCTTCTGCCGTGCGGACATCATCTTCGATCACCTGCCGCAGTGTCTCCGCCTGATCGCTGGAGAAGATCGTTTCCCATTCCTTCAGGCCGTCACGCTGCTTCTTCAGCAGATTGAGGGCAGCACTGGCCTGTTCGAAATCCCCCAGACGAGCATGGGCGCGCACCAGATAGAGATAGATCAGCAGGCGGTGACGCACATCCGGCACTTTGGCCTTTAGCGACTCGTTCAGATGCAGGACGGCGGCGCTGGCATCCCCAAGCCGGTCTTCAATCATGCCGAGATTATAGGCTGCGACCCATTCCCCCGGTGCGAGTTCATAGGCCTTCAGTGCGGCTTCGTGCGCTGCGGGGAACTCACCGGACTGAAGGTAGACTTCCGCCAGACCATTGAAGGCCACAGCCGAGTCCGGGGCCAGTTCGGTCATGGTCCTGTAATCACGTTTGGCGCGGCTCAGCTTGCCCCAGATGCGCAGGATCTCGGCCCGGAAGCGGTAGTGATTAGGATTCTTAGGCTCTTCGCCGATCAGCTTATCCATGATGCGCACCGCGTCTTCGTATTCGTTTTTGCGCAGGTGCTTTACAGCCTTCTGATACTGCATCGGCCCACCGGGATTGAACATGAAGATCCCGGCCACCACCCATCCGACCGCCGCGCCCATGAACAGCAGAGCATACTGCGGCAGGAACAGGAAGCCGATCAGCACCGCACCGACTGCTGGCAGCATCGTGCCCAGCCAGCGCCCGCGATCATAGGTATCAAGGCTGGTCCAGACGATACCTGCCGCCCCGATGATAAAGGTCAGCGCCAGCAGGCTCTGGACCGGGCGTACCCAATCCCCTGTGACCGCATTAAGAATAAGACTCAGCAGACCGGTAATCGCCAGCAGCAGGAAAATCGCCCGCAGCCGAGCCGGTCCCAGAAAAAGCGTCAGTCGTTTGATCATGGAGATTTTGTGTCGATCCGTCGTATCAGAATGATTGAGGTACTATACCAAGTGCAGCAGTGGGTTCAATATGCAATACTGCGCAGTTCGCCGGTTTTGATGAGGCGCGGCTGACTGTCAGCAGGATTGTGAGTGGACTGCACGTCAGCGGACTGCACGTCAGCGGGCTGCGCGGTCACACGCACGGGGATAGACATCCGCTGATCGCGCCAGACGGTGAACACGGCAGCATCAGCATGGTGGGTGAAGGCCTGCGTGGTGATCTGTTTGCGGCCAAAGGTGAGTACTTCGGTTTCGCCTGACTGCCAGTCGATGCTTCTGATCATCATTGGAGGGGGTATGTCCGTCGAGTCCAAACGCATCCCGATCCACTGCCCCTGAAGGCTCACATCAGGCACATTGACCGATCCCAGCGCGAACAGCGTAAACGGTGGCAGCAGGCGCGTCCCGTCGGGGATGTCCACCTCGAAGTACTGGCGCTCATCGGATGCCGCTTTGTAACCGATCTGGACGTAGTTCTCAAAAATCGTGAGGCTGACGCGCCGCGTGACCACCCGCCGAAACCACACCAGATCAACACGCTCGACAATGCCTTCGGGTGATTGCAGGATCTCGGCCAGCAGATGTTCCTGAGAGTCCGATGCTGATCCTCCCGATATACCCGGTGTGCAGTCAAGGCGGATGAAGCGGCTTCCACCTGGCTGAAGGTGGATCGACCATTCTTCAGTCGCCGCAGTGGTTATCGCCGAGGCGGTGGTCGTCGCTGCCGTGTCCTGTCCGACGCCTGTCGTGGTATAGACACCGCTGGCGACAAACCTTTCGTGATGCGAGACGGGGTGCAGATAGCGCATAGGTTTCCGTTACCGTCCGCTAACTGTCGGATATACGGACATACAGCCGCTTGTTGATACCGCCCTTGCTCTTGTAATCGGTGATCTCGATCCGTCCGACCTCGCTGGTATTGTGAACGTGGGTGCCGCCGTCCGCCTGAAGATCAAGCCCGACGATCTCCACCGTGCGCACTTCCTCGATCCCTTCCGGCAGCAGATTGATTTTCGTGCGGATCAGATCGGGAATCTGGAAAGCCTGCTCACGCGGAAGGATCGCCACTTTCGTCGGACGGGTCGCCGCGATCTCCGCGTTGATCTTTTCCTCGATCTCGCTCACCAGCTCTTTTTGCAGGCGCTCGAATTCAAAATCCATGCGGCCTTCCAGCGGCTCCATATTGCCACCGGTGACACTCGCGCCGTAATCACGCCAGACCACGCCGCACAGGATATGCATAGCGGTATGCGTGCGCATCAGCTTATAGCGGCGATCCCAGTCCACTGCACCCGTGACCGCTGTACCGGTTTCAATCCCGTCGAGACGATCCAGCACATGCCAGCCGCCCTTCACCAGCCTGACCACCTGATACGACTGTCCGTTCGCGGTCAGGGTGCCAGTGTCATGCGGCTGACCGCCGCCACCGGGATAAAAGGCGCTGCAATCCAACTGCACAGCATTCTGTTCGGGATCGACTGCCGTCACGGTGGCATCGAATTCGCGCAGGTAGCTGTCGGTCTGATAAAGCCAGTCGGTCATTTCACATCCTCAGTGGAGTCTTCAGAAGCAGGCGAAGGGGAAGATGAAGGTGGCAGATCGGCGCGCATCCGCATCAGGATATCGCGGCCACCGATCGACCGCCAGAAAGCGATCCCCGCCGGATTATTCGCCGCCACATACCATTCGTAATGCGTCACACCGCATTCCGTGTACCACTGGCGCACGGCATCCACCAGTTGACGGCCAATACCGCGCTTGCGGTAATCGGGTTCGACGAAAATATCCGCCAGAAAGCCGCTGTATTCCTGAACGAACATCTCCGGCGCAAGGTCAATGATGATCGCCAGCACATAGCCGACGATCTCGCCTTCCTCGTCAGCGACAAAAATGCGCGTGTGGCTGTCGTCCATCCGGTCGATCAGGCGCAGGGCATAACGCCTTCCGCCGTCCGGGGCAGCCTGCGGCAGAGAAGCATCGAGTTGATAATGGTAATCGACCAGCGATTCCCACAGCCGAGCGATGTCGTCGGCATCCAGAGGGGTAGCTCTACGAATCACAGCAGAAGTTTCATCCAATCCCAGCCGGGTAGTCGGTTCTCCTCTGGCACATTCCGGACTTCAACTGCGCCCAGCGAACGCCAGAAAGCCTGTTCAACCACATGATAACGCGGCACACGGATCAGGCACACCGTCCGGCCCTGTTCCTTCAGCCATCCGGCAGCAGTGCGATAAAGGGCACGGCCCATCCCAGCGTGATAACGATGGGCATCCAGCGCGAGTTCCAGCAGCACGCCCGCATTCGGAGCATCCGGCAGCGCGGACGGTTGATCCAGCGGCGCGGATGATGCGGCAATGTATCCCACTACCCGATCTTCAGCACCATCGGATGCCACGAAGACTCCGACATCGGGCCGACTGAGGATTATTGAAAAATCAAGCCGTGCGGGATACTCTCGCAGGTAAGGCGCAGCCTGCTGAAGCAGCACATGACGCTCATCCCGCAGGAAGATCAGGGTTGGGGTATCATCAGAAGAAGCCGGACGGATATTCACAAAGGGCTGGTTCACAGTCTATGAATACAGAGGTTTGTCAGAATAGCACCCAGCGCATTACGGCGCAAGCGTAAGTCAGGTTCATCTGCGAATGTCAAACGAATGTCAGGCACATGTCAACTGAATTGACTTACGAACAGATGCCGCTGTGGATGCGCCGTTCTCAGCAGCATTTCGACTGGGGGATCGTCTTCGCACTGCTGATCGGTCTGCTGGCAGCGTGGCCGTTTCTGCATCACGCTCAACTGTCGATGACGAACGGTCAGCTTCATGATGCCTTTCGCACGGCAGATACCGCCGCCATGCTGCGCGAAGGACGGTTGTACCCGCGCTGGTCTCCACATGCCTTCAGCGGATACGGCGCACCGATTCCGAATTATGTCGCGCCGGGGACACCCTACATCGCCGCCGTTATCGAAGTGCTGTTTACCGACGACACGCTGACCGCCCTGCGCATTGCCTACACCTTCAGCCTGATGGCCGCTGCTGCAGGGGTCTATCTGCTGGTAACGCGCTGGTCTGGATGCACGCAGGGTTTACTGGCAACCACGCTCTATGTCCTCAGTCCGTATATCGGGCTGACGCTGCCGCATCTGTCGGGAAATCTGGCGCTGATGTGCAGTGCCGCCCTGCTGCCGTTCACCTTATGGACCTTTGACCGTCTTCTGCACGACGAAAGCCCATTCGAGATGCTGTACGTCGGCCTGCTGGTCGCGCTGCAGATACTGATCGAACCACAGATACTGCTGGCGGCCCTGCCGCTGTGTCTGCTGATTCTGATCACCACACTGCGCACTCACCGTCTGCCGCGTCAGGTGATGCTGCGCGTGCTGATCGCATGGCTGTGCGGTGCGGGGCTGGCCGCGATGTTCTGGCTGCCCATGCTGGCCGAAACCGCAATGGTGGAATGGCGCAGCCAGCCGGTCGCGCCTCCATTACAGCCCGTGATGCTGCGCCAGCTCTTCCAGCCGATGAACGCGATTGACCCGCTTCAACTGAAGCCCAATCCTCCGATGACAGTTGGGATACCTCTATGGATCATGGTGCTGATCGCCGCTGTGTTCGCCATCATCCGCCGCATACGGCTGACGGCTCCATTTCAGATTGCGCTGGTGCTGATGCTCATCTGGGTCGGCTGGCTGGCACTGATCGATCCGGGGGCACACTGGCTGCTGCTGCCCATCACGCTGTGCGCCGCGGTCCTCGGCAGTGCGGTGATCAACGTCACGGCATTACTTCCGCCGGTGTTCTGGCGCACCCTGCCGCCGCTGATTGTCGCAATGCTGCTGATGCTGGCCCATCCGATCTGGCTAGCCCCTGCGCCTGTTCTGACGATCACCGATGTGACACCTGCCGCTCAGGTGCGCTATGAACAGCTCACCGGACGCTCGGCCCTGCTGCCGTCCACAGCGCAGATACCCACCACGCTTCCGCAGAATATCACCAGTAACCCGCTGCTGGTCAACAGCTATGGATTCACGTCAGCCCGTTCATTCGACACACTCTCGAAGATCGTCCCGCCGCAGTTGATCCGCAACGGACAGCTCAATCTCCTGTGGCAGCATACCCACGAGAGCCTGTTCCGCATCCCTGACGATCAAAGCCGGATCAATCTGGACCGGCAGGATCGCTCACGGGCAGCGCTTTCATTTACCTGGCTGACAGCCTACTTCCCCGGATGGGAAGCGCGGCTGGATGGCAGTTCCATGAATATCGAGCCGGACGCCGCGACGCATCTGATCCGTGTGGAGCTTCCAGCCGGAAGCAGTGGCGCACTGCTGCTTCAGTTGAACGAAACACCGGTCCGCCGTGCAGCATGGATCACCGCCGGCCTCGCATTGGTCATCCTGCTGCTGGCGACGCGTTACGCCCTGCGTCAAAACCAGCCCGAACAGCGCATCAGCCCGATACGCTACATGCGTGCCGCTGAACTTCGGCTGTTTGGTGTGTTGAGTGTCTGTTTTGTGATGGTTTTTGGCTTACTGAATTTTTCCCCCTACGGGAGCATGCTGCGCACCACTGGCGGCTCGGATCTACAGGCTGCGGAGCCGATTCGCCTGCAAACCAGCGTCGGATTGCAGCTTTTCGGCTATCAGACTGAGCTTGCATCGACATCCAGTGCCCGTCGCGGCCAGCGTCTCGAACTCGATCTTTACTGGCGTGTACTGCGCAGCGTGCCGGAAAATTACTGGGTGCGCCTTTCCCTGACTCCCGTCAGTGTGGAAGCAGCCACAGCCGCCCTGATCCTTGCACAGAAAATGCCCGGTGATCTGCCGACACGCTTATGGCCCACTGAGCGCTATATCCGTGATCGCTATGTCATGCAGGTACCGGAAGCCGCCCCGTATGGCCTGTATGTCATCGGCATGGAGATCTTCGCCTGTGACACCAGCATCTGTGACACCACCACACCGGGGAGTCAGATTGCACTGTTCACCGAAGAATCACGCACGCCGCTGCTGCGCTTTGATCTGCCCAGACTGATCGACATCCAGCCATGATCTGATCCATTTGCGTGCAGACAGGGAAGCGCACAGAATCCAACAAATACACAGACCAATTTAATGCAGCGTTAGGCAGAAGCGTTTATTGTTGTAGAGCATTCGAATACATACCGCCTGATGCGAATATAACAGAGGTTTTACGGATTGCTTATGGTACTGAATTTTAAGGAACACCCTCACCGCCGCTATAACCCACTGCTGGGTGAATACGTCCTCGTATCCCCTCACCGGACACAGCGACCGTGGCAGGGCAAAACAGAAGCCATCCCGCAGGATGAGCGCCCATCCTATGACCCGGACTGCTATCTGTGTCCGGGGAATACCCGCAAAAGCGGAGACGTGAATCCACAGTATGACAGCACCTTCGTCTTCACTAACGATTTTTCCGCCCTGCTGCCAGATACACCCTTGACCTCGGAGGCCGAAAACCCGCTGTTACGGGTAGAGGGTGTGCAGGGTGTCAGCCAGGTAATCTGCTTCTCGCCGCGCCATGACCTGACTCTGGCCGAGATGACACCGGACGAGATCCGCACAGTGGTCGATCTGTGGGCGGACCAGACCCGCGAACTTGGCGAGCGCTATCAATGGGTGCAGGTCTTTGAAAATCGCGGCGAGATGATGGGCAGCAGCAATCCGCACCCGCACGGCCAGATCTGGGCGGAGAATATCATCCCGAACCTGCCGCTGTCCGAGGAGATGAACCAGCGGCAGTACTACGAGCAGCACGGGCGGCCACTGCTGCTGGACTATGCCGAAATCGAAATCACGCAGGATGAGCGTGTCATCGCTCAGAATGAAGACTGGCTGGTCGTCGTGCCGTTCTGGGCTGTCTGGCCGTTTGAGACACTGGTGCTGCCGCGATTTCCGGTCAAGGCCATGCCGGACCTGACCGACCCGCAGCGTAATCATCTGGCAGATATCCTCAAACAGCTTCTGGTACGCTACGATAATCTGTTCGAGATCTCATTCCCGTATTCGATGGGATGGCACGGCGCACCGTTCAATGGTCAGTCGAACGAACACTGGCAGCTTCACGCGCACTTTTATCCCCCACTGCTGCGCAGCGCCACCATTCGCAAATTCATGGTCGGGTACGAGATGCTCGGCGAGGCACAGCGGGACATCACGGCGGAACAGGCCGCCGCACGTCTTCGGGAATTATCGGATATTCACTACAAGGCACGATAGGGCACGCAGCTAATGTCAACCTCTTCAACGCTGGAAACACAGGTCACACAGGAATTTGAAAAGCGCTTTGGTGAAGCGCCGCAGGTGATCGTCCGTGCGCCGGGACGTGTCAACCTGATCGGTGAGCATACCGATTACAACGACGGTTTCGTCCTGCCGATGGCGATCGACCGCGCCACGTGGATTGCACTTCGTCCGCGAGACAATACCACCGTCTCGCTGTACTCGATGAATATGGATGAGGCAATCACCTTCGATGTCACGGATCTGTCGCGTGGCAAAGACAGCTTTCAGGATTATATCGAGGGCGTGGCATGGGGCTTGCAGTCCCGTGGGATACACCTGCGCGGCTTTGACGGCGTCATGATCGGCGACATCCCGATTGGCGCGGGGTTATCCTCGTCTGCATCGCTGGAACTGGTGGTAGCCCGCGCCTTTTCCGAGATCGTGCCATTTGAGTGGGATGCGGTCGAGATGGCAAAGCTCGCGCAGATCGTCGAGAATCAATGGGTGGGCATGAACAGCGGCATCATGGATCAGTTGATCTCAGCGGTAGGACGCAGACAGTACGCGGTGATGATCGACTGCCGCTCGCTGGAAACCTATCCCGCCGCGATCCCGGAAGGGACCCGCATCGTCGTGCTGGATACCGGCACGCGCCGCGAACTGGTCGAAGGGGCCTATAACGAACGCCGCCGTCAGTGTGAAGAAGCAGCCCGCTTTTTCGGTGTCCCGGCGCTGCGCGATGTCTCAATTGAGGAGTTCCAGCAGCGCGCCCATGAACTGGATCAGGTCATGCGGAAACGGGCGAGGCATGTCATCACCGAAAATGACCGCACGCAGCGGGCATATGATGCCATGCAGCAGGACGATGTCGAAACACTCGGCCAATTGATGAACGACAGCCATGACAGCCTGCGCGACGACTTTGAAGTCTCCAGCGACGCGCTCAACACGATCGTGAATATCGCCCAGCAGCAGCCCGGATGCTATGGGGCGCGGATGACCGGGGCAGGCTTCGGCGGCTGTGCGGTCGCGCTGATCGATACTGATGCAGCCGAGACATTTGTCGCAGTCGTGAGCCGTGAATATGACCAGCACACCGCCTATCGCTCGCAGCTTTATGTCTGCACACCCGCCGAGGGTGCGTCAACCGTGCTGAACACATTACCCTCCAACTAAGCCGCACACATACGGCTGTCGGCCGTCGCTCTGTAACCTGATACCGATCCCCGACAGCCGGACAATCCCTTTTGAAGTGCTTCGGGTCAGGTTTGTAATTTAGGCCTGCTGCGGATAAAATGCGCCATCAGATTATGGATTCTTTGGAGATTATCATCAATGCAGGACCTTAATACACATATCAGCGCAGGTTGGGCAGCGCATCGCAGTGGCAATAATCAGGACGCCCTTCGCCACTTTGAATCCGCACTGGCAGTCGATAATGAAAGCATCGACGCCTATTACGGCATCGGATTGGCAAAGCGTGACCTCGGACAGCTCAACGAAGCGACTGCCGCGTTTGAACAGTCTCTTCAGCTCACCCGCAGCAAAATCGAGATGTCCTATCCGTCAAATAACACCAACGCGGTGGAAGTCCCTGATATTGACCGTTACATGATGCTGATCCGCATGATCGGTCAGCGCCTGTCAGAGATCAAGCTGCTGACAAAGGTCTGATCTGTAGCTGCATCGTTCAGGCGATGCAGGCCACCAGATACCGACTTCACTTATGGAAAAACGCGAACGCCTGGAAACGACACTCGCAGGAGAGGTCGCAGACCGGGTTCCAACGGCGGTATGGCGATCCTTCCCCGGTGACGATCAGCGCTCGGCTGACCTGGCGCAGTGCATCATTGAATATCAGCTTCAGTTTGACTGGGATTTTGTTCAGATCATCCCGGCTGATAATGCATTGGTGATCGACTATGGTTTGCAGGATGAATGGCAGGGTGCGCCGGATGGCAGTCGATCCATCGTGCGTTCCCCTATTAAACGCTCACTCGACTGGACCGAACTTCGTCCACTGGACCCAATGCGCGGGGAACTGGCAAAGCAGATCGAATGCGTGCGGCTGGTGCAGCGGCGGCTGGGCGCAGAGACTCCGATTGTCTTTACCATCCACAGCCCGATGGCACAGGCGCGGCGGCTGGTCGGAGACGCGGCCTTCGTGCGTTATCTGCGCCAGCAGAGCAACCGTGTGCGCACCGGCCTGAACATCATTCTGGACAGCACCCTGCGCTTTATCGAGCAGCTTGCCGCACTGGAAATCAGTGGGATTGTCTATGTGGTCGAACATGCCGACCACGAACGGCTTTCCGAAGCAGAATACAACTTCTTTGGCATCCCATACGATCATCGTATTCTGGAAGCACTACCGCCGACGTGGTGGTTTAATATGGTGGAACTGGACGGCGCTGCGCCCATGACGCGCTTCCTCGATCAGTTCCCGGTGCAGGCAGTCCGTCTCACCGATAACAGTCAGCCGCTGACCGATCTGCGTGGGTTGTTCAGCAGGGCATGGGCAGGCGGCCTGCATACCGAAGATGATCTGCGGCGTGGGACACCCGCCACCATCCGCAGCGCCGCCCGTGACCTGATGCTGCACATGGGACGCCGCTATATCCTGACCGCCGGGGGCAGCGCACTATCCACCACACCGCTGTCGAATCTGCGGGCTGTACGCTCATCTGTAGAAGGTGGAGGGATTTAGTATGCCGCTGCGTGTCATCGCCGGAAAAGCCAAAGGACGCAAGCTCAAAACCGTGCCGGGGGATACCACCCGTCCCATCATGGACAAGGTCAAAGAGGCGCTGTTCAGCATCCTCGGTCCCTCCATTCATGGGACGTCGTTTCTCGATCTCTTCGCCGGAACCGGCAGTGTCGGCATCGAGGCGTTAAGTCGTGGCGCAGCCCATGTCACCTTCATCGATATGGAGAAGCTCGCCATCCAGACGATTTATGAGAATTTGAAAAGCACTCAGTTAGAGGGCAATGCCGTCGTAAAGCGCACCAACGCACTGAACTTCGTGGCACAGCCCCCGCCTCAGCCCTATGATTACGTCTACGTGGCCCCGCCTCAGTACCAGTCACTGTGGCTGGAGGCGCTTAAAGTCCTCGATCAGCAGGCGGCATGGCGCGCACTCGAACCGCTGATCATCGTCCAGATCGATCCGAAAGAACACAAGGACTACCCGTTCCAGTATTTAGAAAAAGTCGATGAGCGCAAATATGGCAATACCCTGCTCTGCTTTTTTGAGGTGAACAGTGATATAGTCGCATCAGACGCAGATGAGCACAAATCATAGAGTCGAGCGATGATGGACGAAAAAGCACAGCGCCTGGAAATGATTGCAGCCGAAGTCATGCGGTTATTCCATGTCAAAGCCCCCCCTGTGCCACTCGAAAGTATGCTTCAGCAGCCCCCAGGAGATCTCTGGGAACGGGTGGACCTGAGCCAGCTCACCGGCAATTTCTGGAGCATCAAGGACCCCTACGCTCCGCGTATGTCACTGGCACGGCTGTTGGCACGGCATCTTGTCTCCAGCCCATGGGGTGAAGAACAGAAGCTTCACGAGCTGATCAAAAGTGAACAGGATATACGCGCCTTCGCCCGGATGCTGGTCATGCCGGTGGATATGATCCGAGGCCTGAGTGCTGGTGCGCGCACCGCCGTCGCCATGAGCATGAACTTTGAAATCCCGGAAGAAGACGCACAGAAGCGGCTGATCGAAGTCGCCGCTTATTAACCGTGTTGCGGTTGTGGCGAGTTACTGTGACTGCTGACTGATATACTCACGCGCCTGTTCCAGCGCTTCTTCCGTGCTGGTGATGGTGCCTGTCACCTGTCCTTCGCGGATCAGGGTCAGTAACTGGCCGATGATTGGGCCAGACCTCAGCCTCAGCATCTGTTTGAGTTGCGTGCCATCCAGCAGCACGGGTGGAGAGACAACCGTATCATGGTGGTCAAAATATGCTTCCAGCAGCGTATTGGCGCTGTCCACAATCACCAGCCACTGATCCTGCTCGATAAAGTGGGCATACGAGCCGAGCATCTCGGACAGCCGTATCAGCAGCAGCCCGATACCCGCCTCCCCAAACTGATACCAGTAGCGATGCATGGTCAGGCGGTTGGGCCGCCGGTCCAGCGGAATCGGCTGCATGTGTGCGACACTGGTCACAAGGAACTGTTTTTCCGGATTGCTCAGGCGCAGACGGTCGGCATAGTCCTCGGCATCCACAGCCTGCCCTGATACCGCTGTAGCATTGATTGCACGCAGCATCAGCGCAAGGATCAGCAGCATGACCATCGTGCGATCTTCCGGCCCGGGTCTGCGTAGATAACCGCTTAAAGCGTGACGATAGCGATCAAACTGCATCACCACCATGCCGACCTCAAAACTGGCGGGTGAACTCTCAGTCCGCTGGATGATCGACGCCTGTAAGGTGTGCAGTTTCTCGATGGTGACCAAAAGCTGATCCCAGCGGTTGGCAAAGGGTGAGCCTTCCGGCGCAGTATTGATCAGACCATCGATCTCCGGCAGAAAGGTCTGAAGCAGGCCAAGCCGCGCCGCAATCCGCAGCGGTTGAGTCGGCTTTGCCAGCCCCAGAATTTTGAAGAACTCATCGCGGATGCGCTCGGCGGAGGTCTGTGTCAGATTGGCCGTGTGGCTGCGAATACTGGCAAGCGTCCCGGATTCAATCGTAAAGCCGAACTGAGCGCTGAGGCGGACAGCCCGCAGCATCCGAATCGGATCGTCGGTCAGGGCATCCGGCTTACACTGGCGGACACGCTTCAGCGTTATATCCTGCTCCCCCACCAGCGGATCAATCAGCAGGCTTAAATCGCCTTTGAAATCCACTGCCATCGCATTGAAGGTGAAATCGCGGTCCCGCAGGTCTGCTGCCAGCGTTTCACCGCGAAAGCCCGCCACGTCGATGATGAATTTGCGCGGCTTCATCTCCGCCGGATGCACGGCCTGCGCATCGCCCTCCAGCGACAGGATGACACGGGCGACATCACGCTCTGCATCGAGGATGAAGAGATCACCATTCATCAGTCTGGCGATTTTACGGGCCAGCGCGACCGCCTGATCCGGCGTGACGAGATCGAGGTCATGCAGCGACCGGTGCAGATAGGCATCACGGACAGCGCCGCCCACAATCCAGACCGGCGTCGGATCATCTGCCAGCCGTTCCTGCAAATCAGGCACCAGATCCGGCCAGATCAGAGGTCGCAGGGGTGTTCTTGGGGTGAGGTCAGGTTCAGGCAACATCTATAGCTGAGTGGGGTCAACAACACCGATAAAAGGCAGGTTGCGGAACTTCTCATCCAGATCCAGCCCGTAACCGAAGACGAATTTATCCGGGATCTCGAAGCCGACATAATCCACCCCGATCTCGACCTCACGCCGCGACGATTTATCCAGCAGCGTACACAGTCTGAGGCTGGCAGGTTCACGCGCCCACAGCAGATCCATCACCGCCCGCAGCGTATGTCCGCTGTCGATGATGTCTTCAACGATCAGCACATGCTTCCCGGTCAGGCTGGTATTCAGGTCCATGACAATGCGCACATCCCCGCTGGACTTGCGCTTGCCGCTGCCATAACTGGAAACCGCCATGAAGTCGAACTCATGCGGGACCTGAATGTGACGGCACAGGTCGCAGAGGAACATCACGCCGCCCTTCAGAATACAGACGAGCAGCAGCTTATCGGTATCAGCATAGTGCTCGGTGATCTGCTGCCCAAGCTCTGCAATCCGTGTTTGCAGGGTCTGTTCGTCAATCAGGATCTCTTTTAAAAACCGCTTATAAGCCGCTTCCATCGACATGCCTCTCACACAAATACTTCCGGCCATGAGACTCAATCTGTGGCCGGACAGGGATAAAAACACTACAACAGTACGTCAAAGGCAAGGATTATAACAGAGCGCAAAAAAGTTTTGCGCCCTCTTCGGAAGCAGGCATCACGAGGGCCGGTTTTGAGGATCTAGCGAAAGAGAATCTGAACGGAAAGCCGCCCGAAGAGCAGGTCATCACCTTTGCGAATCTGTGTCGGGACACGCGGCTCCAGCCGCTTGTCGGCGATAAACGTGCCGTTCGTGCTTTCCAGATCGGTGATATAGAGATAATCACCTTCGAGGTGAAGCTGTGCATGTTCCCGCGAGACACCGCGTTCAAGTGCGCCGTAAGGGGTCAGATCAATATCCGGGACGAAGCGCGTGCGCATATCACTGCGGCCGAGGATAATCGGCTTGTCCGCCTTGATCTCCACCCGTTCGACCATGCCACGGATCACTAATATAATTTCATGCATTTCACTCAGCGATGACGTATCGCCGGGAATCTGGATCGGGGATGAAAAACGACGCAGGATATGCTTATTGGGCAGAATAGCGGTATCAGGCTTGCGGATCAAAGACTGAAGATAGTCACTGTCGTCAAGCGAATTGTCACCCGAAATGCCGTCAGGGGTCGGTTTATCAGGCGGGTTGTTGGAATCATTCTTCGCCAGAAATGGCTTTCGATCATCATTCACAGGTTAAATACCTAGTAACAGCACCATCGGAGAATATAAGGCACGTCTCACCATAAAAGCGGCGGCCATACTTCTATGATAACCGACTTTTACGTGATTTTTAACACAATATGACGAAATTCGTATATTCGCGGGAGGTAAGGCCGCAGTGGAGTACCTGTCACGCCGGATGACACGTGTTTAAGCTGGTTTACGCGTCTCCAGCGTGACATCTATTCCTAAAAGTTGACCGAGACGTCGATCCCCAGCCCACCGAGCGCGTCACGCAGGGCTTCCCACTGATCATCGCGCACGATGACCGCCATATCCCCCAGCCGCGCCCCCAGATAACGGCGCAGTGAGGGTTCTTTATAGATCGAGTCCATCACCTCGGTCGAGGTCGTCCGAAGCACCCGTAACTGCTCCATGCTCGCAGTCGCAGCGGGGCCTGTACGCCAGTTTTCCAGCAGAGAGGCGATCGCCGTAGGGACAGGTCCGCCATCCAGCAGACGGTTGACGAAGCTGCCAATCTGCGGAACCGAGATCCCCTGTCGCTCCGCCTGACGGATACCCTGCGCATCAAGCTGATAGATATATGGGTCACCCGCGAGGGTCGCTGGACGCTTCCATGTGCTGAAACGGGCAAGCTGATAGCGATCCACGCGAGAGGCACGGCGCGACACCACAAGGCTGCCATCCGGCTGAACGGTAATACGCTCTTCGTTCTCAATCGGAGTGGGCCATCCCGACCGGTCGATAAACGCCCGTCCATAGGCCGAAAAGCGCACGGCCATCGCATCTTCTGCCGTGTCCATCAGTCCGAGCCAGTGCATGGGGCCGGTAAGATAGAAGCTGAGGACAGACCCTTCAACCGCATCCCAGCTATTCAGCCCTTTCAGATATTTGCCGTCATTCCCCTTGATATACCAACTGTCGTAGTCTCCACCGGGGCGCTGGAAATTAGGATTCGTCACCTTGACGAGATCGATAAAGTCATCAACCCGCCACCATTCCTGACGCGGTACGTGCTGCTGTAAAAGCCCCATCACCGCATGACGCGCATCCGCCGCATCATATGACCAGCCGGTCTCGGCATAAAGGCCCGGTGTGTGCCAGACTTCCTGAAACGACTCCGAGTCCAGCCATGCATCCACCAGCTCCTTGAGCTGTGCCGAGCGTTTACCTCTCAGCCAGTGAGCAAGCTCCGTGCTGTGAGGGTACAGCTTACCAGACTGTACTTCGATCAGATGCGTCGAGATACCGACCACAATCATGAATTGAAGGCGGCTGATGTCATCCACCAGCAGATGAGACAGAATCTTCTGTTCGAGCGCCTCATCACGCAGCCGGTACGTCTCTTCGATTTCAGGGCTTTCGAGCTTCAGAAAAGCCAGCAGCGTGATCAGATCATCGACGATGCTGGTGTCGGCAGGCTGGATCGCTTCGACATGCTCCAGTGGCTCAACTTCGGCGTCAAATGCAGGTTCATCGGCTTCTTCCGCGGGTGTTTGCTGCGCAGCAGCAGGTGCGGCAGATGGCACAGACGCTTTGGGTTCTGTTTTGGCACTCGTGCGACTCTTGGGTGCAGGCGATGTCGGAGTTGAAGGCCGCGCAGGGATCGCAGACGACTCCGCAGGGGCTTCATAGGCGCGAGGTGTGCGGGCTGCCGGTGGCGCAAACTCTGACTCCGTATCTTCGTCTGCTTCATCCTCGTCATCCAAACCCAGCGCGTCGAGTTCTTCGTCCTCATCCTCGTAATTTTCCAGCGCAGCAGCATCATAACCGGTGCGATTCAGCGGCAGTGCCTGCGCCAGATCTTCGGGGATGTAATAGACCGGGCCGATCCCTTTACCAACTTTACCATGTCCCTTGCCAATAAAGCCGCGATAGTACAGCGCTTCCGCCGGGCCCGTCGGATTTTCGTGCGGTTTTTCACGCTCAACTTCCCGGTTACCTAAAGACCGGATCGCCTGATAGATCATCTCGAACATCGGCGCGCTCATCATCCGGTTTTTGTCACCGTTCAGCACCTTAAGCGCCGCCCGCTGTTTGTCATCCAGACTATTGTAAATCTTCTCCGCCTTGACCGGGTCAAGCATGGCTTTTGCCAGTGCATCGATGAGCTTGTCACCCGTCAGCTTTGCATTGGAAACACCCCACGCCTGCGCGAACAACGGCAGCAGAAATGAATCAGATTCGCGCAGCATTGTTTTCAGATCACGTTTCAGATCAGGCTTGGGATCGGGCACTGTGAAAACCTTCGAATCTCAGGGAAATTGAAGGTTTATTATAGCCGTTTTGAACTGAATAAGCCATCTGCACCGGTCGGATAACCAGCACAGATGGCTCATCGAATCACGTTAAACTGAGGTGGGCTATCGGGCAAACATACTGAAGCGGATCAGGCGGTTTCGGGCCGCTTTTCGGTATGCGTCCGCATGATCTCTTCGTACTCGCGTTCCAGTTCCTGACGGAACTGCTGTGTATACAGCGAGTAGTAATAACCACGCTCTCTGAGCAGTTCGGCATGCGATCCCATTTCCTGAATCTGCCCATTGGCGATCACGATAATGCGATCTGCACGTTTGACGGTCGACAGACGGTGCGCGATGATGAAGCTGGTGCGATTCTCCATCAGTGTTTCCATCCCGCGCTGGATCAGGGCTTCGGTCAGCGTATCGACCGAGCTGGTCGCTTCGTCCATGATGAAGATCTCTGGATTCGCCAGCACCGCACGCGCCAGACTGAGTAACTGCTTCTGGCCGACCGAGAGCAGAATACCGCCCTCACCCACCTGCTCGTCGTAGCCATCATCCAGCCGCATGATGAACTCATGTGCACCGGTGAGCCGCGCTGCTTCTTCGACTTCACCATCGGTTGCTGTCAGGCGACCATAGCGGATGTTATCGCGGATCGTGCCGGAGAACAGGTGCGGCGTTTGCAGCACCATCCCGATACGGCTGTGGATCGAGTGCAGCGGGATCTTGGTGTAATCACGACCGCCAATCGTGATGCGTCCAGCCTTCGGTTCATAGAAGCGGCACACCAGATTGACAATCGTGCTTTTACCGCCGCCTGTCGCACCGACCAGCGCGATCGTCTCACCCTGCTTCACATGCAGGTTGAAGTTGGTCAGCACCGGCTTCTTCGGATCGTAGTAGAAATCCACATTTTCGAACACGATATCCCCGTGGATCGTACCGGGGTCTTCAGCATTGGCATCGTCGATGATGTCCGGCTGGGCGTCCGCCAGTGAGAAGACACGCTCCGCCGATGCGACCGCCTGCTGCATACTGGCGTAAACCCGCGCCATATCCTGCACCGGCCACAGCATAAAGGTGATATACGACACAAACGCCTGAATGCTGCCGATGGTCATCACACCGGTGGGGACCTGAATACCGCCGAACAGAACGACCGCCCCGACCGCAAACGCGCTGATGATCTGCACCGAAGGCAGGAACAGCGCCGAGAAATAGGCTGCACGATAGGACGAGCGGTACATATCCGAGGTCAGTTCACC
Source organism: Chloroflexota bacterium (assembly GCA_023430545.1). GTDB lineage: Bacteria > Chloroflexota > Anaerolineae > Aggregatilineales > Phototrophicaceae > JAEZAF01. The sequence goes on from JAEZAF010000195.1 coordinate 37,677, forward strand.
GAACTCTTCCAGATTGGCGTTTTCACGGCGCAGCGCCTTAACGACGCGCACACCGGTGATATTTTCATTCAGCGCACCCGTGATCTTGGAGTTCAGCTTGCGCACCAGACGATACTCGACGAGGATCTTCTGCTTGAACCAGACAGCTACCGCCAGCAGGATCGGGATCGTCACCATCACGATCAGTGCAAGCTGCCAGTTGATCGTAAACATGAAGATCAGCGCGGTGGTGATGTTCAGCACCGCCCAGGTGACATCCAGAATACCCCACGTCACCAGTTCGGAGATGCGGTTCGGGTCTGATGTCAGACGCGACATAATCCAGCCGACCGGCGTGCGGTCATAGTAGGAGAACGACAGCGTCTGCAGATGTTCGAACAGATGCTTGCGCATATCGTACTGCACACGGTGGCCCAGGATACCAGCCAGATAGATAAAGGTGAAAACCGCCGCGATCTGGAACAGCATCATGAAACCGTACTGCGTCAGAATGCCGATCAGCGCATCACGGTTGCCAGCGATGATCCCTTCGTCCACGATCCGCTTACTCAGAAAGGTGAAGTAAGACTCCAGCGACGAGACGATGGCGATAGCAACGAGAAAGCCCAGCACCCATCGCCAGTGCGGACGCAGCAGGCCCAACACCCGCCTCAGCGTGCGGGTGTTGACCTTTGTGTTAAAATCCTCTTCCTCGAAGTGCATATCACTCAAGGCTTAATTCCTTTTCTAGTTCAGCGTCAATACGTGACTGCATATCGAAAATACGCTGGTAAAAGCCGTCTTCATCCTGAAGCAGCTCCTCATGTGTACCGCGCTGGACGATCTCGCCATCCTCGAACACCAGAATCAGATCGGCATTCATCACCGTCTGAATACGGTGTGCAATGATAAAGGTCGTGCGCCCCGGCATAAGCTGCTTCAGCGCCGTGCGAATGGCGGCTTCGGTCTCCACGTCCACCGATGAAGTCGCATCATCCATAATCAGGATGCGCGGGTTCTTCAGCAGGGTACGGGCAACCGCCAGACGCTGCTTCTGTCCACCGGAGAGCGTGACACCGCGCTCACCGACCATAGTGCTGTAACCTTCCGGAAAGGTCAGGATCACATGATGGATGGCCGCTGCCTTTGCGGCTGCTTCCACCTCTTCATCTGAAACTGCACGCCCGATGCCGTAGGTGATGTTGTCGCGGATACTGCGCGAAAACAGGAACGGTTCCTGCTCCACAATACCGATGCTGCGCCGCAGGAAGTCACGCGGATATTCGGTCAGTTCCACGCCGTCCAGCCGGATACTGCCGCTCTGATAGTCATAGAAACGCAGCAGCAGGTTCACCACACTGGTCTTACCGGAACCGGTTGCCCCCATCAGCGCGACGATTTTACCCGGCTCTGCCACGAAGCTGACGTTACGGAGCACGGGGGCTTCTTCGTCATATTCAAAGTTGATCTGCTCGAAGACCACTTCGCCCTCAAGTTCCTTCACGGGTGCGGCTTCACCTTCACGCAGCGGCTCGCGGTCTTCCTGAATCACTTCCTTGATACGGTCATAGGACACCAGACCGGCGGACATCTGCACGATGATGCGGCCCATGTTACGCATTGGGAAGATGATATAGATCAGCATACCGGCATAGGCCAGATAATCCCCAACCGACAGTTGGCCGCTGATCACCGTCGTCGCGGCGATGTAATAACCCGCCAGAAGCTGGAGACCGGTGATAAAGTCAGTCACCGGCCAGTAGAACGAGTGCATGATCAGTTCTTCACGGCCACGCTGGAATAACTGATAGTTCGCTTCTTCGAACTTGTCGATTTCGAACTGCTGACGTGCGAAGGCTTTCACCACACGCACACCAGTCAGATTTTCCTGAAGGCGTGTCGAGACGACTGCTTCCTGATTCTGATAGTTCTCATACCGGTCAGAGACCCGCTTGAAGAACCAGATCGAGACCAGGATAACCACCGGGATCACCATCGAGGAGAAGAGCGCCAGCGGAAAGCTGATCGTGCTGATCCCGATGAAGTTCACCAGAAACAGCAGCCCGATACGGCCAACGCCCACACCCTGCTCGACAAAGAAGCGGCGGACGGCATCGACATCCGAGGTCGAACGCTGAAGCAGGTCACCTGTCTGATTTTTGTCATGATAGCGGAACGACAGGCGCTGAATATGGTCGAACATGTAATTGCGCAGGCGCAGCGCGATCCCTTCACTTGTCATGGCCGCCAGACGCCCACTGATAAAGGTAAAGCCGCCTTCCATCGCCGCCAGTACGACAAACCCCAGTGCGATCAGCAGCATGGTCTCAAGCGGGACCGCCGAGACTGGCAGCGTCGGTGCGGTGAAATCAGCCAGTACCGGGCTGGACATCAGGCGGTCATTTGCAGGCAGCGCATGCAGCAGAATCGGATTAGGACGCATCAGGACATGATCGACGAAGTAACTCAGCAGCAGCAGTGTCGCCGTCTTGGAAACCGCCGAGATGCCAAGGCTGGCATTGGCAAAGACATAGTGCAGCCGGTACCCGCGCATCAGACGCCACAAACCGACCAGCCGGTTGTCGCTGACAACTTCTTTCAGATCATAATCCGCATGCTGGATCTCAGGAGTACGGATAGCAAATGTAGACAAAGGAGTAACTCCGTTTATGGTCGGGTATTGCGTAAAGCAATGGGACTTAAGAAGGCTTTAATCACGGTTCGACAGACGCCAGACGCGGATATTGAGTGCATGGCGCAAAACACAGTGACTCCAATCATTGTAGTGCCCATTTCAATAAATTTAAACGTGCAGCATCTTAATGGACCTAATGATCCACTTTGACCCATAGATAACTTTCATTATCAGATATGCACCATAAAGATTACAACAATTTCCCCGCTTTGAAAAGTCATGGATTTGTATGGCTTTTGCCTTTATGGACGAAGCATCGAGGAAACGATCAGAAGCATCGTGATTCACCACTGCGATCCGGCATCGGGAACACGTCCTTAAATGTTAAGAACCGTAATAAATCAGCCGACGAGGGCATAACCGTTATTTAAACATTCCATGCCAGATTGTTAACAGGATCGTACCACTTCGTTAAAAGGCCTTGATTACTATTCACGTCGTAATGCGATCAAAATCAACTTTCGACCATCAAGGAGAAATTCTACGCATGCTGAAGTTCAGAAATATCGCTCTCATTTTCGTCCTCGCCCTGTTCACCATCAGCGGTGTGCTGGCCCAGGATGCGACTGAAGAAGCTGTAACATCAGACACGGCAGCAGCAGGCACTATTGCAGAAATCGCAGCCGCTAATCCCGAACTTTCCAAATTGGTAGAACTGCTGGAAGCCGCTGGACTGACCGAAGCCCTGAACACCACCGACGCCCAGTACACGGTGTTTGCCCCCACCAACGAAGCCTTCGCCGCTTTCCCGCAGTATGCCCTTGATTATCTCTCCGCCAACCCGGAACTGCTGACCAGCGTCCTGAACTACCACGTGGTCGAAGGCGCAGTGCTCTCCACCGATGTCACTGAAAGCACCACCGCAGCAACCACCGCAGGCAGCGATCTGGCTCTGACGGTCACCAGCAGCGGCCTGAAAGTCGATGCCGCCAACGTCGTCACCGCCGATGTGCAGGCGTCCAACGGTGTGGTCCATGTGATCGACTCCGTACTCGTCCCGGCAGTGGCAGAACTGCCCGCAGTGGACGCCCTGTCGGTCACTGGCGACATCGTTGCCGCCGGAAGCTCGACGGTTTATCCCCTCACCCAGCGCATTGCTGACGAATTCATCGCTGAAGGTTACAGCGGCAACATCACCGTTGAAAGCATCGGGACCGGTGGCGGCGGTGAGCGCTTCTGCGTGAACGTCGAAACCGATGTCTGGAATGCCAGCCGCCCCGCCAAAGCCGAAGAAGCCGAATCCTGCGCGGCCAATGGTCTCGAACTGGTTGAATTCGTCGTCGCGACCGACGCGCTGGCCGTGGTTGTCAGCAGCACCAATGACTTCGTCGAAAACCTGACCTTCGAACAGCTTACCCGGATCTACTCCGGCGAGGCCGCCACCTGGGATCAAATCGACCCGAGCTTCCCGGCAGAAACCATCCAGCTTTACAGTCCCGGCACCGACAGCGGCACCTATGACTACTTCGTGGAAGCCGTATTCGACAGCAACGAAGAACCGATCCAGAGCGCGAACGTCAATTTCAGCGAAGATGACAACGTGCTGGTGACTGGTGTAGAAGGCAGCCCCTATGCCATTGGTTACTTCGGCTTCGCCTACTTCCAGGAAAATCAGGGGAACCTGCGCGCTGTGAGCATCGAGGGTGTCCAGCCCAACGAAGAAACCGGTGCCACCGGCGAATACCCGCTGAGCCGCCCGCTGTTCATCTACAGCGCACCCAGCGTGCTGGCCGCCAAGCCGCAGGTCGCAGCCTACATCAACTACTACCTGCAGACTGCCAATGCCCAGTTGGGTGGTGGTGCAGACCAGATCGGTTACATCCCGGTTGAAGCCTACATCACCAGCAAAAATGCCCTGCTCCTGCAGGCAGCGCTGGCCGATGTCGTCCAGTAACCTGAAGTTTCAATGAGGTAAGAACCCGCTACAATGGGGAAGAGAATACTACTCTTCCCTATTGTGCTGATAAGACCCATGCTGTAAAACAGGCTGCAAAAACAGGCACGGTTACAGGCAGCTTTAAAAAGAATAGATTTCTTATCCTTTTACAAGGTCGCAGTCAACAATAAGGGACCAAACTCAACACATGGTTGAATCATTCGACTCTGCCGCACAACCTTTTATCAAACAGGAGGTGTATGCAGACACAAAATCTACTCACGCACACATTGAAGCATCCCGTCCACTCAATCTGAACTACCGGCTCCGGCTTGGGGAAAATCTCATCCGGGGATTTTTGTTCCTGTGTGCGTTTGTATCGATCATGACGACGATTGGATTTACGGTCGTCCTCGGCACAGAGGCGACCAAATTCTTCGCAAGCACCGAATGGCTGAACATCAACAAGACCGTCACAGCCGCAGTGACCACCGATCAGACAGCCCTCACCGTCTCCAGCGGCGGTTCCCAGCTCAGAGAAGGCAGCCTGCTCCGCATCGGTCAGGCCGAGGGCGAACTGATGCGTATCGTCTCGGTTGTAGAGGGTGAAAATCTGGTTGAGGTCGAACGCGGCGTAGACGGTACCGCTGTCACAGCCCACACCGCCAACAGCCCGCTGTACGTAGGCGCAGAGGTGACCATCACCGAGTTCCTGACTCGCACCGAATGGGCACCGCAGATTGGCCGCTTCGGTATTCTTCCCCTGCTCAACTCGACACTGGTCACGTCCGGCATCGCCATGCTGGTCGCCATCCCCTTCGGTTTAGGCTCGGCCATCTATCTCAGTGAATATGCCAGCCGCCGCGTCCGCAATACCCTGAAGCCCATTCTCGAAATTCTGGCCGGTATCCCGACCGTCGTCTATGGCTACTTCGCCCTGACCTTCATGACACCGCTTTTACAATCAGTCTTCGGCATTCAGGTGCAGGTCTACAACATGCTGTCAGCCGGTATCGTCGTCGGCATTCTGATTATCCCGACCATCAGCTCGATCAGTGAGGACGCGATCAACTCGGTCCCGCGTGCGCTGCGTGAAGCCTCTTACGGGTTAGGCGCAACCAGGCTGGAGACCATCGTCAAAGTCCTGCTGCCCGCAGCCCTTTCCGGTATTTCGGCGGCCATCATCCTCGGGATTTCGCGTGCCGTCGGTGAGACCATGATTGTACTGCTGGCGGCGGGTGCGGGGCCGCGTTTTACCTTCAACACCTTTGAAAGTGCCGAGACTATGGCCGGTCATATCGCACGCATCAGCACCGGTGACATCAGCTACGGCTCGATTGACTATAACAGCGTGTTCGCCGTCGGCCTGACACTCTTCGTCATGACCCTGATCCTGAACATGATCAGCGCCACCATTACCCGCCGCTTCCGGGAGATCTACTAATGTCCGATCAGACCATCACCCGGGGCGCTGAACTCGTCAGCGAGGCCGATTACCGCGCCCGCATGGGAAAACGCAACCGTCGCGGCAAAGTAGCCGAGACGTTCTTCCTGTTTTCCAATCTCGTCGGTCTGGCAATTATCGTCATTCTGGTCGGCCATATCCTCAACAATACACTGGGGATGGTCGTCATCAGCAACAAGGTCGAGCCGGCGGCCCTGTCCGCGCAGCCGCTGGAAACGCTGTCGTCTGATCAGCTCGTGACCATTCTTCAGGAAAACCTCGGCAACCGTGTCAAAGTCATCATCCGTGACCGCATGAGCCAGGTGGACCCTTCCATCTTCACAACCGTCCCGGTGACCGATGCACTCTTCGGCAGCACCCTGCCAGAAGGTCTGGATCAGGAAACGATCAACGATCTTTCCAGTGAACAGATCGCCTTCATCCTCACCCACAATCTGGATAGTGGTCAGCTTGTGGACCTCATCACCGAACAGATTGTGCAGCCAACCATCATTGAAAGCTGGCAGTTGATCCCGTCGATCTTCAATCGTCAGCAGATCGAGCAGGAAGCAGCCACAAAACACGCCGAAGGTCGTCTCGAATTCAAGTCGTGGGTCAATGCCGACTTCCTCACCAGCTCCGCCTCCAGCCGTGTCTCCACCACCGGCCTGCGCACCGCCCTGCTCGGTACAGCGTGGATCATGGTCATCACCATTGCCACCTCGCTGATTCTCGGTGTCGGCGCAGCCATCTATCTTGAGGAATACTCGCAGGACAGCGCCATTGGCCGCTTCCTTGAGATCAACATCCGCAATCTGGCCGCTATTCCGTCTGTGATTTACGGGATGCTGGGGCTGGCGATTTTCGTCCGCGTCCTCAGCGAGATCACCAGCGGTCAGGCATTCGGGATGGACAACATCAACAGCCGCACCGTGCTTTCCGCCGGATTTACCCTCGCCCTGCTGATTCTGCCCAACCTGATCGTGACCTCGCAGGAAGCGCTGCGGGCCGTGCCGCGCAGCATCCGTGAGGCGAGCTTTGGACTCGGGGCCACAAGCTGGCAGACCATCTCACGGCAGGTGCTGCCCGCCGCGCTGCCAGGTATTCTGACCGGTGTCATCCTCTCGGTGTCCCGTGCGGTTGGAGAGACCGCCCCGCTGTTGGTCGTCGGTGCTTCAACCTTTATTGCCATCGATCCTAACGGCCCATTTTCAAAATTCACCGTCGTCCCGATCCAGATCTTCCAGTGGACAGCCGAACCGGATCAGACCTGGCGTAACGCTGCTGCCGCTGCCATCATCGTGCTGCTGACCGTGATGATCCTCCTGAACCTGACCGCTATCGTCCTGCGTAATCGCTTTAGCAAAGAGATATAACCCAACCTATGACTGCAATGCCTGAAACCAGAGAAGCCGTCAACAAATTCGCCGGAAACTATATCGTCTCCGCCAATGCCATCTCCATCTACTACGGAAACTTTCGCGCCGTAAACAATGTCACGATGGGCATCGAGTCGAACCGGATTACGGCGTTCATCGGCCCGTCTGGGTGCGGAAAAAGCACCGTACTGCGCGCCTTTAACCGCATGAACGATCTCATCCCCGGCGCACGCGTCGAAGGGGAGATCATCTATCGCGGCCAGAATCTCTATGATCGCCATATCGATCCGGTCGAAGTCCGCCGCCGCATTGGGATGGTTTTCCAGAAGCCGAATCCCTTCCCCAAGAGCATCTACGACAATGTGGCCTACGGCCCGCGTCTGCTGGGGATACGCAACCGCAGCACACTGGACGAAATCGTGGAAAGCAGCCTCAAGGGTGCCGCCCTGTGGGATGAAGTTAAAAACGACCTGCGTAAGTCTGGTACGGCCCTTTCCGGCGGACAGCAGCAGCGTCTGTGCATCGCCCGGACAATTGCCGTCAAACCCGATGTCATCCTGATGGACGAGCCGTGTTCGGCACTGGACCCGATCGCCACACAGCGCATCGAAGAACTGATGCGCGATTTGCAGCGGGAATTCACGATCATCATCGTCACCCACAACATGCAGCAGGCGCAGCGTGTCTCCGACTACACGGCGTTTTTCAACATCCGCAAGCAGGAAACCGAGATCGGCAAGGAAAACCGCTGGGGCGAGCTGATCGAGTTCGGCGCAACCGACCACCTCTTCAGCAATCCGGCCTTTGAAGAGACCGCCGACTACATCTCTGGCCGTTTCGGTTAAGCCGCCACGTAATCACACATCCGCACATCAGACAGACAACAGAAGAGAGCGCAGCCAGTATCGGTTGCGCTCTTTTGATTCACCTCAACATCTGCGGCGATTGGTGGAGATCTGTGTATTCAGATCCCATCGATCCTCTAACGCGATCCCAACCAGCTTTAACCACATTCGAACCAACAGAATACGAACACCCGTGCTACACTGGGAAAGTCCTGCACCTTAACATCGACACAAAATCCGCACGATACCGCTTCTGCGGACTGCTGCACTTTGCAGCAAAATCGTGCTGCAAATCTGCCGCCGCCGTTCATTTTGAGGGGAAAACCCGTTGTTGCCGCACAAAAATTTTGTGCAGCAACTTGTTGCTACAGGCAGCAGCAGCAGCAACAAGCAGCAGCAGCAACAAACAGCATCTTGCGGCATCTTGTGGCTCATTGTGGCATCTTGCGGCGTAAATGCGCCGCAAATTCCGTCACCGTCGCCCATTTTGAGGGGAAAATAGTGGCGGTGGCGTAAATTTTTGCGCCGCCGCCACCGTCGCTGCTTCAAGGCGTAGGCTTAACTTGGTATGCATGAGGCCGGATTCTTCCGGCCTCATGCGTAGCAACTTAAGCAAATTGCAGATTTAAAAACCGGCGTGAATCGGTAAAAACCCATCTCCTAAGCAGCGTAGCAAGTAATGCTGCCCTTCGTAAAACCTGTTTTTCTCCCTTCCCTCGGAGCGAACGACGGATGCGCTTCCCGCCGGTAGCGAGTGGTTAGCATTGCAAGCAATGCCGGGAAGGGCTAGGGATGGGGGGCTTTCTCTCGCATCAGGAAGGGCCGGAGATAGGAGGTGCTTTGCTGCATCAGCACTCCTTAACTTGCTGCACATGGGGAGCACCTGTGAGTGCTCCCATTGCGGGCGTCATCACAGCGGACGTTGCCGGGACTGCACTGTATGGTGTCTGCACCACATAACGTTCCACACCCAGAAGAAGGAACTTCCTTAACGAAACAAAGGTTTGTATTTATTTATAATCAACAGTATGTGGAATTGCCTGAACGAAGTATGGCCGAGTCTCTCACAGACAGCTCGGCATAAAATCGACAGCCTGCTGTTAGGCTGCCTGCCACTAGAGCCTGCTGCGGAAAGACCATGAATTTATCTGTGCGCCATGATTCAGTAGAACATTACCTTCAGCGCATCAAAGCCCTCGAAACCGAACTCGATGAGATGACCGTCGCGCTGTCGCAGGCATGGGATCAGTTGGTGCCGTTCTTGCAGGACTCACCCGAGCAGACGGCAGC